>JBNJFS010000023.1:3715-19785 GCA_051747085.1 Bacteroidota bacterium
TTTGTTGCACAAATCTGGGGCGGGGATGCCAATATTTTACCATCCATAACCAATATTGAAATCTCTCCGCAATCCCCAACCTCCTCTGATGGAGTTACTGTTTCTGCTACCATAACGGATGCTGACGGAGCCATAACCCAAGCAACCCTTCATTGGGGCCTTAGTTCCGGCAACCTTTCCGGTACCATCAATATGTCGAACACCACCGGCGATTTATATATTACGGATACCGAAATTCCTGCTCAGGCAGACGGCACATCCGTTTATTTTACCATCGAAGCCGAAGATGATTCTGCAGCAATCAATACGTCCTCGATACTAAGTTATACAATTAATGACGGAGGAGCAACCGGCCTTCCGTTTGAAGAAGATTTTGAAGCGCTTACAGCATATGCAACGGTCGATATCAATGGCTGGTCTCAATACATCGAAGCCGGGGCAGAAACATGGGAAGGCAGAGAATATGAAGGAAATTTATATGCTCAGTTTAGCGCCTATGAATCTGGCGAGGCTTCCAATGTTGCCTGGCTGTTTACGCCTGCAATCGATTTGTCCGGATATTCAGAAATAAATCTTTCGTTTAAAAGCAAAGATGGGTTCAACAATGGAGATCCTTTGGAAGTACTAATATCTGATGACTACCCAGGAACGGGTGAGCCCAATGGATTTTCTTGGGTTAGCCTCAACCCAACCTTATCAACAGGGAATTCAAGTGGCTATGCCGATAATTGGACCTCTTCGGGCGACATTAGTTTAAATGATTATACGGGAAATACGGTTTATATTGCTTTTAAATATACGGGCGGAGATCCTTCACTTACCACCACCATGCAAATTGATGATGTACTGATAACGGGAGTAATTCATTCAAATGAGCCACCCGCCATCTCTAATGTTCAGCAAACCCCCGAAACCCCAACAGCCTCCGATGACGTGGCTGTTTCATCTACGATAACGGATGCTGACGGTACTGTTACAGAAGCAACCCTGCATTGGGGATTTAGTTCCGGCAACCTGTCCAGAACCATCGATATGTCGAACTCAACCGGAGAGCAATATATTACGGATACCGAAATCCCTGCTCAGGAAGAAGGGACATCCGTTTTTTTTAAAGTTACCGCCACCGATAACGAGGATGCAACAACAACCACCGGAGAGTATAGTTATGAGGTTTCGCAGGCAAGTGCTGTTCAACACCTGGAAATTAACCAGGCCAAACTATTCCCCAATCCTGCTTCCGGCATCGTTCATCTAGTTATTCCGGGATATACCGGCACCCTGGATTTTAAATTATATGACGCCATAGGAACCGTCGTGCGTACCGAAACAAGAAAGTATTTTAATGAGAAGGATAGAATAAACCTGAACGGTATCGTATCCGGAATTTATTTTATGAAAATATCTACAGAAGATGGTGGAACAATAACCCGCAGGTTATTAATAAATCGCGAATTTTAACGGAAGCTCTTTTTGATGCTTCTTCCTGCAGGCCGTATTTTTTGGAAGAATAAATCAAAAAGAAATTTGGGATATTCTAATTTATTGTTTATTATGGATGAAATATTTGTCAAGCTTAAACTTAAGGTTTGGTTAAAGCTGTTTAATTGATTGTTATAAATTAGTTTAAGAGATATTAATTAAAAACCAGTTAAGGTATGCATATCATTGATTTATCCATTTTTATCTTGTACATGATTTTGATGTTGGGTGTTGGATACTTTTTTCTTCGGCGGAATAAAAATCCCGATGATTATTTTGTGGGAGGAAGAAGTATGGGTAGCTTACACGTAGGTCTTTCCGTAGTTGCTACCGATGTGGGGGGTGGTTTTTCCATTGGATTGGGCGGACTGGGATTTGCTATGGGGTTATCGGGTTCGTGGATGTTATTTACCGGATTAATCGGCGCCTGGATAAGTGCTGCCCTTCTTATACCGAAAGTGGCTCAATTAATGAAAAAAGTAAAACTATTTACTTTTCCTCAAATATTCGGTAATTTTTATGGCAAACATGTTGCGCTGGTTGCCGGAATTATATCGGCTATTGGATATATCGGATTTACCAGTTCCCAGTTACTGGCCGGAGCCAAACTGGCATCGGCTTCATTCGTGGGATTAGATATTAGTATGGCTCTGATTATTATGGGAGTCATCGCAGTAGTTTATACTGTAATGGGTGGATTGAAAGCGGTAATTTACACCGATACCATTCAATGGATTATTTTAATGAGCGGCCTTATACTCATTGGTATCCCGTTAGGATATCATTCGATTGGAGGGATGGAAGCCTTAAGAGCAACCGTTCATCCTGAATTATTAAAGCTTACCAATGTTACCTGGCAGCAATTGGTTAATTGGGGTATTACCATTATTCCTATTTGGTTTGTCGGGATGACACTTTATCAGCGGATATATTCCACGAAAGGAAAAAAACAGGCTCAGAGGGCCTGGTTTATTGCCGGTGTTTTTGAATGGCCGTTAATGGCTTTTATGGGGGTAACGCTAGGATTATTTTCAAGGGTTGCGCTGGATCAGGGAATGTTTGCCGAATTAGGCTATACCACATTCGATAGTATCGACCCAGAAATGGGATTGCCCTTATTGCTTCGTACCATTTTACCGGTAGGATTAATGGGATTAATGATGTCTGCCTACTTTTCCGCCATCATGTCCACAGCCGACAGCTGTCTGATGGCTGCCTCAGGAAATGTGCTTACCGATATTTTAAGCAGAATTTTTCCCCTAAGGGAAGACCACAAAAGTCAGTTACGGTTATCCCAAATTCTTACGCTGGTAATCGGCGTATTAGCTTTAATCCTGGCCTTAAAAATGGAAAATGTACTTGAGCTTATGCTCTATTCTTATGCTTTTATGGTCTCCGGTTTATTTATTCCTTTGCTTGGCGCATTTTTTGGTAAAAGGAAAAATTCTTTGGCAGCCGTTTGGGCGATGCTGGTGGGTGGTTCTACAACACTTATCCTTACCGAGATGAGCATTGATTTGCCCCTGGGTCTTGATCCGAATATCTTCGGAATATCAGCCTCTTTGGTTGTGTTTTTAATGCTTACCTATTTGTTTCCAAAATATTCAACCTATAAAAAACTTGAGTGATTATTCCTGTAAGGCCTTGCTTTTTGGATTTTTGACCTTGAACGGAACAAATGGACCGGTTGCTCCAAGGGGGTTCGACTCCTCCAGAGTCGTTTCATGTCTGTTGTTCCGGGAGCTATAAATGCTCACGTTCCGGCTCTAACGGGTTGCCTCTTTATAACTCATCCGGACAGGCTACCCTGAGGGGTTAAATGGGGAAACGATTCTTTTGCTGCAAACAGAAAAAATCTATAAAAAAAACAGCCCCGGAAAACCGGAGCTGCCTTTTAAAAGGGAATTTTTTATCTTTGAAATCTATTCAAAAACACTGTCTTCTATACCTTTATTGATTTCAATCGATTGAATATCCATTGTTAAACTCTGCATCCCGGAGGTACTGATAACAAAGGGGAATTTGATACCATCCACCTCTTTGTAATCTGCAAAAGTTTGTACCTGTGTAACTTCGCCCTGCGGGGTTTGCACGGTTGTTTTGGTCTGCAGCCTTAAACCGGTTTCGGTATCAAAGAAATCAAAGAATTTATTTCCGTTAGGATTGATTACTTCTACTTTGTATGCATCTTTGCCGTTTACTTTTTCAATACCTTTTAACGAAGTTTTAACTTCCAGTTCGTCGTATTTTAGCTCCTGGTTCATGGTCGCCTGAAATTTCATCTGCTTAAGCTGGTCTCCCTGGAGCTCCTGTGAGCCCTGAGGACCGGAGATGCTTCCTTTTTCCCCGTCAAATACCTGCTTGCTCATTACATTACCATTCATCAGCATCTCCATTTTATATTTGTTGGGTGCTTTTTTGTAGGTAACGATATTCAGGGACATTCCACTCATGCTGGTCGTTGCTTCCTGTTTCATGTCCCGGATATTTTCCAGTTTTTCTTTTCCGCCGATGGCTTCAAAATACATATCATATACTTTTTCTGCCGTCAGGTCAGCATCCATTTCTGTAGCTTCCTCTACCGGATTTCCGTAATCATCAACAAGTAAAATCTCTCCGTCAGCACTGTACGCTTTTAATTCTTCCATCAGTTTTTCCTTGTCACCCACAACTAAGATATAGCTGTGTTGGGGAAGAATATATTTTTCGGCCATTTCCTGCACCTGCTTCACCGAAACGGCATTCAGGTTTTTCAGGTAATTGGCATAATAATCTTTTGGAAGGTTGTAGCGCTCAGCATTTAGGGCAAAGCTGGCAATCGTTTGAGGGCGTTCCAATGAACGTGCAAAAGAACCGGTTCGTACATTTTTTACCAAATCCAGATGCTCTTCTGTTACCTTTTCATCACGCATACGTCGCATTTCGATAAGGAACTGGTTAACCGCATCAGGAGTAACATCAGTACCTACTTCTGCGCTGGCATTGAAATAACCTACCAGCTCATCGGTACTGATAGAGCTTCTGGCTCCGTAAGTATACCCTTTGTCTTCGCGAAGGTTTTGCATTAAGCGGCCGGAGAAAACTCCTCCACCCAAAATATCGTTGGTTAAGCGAACAGGAATTACATCCTCATGTGCGGGAGTAAGTTTCAGAGGATAAGTAACATTAATGACAGACTGCACGGCTCCATCCTGGTGTACCAGCACTACTTTGGTTTTTTCAGGTGCTTCAGGCACTTCATGTTCATGGCTGGGAACTTCGCCTTTTTTCCAGTTTCCGAAATGTTTTTCTGCTTTTTCTCTGGCTTCTTTCAGGTTGATATCACCCACAATCACCAAATAAGAAGTGTTTGGTTTGTAATAGGTGTTATAATAGTTTATACAATGATCACGGGTAATATTTTCCACCTTTTCTTCTGTTTGTATTTCTCCATAAGGATGATTGTCGCCGTAGCGGATACGCTGAGCCACTCTTGAAGCAATAGAAGATGGACGGGTTTTTGAAGCTGCCAGTCCGGAGATGGTACGTTTTTTATTATTTTCCAACTCATCTTCCGGAAATATTGGATTCATCAGCACATCCGACATTAACTCCAGCAATTCATCGCTGTGTTTTGTAAGGGATGATGCATAAATACCATTGCCATAAGTAGACAGGTTTCCGCCAATGAAATCAATTTGCTCATCGATTTCCTGTTTGGTTTTATTTTTAGTTCCTGAGCGCAACAGGTCGCCGGTCATACTTACGTAGCCTACGGCATCCTTTTCCATGATGGGATCTACATCAACGGAAAGCTGAAAGGAGATCTGTGGAATTTTATGATTTTCCACCACAATAACTTTTAGTCCGTTATCTAGTGTAAATGACTGGTGTTCACCAATGGTTATTTCCGGTGCGGGTCCGGCTTCAGGACGGACGCTGCGATCGAGTTGTGCAACTGCTTGAACCCCTATAAACAAGGCAAGAAGCAGCGTGAATACTATAGATATTTTATTTTTCATGATTGATTATTCTTTTGCTGGGTTTTTATTTTTTTTGTGATTCGGGTAAATAGTAAAGAACTACGCGATTATCTTTATTAAAATATTTTTGGGCCACACGCTGGATGTCTTCTTTGGTTACTTCCATGTACTTATCCAGTTCGGTGTTAATCAGATTCGCGTCGTTAAAATAGGTATAGTTGGTTGCCAGTGTACTTGCCCGACTGGCAATGGTACTCTTGCTATTGATAAAATTGCTTTCAAAGGTATTTTTTAATTTTTGCAACTCACGGTCAGAGATTAGCTCTGTGTGGGTTTCTTCAATGACTGCATTCATGGCATCTTCCAGCTTTTTACTGTCAACGCCCATGTTAGGAAGGGCAAAAACAAGAGCCAGTCCCGGATCTTCTAAGGGCATGGGAATAGCCATTACCTGTAATGCCAGTTGTTTTTCATCTACCAGCTTTTTGTTCAAACGAGAACTTTCACCTCCTGAAAGCAGGTTGTTTAACATTTCTAAGGCATAATAATCTTTTGTTCCCATAGCGGGAATACGGTAGGCCTGAATCACTGCAGGCAGCTGGATGTTATCCCAAACGGTATCGCGAACTTCTCCTGCAAGGGGTGGTTCCACAACCTGTGGTCGATAAATCTCCCCGTCATTTGCCGGAATATCGGCAAAATATTTTTTCACCAGTTTTTTAGCTTCTTTAGGCTGGATATCTCCGGCCACAATGAGTACCGCATTATTGGGTACGTAGAATTCGTCGTAAAAATGTTTAAACTCTTCTCTTTTGGCAGCCATGATGTGCTCAGCATCTCCAATAGTGGTCCAGCGGTAAGGATGCTTATGGAAAGCTTTGTCAAAAGCCTGGATCATAATGTCTCCATAAGGCTGGTTATCATAACTTTGTTTCTTTTCTTCCACAACAACTTTTTTCTGGGTAGCCACACCAATAGAATCTACTTTTGCATGCAGCATCCGCTCCGACTCTAGCCAAAGACCCAGTTCCAGCTGGTTTGAAGGCAGGAGCTCATAATAGTAGGTGCGATCCTGCGATGTGTTGGCATTGAGGGTTCCTCCGGCTTTTTCCACGATTTCGGAATAATCTCCCCGTTCAATATTTTTCGTTCCCTCAAACATCAGATGTTCAAAAAAGTGGGCAAACCCGGTTCTGTCAGGGTTTTCATTTTTCGACCCCACATGATACATAACAGATACCGAAACCACCGGTACCGAGTGATCCTCATGCAGGATCACATGTAATCCGTTGTCCAAATCGAATTCTTCAAACTCGATGGTCCCGGATTGTGCAAAGGCAGTTAAGCCTGCAGTAATTAAAACTGCGCCTAAAAATAAATTTTTGAATTTCATAGTTTTTAAATTAAATAATTGTTTTTAGATGGGTTAATAAATTATATTTTATTTTGATCTTGATGGTCTTCCGGGATATAGTCCAGTATATCTCCGGGTTTACAGTCAAGAACTTCACATATAGCCTCAAGGGTTGAAAATCGTATTGCCTTTGCTTTTCCACTTTTTAAAATGGATAAATTGGCAATGGTAATATTTACTTTTTCCGAGAGTTCGGTTAAAGACATGTTACGCTTAATAAGTATATTGTTTAAGTTTGTGATTATGGGCATAATTTGTTATCTTAAATCGTTAGTTCCTGCTCTTTTTTTATCTCTGATCCGATTCGGTAAATTTCTGCAACGACCAAAACAATTAATGCCCAGAATAAATCGACTGAGGCATTCAAATTTAGACGGATATTAAAAGTCTGTTCAAAAGCAACAATTTCATTCAACCACAAAAATTTAACAAAAAGCGGATAACTGATTTTTAATATGGCAGAAATAAACATCGCAAGAGCAATTTTTCGGATTCGCCAGGTATTTTTCTGATGAAAAAGACTTTCATCTTTTAAAGAAATACGAATAGAACGGAATATTTTCCATAACTCATAAATGATATAAAAAGCAATGGTTAATATAAAAATAAAATAAAAATAATTAATAAAACCTGCCACATCATAAGAATTATCGACATTAAAGGAAAAATAGGCTTCATCAATCAGAATATTATAGGAAGAGCCATCTTTTAATTCTATGGTAGCCTCTTCCTTAACTTCAACGGGAACATCAATAACCGGGAAAAAGGGTTGAAAATCCGGCTTAAAAAGGGTAAGGAAAAACAATACGATCGAAAAGATGATAGACAGTATACCAATGCCTAAAAACACAGATAGTAAAGTATATATAACATCAATGATTTTTTTATTTTTTACTTTTTGATTTTTCATCATCGTTGAAAAAATTATTGAATTAGCAAAGTAAATGTTTTTTATTGAAAAACAATAAAAAAAGATATTAAGTTCAAAAACAAGCTTAAAAATAATGCAAAAAAAAGCGAAACGAATTAATAAATTAAAAAAGTTTTGCAAATCAATGAAGTTTTATTTAACTTTTCACATCAATTATTAATTTAAACGCCGTTGTGTATAAACCGTTAGAATTATGGAAAAAGATACTTTGCTGGTACCCTGGGATTTTACAGAAGTAGCTGAAAATGCCTTAGTACATGCTGTGAAAATTTCGAAGCACATTAACAATCGAATCAAATTAATCCATGTCGTTAAATCATTAAAAAAAGGCGAAGAAGCCCTGAATGAGTTAAATAAAGACATTGAACGTTTAAAGGAAAAATATGATGCGCCTCTTGAACCTTTAGTTTTAGAAGGTAGTTTGTTTCATGTTATTTCCGACTATGCTTCTGAAAACAATGTAAGCATGGTTGTTATGGGCACACATGGTATTAAGGGGATGCAAAAATTTACCGGAAGCTATGCTTTAAAAGTTATTGTAGGTTCAAAAACACCTTTTATTGTAGTTCAGGGGCCTCCATCCAAAAAGGAAATATTTAAAGATATTGTTTTCCCGCTGGATTATCGCTCAGAAGCAAAACAAAAACTTCAATGGGCTTTGTTTTTAGTTAAGAATTTTGATGTTAAAATCAATATTATTGTACCAACCATCAAAGACAAGTCATTACATTCCAAAATATTGGCGAATATACATTTCGCCGAAAAGATTCTGGATAAATACGATTGTGATTACGAGTTGCACAAAATTGAAGGAAATAATTCTGCCGAAGAGTCCATTGCTTTTGCTCAAAAAGTAGATGCAGATATGATATTAATTATGACGACCAAAGGAATTGGCTTAACCGATTATGTTTTGGGTGCACAGGAACAATATATTATTGCCAACTCGGCGAAAATTCCTGTCATGGTTGTTAACCCAAGAACCGACCTTAGCCGCTATGGTAGCTTTAGTGCAACCGGCGGATAGAAATTATTTTTACCGAACGTAAAAAAAAGCAGGGTTTTTATAACCTTGCTTTTTTATATTTATTTCATCAAAAAAATATAATTTTGCCTCTCATTTTTAAAAATATATAGCCATGTCGTTTTTAACAAAAGAGAAATTCTTATCCAAAGAATGGTTTTATAGCTATTCATTAATCGCTATTGGATCCTTTATTCTGGCTGCAGGATTTGTGTATTTTATCGACCCGCACAAAATTGTTCCCGGAGGGGTTTATGGTATTGGTATCGTTGTAAAAAATATTACCAGCGAAATAATGGGAGAGGGCATTAAAATCCCCTTTCTTAAGGAACCGATTTTTAGCGATGGACTCGGAATAGGAATTGTTGGTTTGATGTTAAATATACCGCTAACCATTTTAGGGATAAAAATATTAGGTCCCAGGTTTGGCGTAAAAACCGTGGTAGGTTTTGTTCTTTCCTCTTTCTTTATTGATTTTTTAGATGAAGCATTTGATGGAGCTCTGGTTGATGATGTATTGTTGTCTTGTATTTTTGGAGGGGTATTGATTGGATTTGGTTTAGGTCTTATATTTAAATCTAAAGCTACCTCCGGAGGATCTGATATCATTGCCATGATTGCAGCAAAACATACCCGGATGTCGTTGGGTTTTTTGCTGATAATTGTGGATTCTGCCATTGTGTTTTTGGGGCTTATCGTTTTTAAGGACTGGAAAATACCCCTTTATTCGTGGATTGTAATTTATATCACCGGAAAAGTGATTGATGCTACCATGCAGGGCGTTAGTTACGATAAAGCATTGTTTATTATATCCGACAAATACGAAGAGATCCGAAATAAAATTATCAATGACTTAAACCGCGGAGGTACCTTAATTAATGGGGTTGGTATGTTTAAAGGAATTGACAAGAAAATTATTTTCACGAATGTCAACCGTCGTGAACTGGCGATAATTCAAGACTTTATTAAAGACATTGATCCTGCGGCATTTATGACCGTAATTGATGCAAATGAGGTCATAGGAAACGGGTTTAAACCCATTCGGGAGGTAAACTGAAAAGGGGCTGTCCAAAAACCAGTTTTTCTCGCCAGGATGCAAAGGCGCAAAAAAATTAATCCATCAATTCTTTGCGACTTAGCGCCCTGATTCCCCTAAATATCT
The DNA here is from genome assembly GCA_051747085.1 of Bacteroidota bacterium. Taxonomy (GTDB): domain Bacteria; phylum Bacteroidota; class Bacteroidia; order Bacteroidales; family UBA12077; genus UBA12077. The sequence continues at coordinate 13,688 of JBNJFS010000023.1, forward strand.
GAGCTTTCGGGATTGCGAGTGCTTTTTATCATTTGACTTTAGAGCACCCCCTGTTGATGATCATTTAATATGGCTTAAATTAATGAAGTCGATATAATTTGAATGATGATCACCAAAAATTTCTACCGATTCGCCAATAATTTTGTACGTACTTTTTTCTCCCGCAATTCTGCTAAATAAAATTTCATATTCATGACCTTTCTCATCAATCATCAGGATATGCGATAAGTTGTCATGAATATCAGCCGCTAACTTTTCGTGGCAAACAGGACAGTAAAAATCATATTTCTCTCCTTCACTAATTTTGAAATTTTTGTTTTTAATCACCGAATAATTACCAAGTTCAGGATTCATTAAAATTAATCCCGAATCGTTATGGTTCGTTTCGGCAGAAAGAATGATGTATTCTCCTACATTTAAGTAGCCTTTGCAATGGGGACAAATAAAATCATTTTTCATGAAAACACCTCCTGGTTATTTTTGGTTAATAGTTTGAGTATAACTTATTATACGTATGTGATTCGATATGGTTATCTGTTTTTTATGTAATTTACCCGATGAATTTATTCTAATAAAAGTAAGAAAAAAATGGATGAATGTCCATTTTATTGTTAATTTGGTTGTTGATTTAACCTTTTCTGGTTATAGATAAGGATAACAAAGCCTTATAAACCGATAAATCAAAAAACAAAGGATATTGTTTAATTAAAAAAAATAAGGATATGAAAAAATTAATTGTACTGATTCTGGTATTTGCTATGCTTGGATTAATTTTTGGATATTTATTTTTTGGAAAAATTGGCGGAGAATACCTCGACCTTAAATTTTTATTTCAGTCACCTGAAAACCCCATAGAAACTTTTGGACGAAAAGTTGCCGGGATAGAAGAGATGAAACAAAATATTTTTATCTCCGGAGGTGTTGGTGCCGTTATCGGGATTATTTTGTACTTTATCCGTAAAAAGTAATCCGTTTTTTTCGGTTATTTTTAACTTTTATCGCAGGTAATTATGTGGGCAAATGTAGTTTTTGCCCTAAAAACAAGGCTTGCAGAGCTCGTTTGATTATATTTTATTTTAGCGGGGCAGGTTATTGTAAATGATGTTTTTTGTTGCTAAATTTATTGATGATAGCATATAGTATTTACTTAATCGATAACCGATGAAAAAAGTATTTTTAACCGCAGGATTTATAATTATTTCCTGCTATTTTTCTTTAGCCCAGGAATGTACCTTTTATTATCCCCAAACCGAAGGTGCTAAACTTGAATATACCAGTTATGATGGTAAGGACAAAGTTACAGGCAGCAGTGTACAAACCATCAAAAATGTATTGAATGAGGCCGGAGCCATTTCTGCCACCATTGAGGTTCAGATGTTTGACAAAAAGGGAAAAGACATTGGAACCAAAGCGTATGAAGTAAAATGTGCGAACGGAGTATATTCCGTTGACATGAAAAGCTTTATGGACCCTGCAACAATGGCTGCTTACGAGGAGATGGAGGTGAAAGTAAACAGCAGCAACCTTGAAATCCCTTCTAACCTGAATGTGGGAGATGTTTTGGATGACGGGAAGCTAGAAGTATCCGTTTACAGCGAAGGGATGAGAATTATGGGTATGAGTACCGAAATTACCCGGCGAAAAGTAGAAGGAAAAGAACAAATAACCACAGATGCTGGAACGTTCGATTGTTTTAAAATTACCTATACCATTACGACCAAAACAATGTTTAGTGTGAGGGTAGAGGCCGCCGAATGGATTGCTGAAAATGTAGGTACCGTCAAAAACGAGACCTATTCAAGAGGAAAATCGATAGGATATTCTTTATTAACAGGGATAGAAAAATAAATTGATTTTCAAAATCTCAGATAACGAGCGGTCTTAAAAAGGGATATGAACGTTTGATTTTCAACGATATCCCTACAGGAAACGAATGGGTGAAAGTTACTGAAAACCTAAAACCTTTTGGAGACCGTTCCTTTTAATTCTTCAAAATTTTATCACTTTTAGCGGTTTGTCCGTCTTCATTTTTGATTACAATAAAGTAAACGCCGGATTCTAAGTGACTCACATCAATTTGTTTTTGGGTGGTGGTAAGCATTAACTCTCCTACGGTGGAGTAAATTTCTACCGTATAGTGTTCCGGAGCTTCAACCGTTAAGTGCTCGTTTGCCGGATTGGGATAGATCTTGATTTTTTCGTTTGTCCCAACGTCGGTTATATTCGTTGTGTTTTGGGGGTCATAAATAGCATTGACAAACTCGGGGTGATCGACAAAAGGATTTCGGTTGTTCTGGTACGAATACACCACCTCGTTGCGGTTACGTTCAAAATCATCTACCGGATCTTCTTCGTTCCACCTGATTAATGTAGAGAGTTTTCCAAAAAACGGTGTGCCGGTGCTTGTTCCGGTGTAATCTACCAGCTCCAGGTCGGGGTCACCAGAAACATCTCCTTCGTACCGGGTGGCCATATAAAACATCATGCGTGCTACATCGCCTTTAACGGCATCGCGGGGTTCCCAGGTGGTTGAGGTACTGCGGCAATCGGTCGCTTCATGGTGCAGATCACCTCCATCATCGAAGTCTTTCGTCCCGCGGGATGAATTAACCGAGATATCGCACGGACGTAAGTGGTGTGCATCGCGATAAGCATCCTGCCATTCGTCTGGAAAGCCATGCGATTTTGCCCATACATGTTCTCTCGACCAACCATTCCCATAATCATATTCTTCTCCGGGAAGTCCCGCTTCGACAGACCAACCCGTATAGATTAAAATTACATTATCCGAATTGTCCGGATCACGATCCGATTCTTTTAAAATATCCCAGGTATCCGTACTACTGCTTGTATAAGGATAATCCTTGTGATTGTTAATGATTTGATGTAACGCGGCTTTTAAATCTTCGCCCTGCAACCCCTCGGTACTGTCATAATATCCGTCAGGAATCTGTGCATAACATAAAAAAGAGGCCATAATAAGTATTATGGTGAAGAATTTTTTCATCATACAATGGTTTAGGTTCGGTTATTTAACAAGTAACCGGGAACAAAGTTTTTGTTTTTTTATCAATCAACCCGCGCAAAGAAGTTTTTTTTGACGAATGAAAAACTACCTTCCTGACAGATAGCAACTTGTCAGAATTCCGTTTTGTCCAAAAAATTTAAACCAGGATTTTTTAAAATTGGAGGACAACAAAATTTTTAGGTCAATAAAATAGTCCTTGTATAAACAATTTATTAGTTTTAAAGTGTTTTTTAAAATGAAGGAAAGATGAATATTTCGCAATATGTTTCAAAGTTTGTTAACGGAACCAATCAAACGCTTTTTTTAACCGGCAAAGCGGGTACCGGCAAAACCACCCTATTGAAACAGATTGTAGATACGACCCACAAAAAAACTGTAATTGCCGCACCTACCGGCATAGCAGCCATAAATGCCGGTGGTGTTACCCTGCACTCTCTTTTTCATTTGCCCTTTGGGTCTTATATTCCCGATGCTCAGATTCCGTCCGGTGTAAACTTATCTTTTCAGTTAACCACACCCTCTTCGCTTATCCGGAATTTGAAAATGAACAGCCAAAAAAAAGCGTTAATCCGCGAAATGGAGTTGTTGATTATTGATGAGGTAAGCATGCTACGTGCCGATATGATGGATGCTATCGATAAAATTTTACGCTATGTAAGGCGTAACCAAAAACCTTTTGGAGGGTTACAGATTTTATTTATCGGCGATTTATGGCAATTACCTCCTGTCGTGAAAAAGGAAGAGTGGGCTGTATTAAAAACGTATTATGAAAATATTTTCTTTTTTAATGCCCGCGTTTTTAAGCAAACCGATTTAGTGTATCTGGAGCTGGAAAAAATATTTCGCCAATCGGATCCTGAATTTATTGATTTACTCAATCATTTTAGGCTGAATGAGGTTACTGCAGAAGATTTGAAGCGATTAAACCAACACTATAAGCCGAATTTTGATTTGCTTGAAAATGAGGGATATATTTACCTTACCACCCATAACCACAAAGCCGATAAGGTGAATAAAAAAGCGCTGGATAAATTGCCGGGGAAAACGTTTCGGTTTAAAGCCGAAGTGGAGGGCGATTTTAGCGAATACTCTTTTCCGGTAGACCCCGTACTTGAGTTCAAAAAGGGTGCGCAGGTGATGTTTATTAAAAACGACTATTCGGGTAATCAGCTCTATTTTAACGGCAAAATTGGTAAGGTGGAGCATGTTGATGCCGAACATATCGAAGTGGGTTTTTTAGACGGTTCTCCTTCGGCTATGGTTGAACCCTATACCTGGGAAAATAAAAAATTTGCCCTCAACACGGAAACCAAAGAAATTCAGGAAAGAATAATGGGTACTTTCACACACTATCCCATCAAGCTGGCCTGGGCGATTACGATTCATAAAAGCCAGGGACTTACCTTTGAAAAAGCCATGATTGATATTTCGCAGGTATTTGCCGGAGGGCAAACGTATGTTGCTTTATCGAGGTTAACCTCACTCAAAGGGCTGGTGCTGGCACAACCTGTACGTTGGGATGGTCCCGGGGCAGACCGCCAGCTGTTTGATTTTGCCCAAACCAAAATTTCCGACCAGGAAATAAACCATAAATATCAGCATGCTTCGAAAGCCTATGTTAACGAAAAGGTGTCGGAAGCATTTACTTTTAACGGGCTGGTATCTGCGCTTCTTCAACATATCGAAACCTATGATAAGGATGCAGTAAAATCTGCCAAACAAAAACACCTGGACTGGGCCCGGGAATTGTTGAAAAAAACGAAGGAAAAGCAAGGGGTATCTGAAAAATTTCAAAATCAGCTGAAACATATTATCCATTCCGGCAACGAGAACTATTTAGTCAACCTGAAAGAAAGGGTTTCGGCAGCCAAAGCATATTTTTTGCCCTGGCTTAATGAGCAGCAGGAAGATATCGGGTTGCACATGGACAAGGTTCGGCGTGCCAAAGGAGTAAAAAAATATCTAAAGGAGTTAAAAGCATTGCAAGGCGTATTTTACGACCGCACTATTCATCTCTACAGGGCAGAAGCCTTATGCGAAGCTGTTTTAAGCAACAGCGAGCTGGACAAAAAAGCATTACAACAAATCACCCAATCGGTAAAAAAACCGCAAAAAGAGGAGGGTGTCAAAGGGAATGAAAAGGGTATCCCGAAAGGGAAAAAGAAAATCAAAACAGAGGAGGTTACCTTTGAAATGTATAAAGAAGAAAAAATGCCTGAAGAAATTGCTCTTGAACGGGGCTTGACGGTTCGGACCATTGAAGGGCACCTGGCAAGGTGTGTAGGACAGGGGAAGATAGATATTTCCGAGCTCCTTACCCAGGAGCGAATAGAAATTATTTCCGATGCTTTTGAAACCTTTGATACGTTTCGCTTAAACCCCATTAAGCAATATTTGGGCGATGATTACTCTTATTCGGAAATTAAGTATGTGATGGAGTGGATGAAGTTAACCCGAAATATTAAGGAGTAGAAACCCTTGCTTTTTTCTTTTTCTGATGTTTCCCTTTCAGCCACTCCACCCAGAAACAAGATTCGATCCGCCGGCTGTTCAACAGGTAGCATTACTTCAATTGCTGCTTTGTTGAATAAACCCTCCGGCAAACCGAATCGCTGGTGGTTGCCATGAAAATGTAAATACTGATGAACAACTATGAGTTCATCGGCAACTTTCCGGTGTAAGAGATAAATCCCTTTTTTTTATATTTTTTGACTGTTTGGTATCATCCAAACCCTTATTTCAAATCAAAACGATCGAGGTTCATTACTTTATCCCAGGCCGCAACAAAGTCTTTTACAAACTTCTCTTTTGCATCTGCACTGGCATAAACTTCGGCCAGCGCTCTAAGTTCTGAGTTCGAACCAAATATCAGGTCAACCCGTGAGGCGGTCCATTTCAAATCGCCCGTGTTGCGGTCATGCCCCTCGAAAAAGTCTTCATTTTTCGTTTTGGGTTTCCACTCCGTGCTCATATCCAGAAGATTTACAAAGAAATCATTGGAGAGCACTCCGGGCTGGCCGGTAAATATACCATGTTTTGATCCATCCCAGTTGGCATTCAGCGCTCGCAT
>JBNJFS010000024.1:0-19620 GCA_051747085.1 Bacteroidota bacterium
CATTGAAATGAGTGAGATGTATGGCGTAGCTACATTTTATACGCAATTTAGATTACATCCTGTCGGGAAGCACATTATCAAAGTATGTCATGGTACTGCTTGTCATGTGCAAAATGCTACTGCCATTTCCGAGGCGTTAGAAGATGCTCTGGGCATTAAAGACGGTGAAACTACCGACGACAATCTCTTCACTTTAGAGTCTGTAGCCTGCCTTGGCTGTTGTTCGCTTGCCCCGGTAATGATGATTGGTGACGAAACGTTTGGGAAGCTTACCGGAAGTCAGGCGGTAAAAATTGTAAAAGAAATTAAAATCAAAGAAAGTAATTAATCCCTGCACAAGGGAATAATCAAAATATTTTCATATGAAACAAACGAAAGTTTTGGTAGGTTTAGCAAGCTGCGGAATTTCGGCAGGTGCTAATAAAGTTTATAATAAACTCATCGCCCTAAAGCAAGCTGACAAACTTGATATTGAAATAAAAAAAACAGGATGTATCGGAATGTGTTACCGCGAACCTCTTATTGAAGTAATAGATGAAGGGGGCTCTTATCTATACGGCGAGATTAATGAAGAAAAAGCGGTTGAAATTTTTGATAAGCATCTGAAACAGGGTGAACCCGTAAAGGATTATGTGGTAAAAAGCGACCTGTTTGAATTGAAAGATGATACATTCTGGAAGGGGCAGGTGAAAATTGCACTTCGCCATTGTGGAGTGATTGATCCGGAAAATATTGATGAATATGAAGCCCATGATGGATATAAAGGAATAAAAAAAATTATTGCCGAAGAAATTAATCAGGAACAGGTTATTCAGACTGTTTTAGACTCCGGAATCAGGGGTCGCGGAGGAGGAGGTTTTCCTACAGGACTGAAGTGGAGGTTCGCCTATAAAAACAAATCGGATGAGAAATATATTATTTGTAATGCCGATGAGGGAGACCCTGGCGCTTTTATGGACAGGTCTTTGCTTGAAGGTGACCCACATGCGGTTATCGAGGGGTTGATTATTGGCGCTTATGCCATTGGTGCAAGCGAAGGGGTAATTTATTGCCGTGCTGAATATCCTTTAGCGATAAAAAGGCTTAATATTGCCCTCGACCAGGCCAGAGAAAAAGGATACTTGGGTAAAAATATTCTGGGGAAAAAGGATTTTAATTTTGATCTTTATGTAAAAGAGGGTGCCGGAGCATTTGTTTGTGGTGAGGAAACTGCATTAATTGCTTCTGTTGAAGGCCAGCGCGGAATGCCTCGCAAAAGACCGCCATTTCCTGCCGAAGCAGGATTGTGGGGAAAACCATCGAATATTAATAATGTGGAAACATTTGCAAATATCCCTTATATCATATTAAATGGAGCCGGTTCATTTGCCCAATATGGAACGGAAAAAAGTAAAGGGACAAAGGTTTTTGCACTCACAGGAAAAATAAAACATGGCGGTGCCGTCGAGGTTCCTATGGGAATATCCATCCATGATATTATTTTTAAACTGGGAGGCGGAATTATCGGGGATAAAAAATTTAAAGCCGTACAATTAGGTGGTCCTTCCGGAGGATGTATCCCCGAATATCTTGCAGATACTATTGTGGATTATGATTCGGTAAATGCTACAGGTGCAATTATGGGATCCGGAGGAATGGTGGTCATGGATGAAACAACCTGTATGGTTGACATGGCAAGGTTTTTTCTTGATTTTACCCGAAAAGAATCGTGTGGAAAATGTACTTTCTGCCGTGTAGGAACCAAACGAATGCTTGAAATACTTACCCGGATTACAGAGGGAGAAGGAGAAGAAGGCGATATTGAGAAACTGGAAGAGCTGGCATATCAGATTAAAGACAATTCATTATGTGGCCTGGGACAAACAGCCCCCAACCCCGTACTTACTACCATTAAGTATTTTCGTCATGAATACGAAGCACATATTAAAGATAAAAAATGCCCTGCACTAAACTGTAAAAAACTAGTTACTTACAGTGTTGATCCTGAAAAATGTACCGGATGCACCGTTTGTGCTAAAAACTGCCCGTCTAATGCCATAGATGGTGAACGAAAACAGGTTCATTTTATCCGGCAGGATGCATGTATAAAATGTGGTATGTGTTATACAAAATGTAAATTTGATGCAATCGTTTTATCCTAATTTTTAAACGTTTAAAACAGATAATAGATGCTTAAAAGTTTTAAATGAATCATTAACCAAATTACAAACGAACATGAGTAATCAACTAAATATAATATTAAACGGAAAAAATATAAAAGGTAATCCCGGAGAAACAATTCTTGAACTAGCTAAACGTAACGGGATTGAGATTCCTACCCTCTGTAATGATACAAGACTTAAACCTTTTTCATCGTGTTTTGTTTGTGTGGTTGAAGTGGAGGGAATGAAAGGGATGCAACCCTCCTGTTCTACTAAAATACAGGAGGGAATGAGGATAGAAACAGAGAATGAGAAGGTAAAAAAAGCCCGAAAAACAGCACTGGATTTATTGGTAAGTAATCATTATGCCGATTGTGAAGCACCGTGTAAGCAAACATGTCCGGCAGGAGTCGATGTGCAAGGATACATTTCGTTAATTGAAAAAGGGCTTTATAGCGAAGCCATTGGGTTAATTAAACAAACCAATCCTTTACCTGCTATTTGCGGACGAGTTTGTGTGCGCCCCTGCGAACTGGCTTGCCGTAGAAACTATTTGGATGAAGAAGCTGCTGTGGGTATTGATTACTTAAAACGTTTTGCTGCGGATAAGGATCTGCTTTCCGAAGCCAGGTATGTGCCAAAAGTTCAACCTTCAACCGGCAAAAATGTGGCTGTTATTGGTGCTGGCCCGGGAGGATTGTCTTCGGCTTACTTCTTACAACAAAAAGGGCACCAGTGTGATATTTTTGAAGCAAGCCCCAATCCGGGAGGGTGGCTTCGTTACGGAATTCCTGAATATCGACTGCCAAATGATATTCTTGATCAGGAAGTAGCTGCTGTTACTGAGTTAGGAGCAAATATCTTTTATAATAAAAAGTTAGGAGATAACTTAAGCTATAAAGAGCTAAAAAAGAAATATGATTCGGTAATTTTAACCATTGGTTCACAACGAGGAACATTAATCGGTTGTGATGGGGATGATGCTGAAAATGTTTTTTCAGGAATTGACTTCCTGCGAAATATGGAAATGACCGGGCAAAAATATGATTTTACCGGAAAAACAGTTGCTGTAGTCGGAGGTGGTAATACGGCTATGGATTGCTGCCGTACATCGGTGCGTTGTGGAGCAGAAAAGGTATATGTAATATACCGTAGAACCGAAAAAGAAATGCCGGCAAACCCTATTGAGATCCATGAATCTAAAATTGAAGGCGTTGAGTATATGTTTTTAACCAATCCGGTTAAAATTAATAAAGATAAAGAGGGGAAACTAAAAACCATGACCTGTATTAAGATGGAATTGGGCGAACCTGATGCCTCAGGGCGCAGGCGACCTATACCCATTGAAGGTTCTGAGTTTGAAATTGAGCTTGATTTTGCTTTGGCAGCGATTGGTCAGAAAACAGAAGTTAACTTCTTAGACGATATTAATAATTTTTCGGATAATGAAAAATTGGAAGTAAATCGTTGGGGCGATATTGCTGCAGATGAAAATACGTTACAAACAGGGATACAATCTGTTTTTGCTGCCGGCGACGGAGTTACCGGTCCGGCAACAATTATCGAGGCTATAGCCCAGGCAAAAATTGCCAGCAGAAGCTGTCATCAATTTTTATCAGGATTACCCATAGAGCCGGAACAAAAGGAATTTATTAGTAAAAAAGAAAATTTTAAAGAATTATCTTCGGATGATTTTTTAGGCAGGTATCAAAAACAACTGCGTGAAGAAATGCCTGTGTTAGCTGCGGATGAACGGAATAATTTCGCAGAGGTTGAGCTGGGCTATCAAGATGAAAAAGTAGCTGAACATGAAACGGCACGTTGTCTGGAGTGTGGCTGTACTGAGTTTTTTACCTGCGACTTAAAGAAATATTCTACACAATATCATGCCGAACAAAATCGATTTGCTGGCGATTTTCACGCACATGAGATTGATTTTTCTCATCCTTTCATCGAAATAGATAATAACAAATGTATTTTATGTGCTCGTTGTGTACGGATTTGTAATGAAGTTGTTGGGGCAAATGCATTGGGGCTTGTTAATCGTGGGTTTGATACTTATGTTGCTCCAAGTATGGGTGGTTCACTAACCGATACGAATTGTGAATCGTGCGGATTATGTATTTCTACCTGTCCAACAGGAGCTATAACAGAAAATACTTCTTTTAAGCCAGGGCCTGTTCAACTGGATACCGTAAATACCATTTGTAATTATTGTTCGATTGGATGTGAAATAGAATATCACCACAAATCTGAATTTGTTTGGAAAGTTACGGGTAAAGAAGGGTTAATTAATAAGGATGGTAATATTTGTCGTTATCCAAAGTTTGGATATAATACAATGAATGATTTGCAAAGAATTACGCAACCTTTACTTAAGGTAGATAATGATTTTGAAGCGATAAGCTGGGATAAAGCTTTTGATATCATTGCCGATGAAATAAGAGGAGCAGAACCTGATGAAAATGGATTCTTTGCAGGAGCGAGGTTAAGTAATGAAGAAATGTATTTAATTCAGAAATTAGCACGTGTCGGCGCAAAAACGAATAATATTACCAGCTTCCATTATGTGGGGCAAGGCAGAGGCTATGAATCTAATTATAAGGCAAATGTTCCGTTTGAGGATATAAAAAAGGCCTCAAAAATTTATCTGCTTGGCGCTGAAATAAACAACGATAATGCTGTGGCCGGCTTTATGGTAAATAATGCCCGTGAAATAGAAAATGTACCGGTTGAATTAATTACTACGCTAGAAGATAGTGCATTAGAACATAAAGTCGACAAAATATTAAAAATTGAATCATATTATCATTTTATAAAGGCCATTAATTATTACCTGGTAGATAAGGGATTGCAAAATTCATTGTTTATTAACGATCGTTGTGAAGGATTTGACCCGTATAAAAAAGAATTGCTTAAGGAAAATTATGACGAATTGGTTAAATCATCGGGAATATGCTGTAAGGAGCATCTGGAAGAATTTGCCGAAAGTTATACTAAAGAAATGAATGCAATCATCATATTCTCTGAAAAATATGTTTCGCCGAATGTGAGTAAGGAATTATTTAACCTGGCAATGATTACCGGAAAATTAGTAAAAACAGCCAGTGGGTTAATTTCATTGAAAGAAAAAAATAATGCACAGGGCTTATTTGATATGGGTATATCATCGAAAAACGGAGTAGGCTACACCGACTTAACGGATAAGAAATTTGCTGAAAAATTAATGAAAAAGTGGGGGATTAAAGAACTTCCGGAACTTAATGCTACTTGTACCAAAGAATTGTTAAATGAAGGGCTCATTAAAAAGTTTTATATTTTTGGAGAAGATCCGGTTGGTTGTGCTATGGATAAATCAAAAGTTCAGAAATGGTTTGCCGATGCTGAGTTTGTGATGGTTCAGGATTATTTTATGACTGAAACAGCAAAACAAGCTGACTTAATCTTACCGGCGACATTCCCTGTAGAGTCATCAGGAAGCTTTACGAATACACAAAAGAATATTCAAATTTTTGAAAAGCAGTTTAAAGGGAAAGTGGAAAGGGAGAATTTTGCTCAACTTTTAGCTATTTTGCAAAACCTTACAACAAAAGAAGACACTAAAACCGTTGATGACATCCGTAAAGAGATTTTTGAATTATTACCTCAAAATAGCTCATCCGGGAAGTTTGGTTTTAATTATACCCAAAAAGATAATATCAATAAACTGTTTGATTACGGATGTGATTTTATGGTTAAAAAATTTAACGATGATTTTGAAAAAGCATTTTATCATTAAAATAAATTGGTTATGAAAAAATTTGAAACGATTGATGAAATTTATGATTTTGCCATACAATCAGAACAGGAAGCAGTAGATTTTTATAATGAACTGGCTGCTATATCTAAAACTGACGATATGCGTAATGTTTTTCATCAATTTGCACAGGAAGAAATTGGTCATAAAGCACGGTTAACAAAGATTAAGAATGAAGGTGTTTATCAGCTTGAACCACAAAAGATTAAAGACCTTAAAATCAGTGATTATACGGTTAGTGTGAAACCTGCGTCAGATATGACTTATAGCGAAGCGCTTGTTTTAGCAATGAAAAAGGAAAAAGCCGCTTTTAAATTATATTACGAGTTGAGCAAACGTGCCGTTAACGAAGAAATGAGAGATGTTTTTATTGCATTAGCTCAGGATGAATCAAAACATAAATTACGCTTTGAGATTGAATATGATGAGTTTGTATTGAGAGATAATTAAGATCTGAAATCTAAAGTGAAAATAAGCAGAACAAATTTGTGTTGCTTATTTTTTTAATTTCATCAGTTCATGTAATTTTGTGATTTTATTTATTTTCATACTTATTCATTAATGGAAGTATTTTTGTGCAATTTTTTAGTTAAAAGAAAGTTTTAAATAATAAATATTAATCCGGTGAAAAAAATTTCGTTTGTTCTATTAATCGTTTTTATCTTTCAAAGTTTCGGTATGGCACAGGAAGATACTGCTTCTGTCCGTAAAGCAGATGATAAGGTAATGATTGGTGGAAAATTATATTATGTACATGTTGTTAAGAAGGGAGAAACTTTATATTCGTTAAGCAATTTATATAATGTTTCACAAAAAGAAATTGCCAAAGAAAACCCGGAGGTTTTTTTAGGATTACAGATAGGACAGTCTCTAAAAATACCTGTAGTTGATGAGGAAACTGCCTTAAAAGATGTTGACAGGGATGAATTTATTTATCATAAAGTAAAAAAAGGACAAACGCTATACTCTTTGTCGAAAAAATATGACGTTTCGTTAGATGATATTATTACCTGCAATCCGGATTCACGCTATGGGATAAACGTTGGAGAAACGTTAAAGATTCCCCGATCGCATCAGGTTGTTGAAACAATTCAGCAGTATCCCAAAAAAGAGGATCCTGTTGAAGATACGATAAGGGCAGAAAGAGAGTTCATTTATCATAAGGTAGCAAAAAAAGAAACGATTTATTCGTTAACCCTTGAATTTAATGTTACACATGATGAGCTGCTTAAGCATAACCCTTTTTTGGCTGATGGACTCAAGGCTGGACAAACAATTAAAATACCCAAAAAACAACCCTTTGAATCCGTGAGTATATTATTTGATTCAGAAACAGAACCCAAAGATACAATTGGTTTATATAAGCAAAGAACTACCATTGCCTATTCAGACTCAGTATCATCATTTCCTTGCGATACACTTAAACAAACAAGGGATAAACCATTTAAGGTAGCTGTTTTATTGCCCTTTTATCTTGATAAGAATGACGAAGAGTATTATATTGATTCGAGCGAAGTAGATGATTCTGGAGAAAAAATTTATGAGAAGGTTTATTATGATCCATACCATATTTATCCCCGCTCTAAAAATTTTGTTGAGTTTTATGAAGGTTTTCTTTTAGCTGTTGATAGTTTAAAACAACAAGGACTGAATGTAAATTTATATGTTTACGATACAGCGAATGATACTTCCCGATTAAAGGAAATTTTAAATTATCCGATGATGGAAAGTGTGGATTTGATTATAGGACCAATTTATAATCATGAGCTAAAGATAGTTTCTGCCTTTTCAAAAAAACATCAGATAAAAATGGTGTCTCCCTTATGGGATAATCTTCAGTTAGTTGATGAAAACCCTCATTTGTTTCAGGTTACCCCTTCTTATGCTGCACAAATTGATGAGTATGTGAAATATATTTCTCAATTTAAAGATAAAAACCTCGTATTGGTTCATGATGGAGATAGTATGCAGTATGACAATATTCAGATGGTAAAAGATAAATTGTTTGCCAGTTTTTCGGATTCCGTTTTGGCAAACATTCAATTTAAAGAAGTTGTTTTTAAAGACAGTATTCATGTATTTGAACATGCTGCCAGTAAGGAAATTGAAAATGTCTTTATCGTTCCTTCAAATGACGAGGCATTTGTTACCAATGTGGTCACAAAATTAAATACGTTGTCAACCTTTGATTATCCTGTTAAGGTTTGTGGTTTGTCTCGCTGGCAACGATTTGGAAATATTGACACCGAATATTATTTTAATTTGAATTTATGTATAAGCTCTCCATATTTTGTAGATTATAAAAAAGATAATGTTAAAAACTTTATTCTTAAATACCGGGATACTTTCAAAACAGAACCACAGCAATATGCTATACACGGTTATGATATTGGAATGTACTTTTTATCGGCACTTTTAAAATATGGCGATAAATTAGAACAGTGCATCTATTTTCACCATCAGAATTTGTTACAGGCTAATTATAACTTTGTCCGATGGTACGAAGATTCTGGGTTTGAGAATATTGATGTTAGCTTAATCGAGTACAAAGAGAATTACAATATCTCGAAAATCACTCAGGATATTCAAAAACAACTACTTGAAGCAAAATATTAATAAAAATTAAATCAGGATTCTTGTTTTTTTAGTTTTTTACCTATATCTTACTATAAATTTGAATTAACTTATTGATTTTATTTTTATTATGATTTATGGCTAATTGCAGAGATCTTAAAAAAGATATTAATTTTCTTTCTAAACAAGTTATAAACGAATGTTTTTCTTTTATGGAATATTCTCCTGTACAAAATCAGGAAAATTTATTGGAAATTTTATATGATGCTGAGATTATTCGCCGGAACCTCCTTTATAAAGTTAATCATCCTCCAGAGGACACAAAAAATCTGAAAAAATATTATAATAGTATTACCGACGAATTATATAATTTAAATATTGAACTTATCGAGCGAATTAATAGTCTTTCACATTAGAGCTTATTCTTCTATTCTTTCTTTATCCTGTTTGCGCGGAATACCATATCGGTTGATTGCCAGATTTTATCTTTTAAATTTTCCGGATAGCCGGGATTTTCGTTTAAAAAAAGATTGATTTCGGTAATTGCACGAATGGATGAATGTCCCGAAAAAGTAGCATTGAGCCATTGTGCCGGGAAAAAGATGTCTCCGGTAACTTGAAGCTCTTCCAGTACCTCAAGCGATGGCCTGATATACTTTATGGCTGACTGGCTCCTTAACGGATGATTTAAGTAATATACTGCGGTTACCACCCAGGGCTCTTTTTCTCTGTTCTTTTCGTCCATTAGTGAGTGAAAAAATTGATCGCGTGTTTCCTCATCACCCGATAGAGCCGGCAGGATAAAATTAAATCTCTCTTTACGTTCATCATTGTCTATTCTTTGGTATTGAATATCCAAAATTTCATCAGCATTTTCAACCTTGCGCAACGAAAGCGTAAAAGCCAGATCGGTGAAATCCCGGGTAGAAAGATGAAGTTTTTTTATTGTTTTTTCTTTCTTAAATATCCGGATTAGATAGTTAATCGATTCATGGGATGAGGCAATACCCGAAAAAGTGTTGAAATAACTTAATTGTGTTTTTTCGTTCTTCGCTTCTTGTAATTTATCCCTAAGGATTTGTTCTAAAGGAGAAGTTATAGCTTCTTTTTCGTCAGCAGCTAAAAATTTCCAAAAAGTAGTTTCAATATACCCGAGCAGCAGATTGATATTTTGAGGGTTATCTTCAGTGCTAAGCACTTTTATATAGGTCTGCATTAAATCCAGTGGTTTTATTTGTTCGTAAAGCATATTTTCCCACAAACTAATATATAATGCACATCGTAATGATTCATCGGGAATAGAATGTAAATTCTTAAGGAAATAATTGGTTGATTCATCATCCAGTTTAAAATAGCCATAACCGAATCCGTTCGTATTGGTAAAAATATAATCGGCATCAGGTAAAGGCTTTTTTAAGTTAACAATATTAAACGTGTCTTTAGTTTTTGTTTGATAAAAGGCTACATCTTTACCGGAAGCCACAATGGTTTTTAAATTTTGTATCCACATGCGGCCTTTCTCTTGTGGATCTTTTTGTTCAATGATTATGTTTTGTAGCTGATGATTGGGGTTGAAAGCTTTCTGTGTGATATAATGAGGCATACCCGGTTCGTACACCCAAACATTGCTCCAGTTCTTTATATCCAGGGTTGATTCGCTGTCAATGATTTGAATCAGGTTATCCCAGGTAGCATTTTTATATTGATAATTTTTGAGGTACTGACGTATTGCACTTTTTAATGTATCCTCTCCGGCTAAGTCCTCGAGGTGTCTCATCATTATTGGTGCTTTATGGTAAATGATCGGTCCGTATAGTGTTCCTGCATTTTTCATATTATCCAGCTTCTGGCTTATAGGATTCGCCCCTTTTGTACGGTCAATGGAGTAGGATGAAGGATAATGATTGATTAAAAAATTCAGGTCATGATTGATTTCAGGAAATTGAGGATTCACTATTTTATCGGCTATAAAATTGGCAAAAACTTCTTTTAGCCATACCTCGCTGAACCATTCCATGGTTACTAAGTCGCCAAACCACATGTGAGCAGTTTCGTGGGCAATTAAGTTAGCCCTGCTTAATTCGTCGTTTAAGGTTGCCGATTCGTCTAAAAATAATTTTGTGTCGCGATATAAAACAGCCCCGGGATGTTCCATCCCTGAATACTGAAATGAAGGAATGGCAATAAAATCCATTTTTTTAAAAGGATAGTTGACTTGTGTATATTGCTCGAGCCATGATAACGAACCAAATTTTAACTCAAAAATGTCATCTACATTACGCTTAACTTTTTCAATATCATTCTCTCTATGGTACATCGTTATTTCCCGTTGCCCTTGTTTTTTTGTAATAGCATCAAATTTTCCGGCTATAAATGCAAAAAGATAAGTGCTAATCGGTTCTGTTTCTGCAAAAAACCAGGTTTGCCGGTTCTTATCTTTTGCTTTGTTTTGTAAGGGCGGATTAGCTACCACAACCCATTCTTCGGGAACGGTGATAGTTGGTTTAAAAATGGCTTTTAACGAAGGTTGATCGAAACAGGGAAATGCAGTACTAGCTCTGTCAGGCACGAACAGTGTGTATAAATATTCCTTATTTCGGTTTAGGGCTCTTTCGCCGGCAATAAATTCAATTTCCAGTTTGTTTTTGCCATTGGATAAGAATTTTTGAGGGATAATAATATGTTCGTTACTGAATTGGTAGTTAATTTTTTTGTTGCCTTTCTTTACCGTTTTTATTTGCGATGATTTATTGCTAAAATCTAAAATCAATGGTTGATTCATGCTTTGATTAAAATCAAATTGAATACTTACACTTCCATTAATTTGTTTGTTTATTGAATCGGGGATTGAAAAGGTAATATCATACGTAATATTTTTTAGTTGTTTGTTCCTGAGTTTAGCCAATTCAGTGCTGACCCCTGATTCAGTTAGTTTGGGAGGTATTTGTTGGCAGGATACAATAAACAGGGAAATACATACCGTAAAAAGGATTAATCGCAGCATTGAAAACTTTTTTTTCATTATCACAAAGTTTTTTTTAAAGGTTAACCTAAAAAGTTAGCATTTTTTATTGCGTTTATTACTTTTTCAAACGAATAGGGTTTGGTGAGTAACTCGTCAAAACCGGCATTATGGTAGTCATTAAAAAAATCATCGGGATTATGAGCAGTTAGTGCTATGATGGGAATTCTTTTATTGGGTTCGGGAAGACTATGTCTGATATACTTCGTTGTTTCCAGTCCGTTCATCACCGGCATTTCTATATCCATTAAAACGATATCGATAGGGTTGTTGTTAATAATTTCGATAGCAATTTTCCCATTTTCAGCTTCAATGATATTCTCAGAAATCTCATGTAAAATTTCTTTAAGTAACACTCTGTTTATGAAAATGTCATCAACAATAAGTATATTATATTTATTCATCACTAACCAATTCTGCTTAAAGTTTTAATAATATCCATGCTTTTTATTTTAATCGACTTTCCATCCAGTTCAATAATTTTGTCGTTTTTAAATTCCGTTAATGTTCTAATTAAACTTTCTTTTGTAGTACCGGCCAGTTCGGCCAGTTCGTTTCGGGTAAGCGGCAGTTCAAAATGTCCGGAATGGTAAATTTGTTCAGAAAAATAAAGAATTAAATCCGCTATTTTACCAGGTAGTTGTTTTTGATATTGAGAAATCAACCGGTCAATAACAAAAAGATTTTCTTTGCTTAATTTTTTAAGTAATGATGTGGTATATTCTCCGTTATTATTTAGAACGGAATGAAAGGTACTGATGTCGATAAATAATATTTCAGCATCTTCGATGACAGAGGCCGAATATTGAAAAGTAGATTCTCCAAAAATTGAGGCTAACCCCAGAAAGTTGCCCGGCGTTGCTATTTTTAAAATGATTGATTTGTTATTTTTGCCCTCTTTAAAAACCTTAATCAATCCCGACTTAATAAACATGATGTGAGATGTAAGGGTATTTTGTTTAAAAATGATATCTTTCTTTTGGTATTGTGCGACCTTACAATTTGATTTTATCCGATCGATATCATTTTGGGAAATAATATTTTTATTGGAGAATAAAATATCAAAAAGATCCGTTTTTTCTTCTTTTCTCATAAACCCAGTCATTTCGGTAAAAATATTAAAATCTTTTTAAAAATAATGATTTAACCCTCTTTTTTTGGTGATGTAAATCATCATGTTTAGTAATGAATGTCATAGCAATATTGTTGTGGGGCAGGCATGATTAGATGTAAATTTACAACATGAAATGGTTCTGTTTATAAAAATAAAAAATATCTAATTCTTTTCAAATAAAACAATGGTAACCAAGTATAAAATCATGGTAAAACAAAATATTTTAATAGTAGATGATTCCGAAACAAATTTGGTTTTGCTTGAGGCTATTCTCGAAGATGATGGGTTTAATGTTAAAACAGCATATAGTACGAAAGAAGCTGAGCAAACGTTAAAATCATACACTCCTGAGTTAATTCTATTAGACTTGTTGATGCCTAATGAAAATGGCTTTGATTTATTACGAAAGTTAAAAGCGAATGATCATTTTAAAAATATACCTATCATTATAGTAACTGCTTTTGCGAATCTAGAAAATAAGGTTATTGCTAAAGATCTTGGAGCTGCTGATGTAATTGAAAAACCCATTAATATTCCGGATTTTATCGAGAAAGTTTACAAAGCATTAGGTAAAAATCAATAAACAGTATATTAGATGAACTACGATAAAGAACTCGAAAGTAAAATACAGTTAAAAGCTTTACTCAATACATTTTCTGTTGAAGACATTTCCTCATTATTCTCCAGTATTGATAAAAATTTAATCTCTTTACATAAATGCTCGGCTGATGATTTTTTAAAACTGAATAGTGAATTCAAAAATATATTTGCGAAATCGAAGATCATTGCTGATAATATAAACGTTGTTCTCG
This sequence comes from Bacteroidota bacterium, assembly GCA_051747085.1. GTDB lineage: Bacteria > Bacteroidota > Bacteroidia > Bacteroidales > UBA12077 > UBA12077. The sequence goes on from JBNJFS010000024.1 coordinate 13,460, forward strand.
AAAATTTTAACGATAATAATAGCCATGAGTTTTATCGTGAAGTTGAAAAGTTATATAGTAGCCTTAAAGCGCGTATAGAGCTTTTTGATTATAAGCTGGATGTTGCTGTTGATTCATTTGAGAAAATCAGCAATCATTTACGCCTTGTGTCTTTCCCCTTTAAAAATTACAATCAGAATTTGATGAGCCTTAAATATTTGCTTGCTAATCTTAATTTAAGTATTTCTCCTATTCATGATAAAGAAAAAAGTAAGATTGAACAACAAAATCAGATGGCAAGCCAGATTATTGACAAAATAAAGAATCTTTCTGATACTATTGTTAAAAATCTTAACCATCTTCAAAAAATATCTAAGCTCTCGCTAAATAATCTTCAGCAGATAAAAGAACAGAAAGAATATAATATCGGGTTGTTGTTATCAAATATCCAAGAAGTGCTGAATGTTTTAAAGGAAAAATACAAAAAAAATAAAATATTAATTCCCGATATTATTCAAAGCTCTGAGAAAACAACGGTTAGTGTTGATGATATTATTAAGAAATTACAATATCAGGATATCATTAAACAAAAGATGGAGCATATTCAGCAAACACATCGTGATTTAATTAAAGAGTTGCAAGCCTTAGAAAATACCAATAAAGATGAAACACACCTGAACGATTTGGCAAAATGTTTTCTTCGTATTCGTGATATTGCCGGCTTGCAGGCAGCGCAATTAATCCATGCCAATAAAGAATATCAATCCGCATTAGAAATTATTATCAATCAATTTTTAAGTATTGGCGATCATATGAAATATATATCGCAAAAAGGAAATGAGATCTTATTTGACGAAAATGGGTTAAGCTTTTATAATGATATTATTCGTTTGTTTTCCATGGCTAACGATATTCTTGATCAAAAATTTACACAAAATAAGAAAATTAATGATGATGTTACGACCCTGGAAAATCAATTAAATCTTATTGATTTATGCTTTAATAAGTTAAATATACTTAGCAACACTTTTCAGAAACTGTTTTTTGATTCCATGGAAAGTATACAGAAAATTTCCGGTGATGACATGAACCATGAAAAGAGTATTCCCCAAATTAAAAATTTATATTCCGACATTAGCCATAATTACCAAAAAGTATATAAAATTTTTACAGACCTGACATTGATTAAAAATAACTTCCGGGATTTTAAAGAAAATAGCGATCAGCATTTTATAACCAACGAATACATTCGTCAGTTTGGTGAATTTGTGAATAAGATCAAAGATTCGGGCGATAAGATCGATGAAAAATTACAAATAAACCAACAAGTTAGTAATGAGGTGATTGAAATAATAAAAAATTCAATCGCCGATATTAAGTATTATAAATTTTTTGAAAAGGTAATTGATGATATTATTACTGAATTAAATACCATCAATTTTAAATTAAAAACCGATAGTCAGGAGTCTGACTTGTCCAAAGAAGAAAATTTAAAAAAATTAAAAGATTACTACACGATGCATTCAGAACATCTGATTCATGATCAAATTATTCAGGAAGATGAGATGGATGTTGACATTGACTCTGAGGAAGATGGAGATATTGAGTTTTTTTAAAAGACAATTGTAAATTTAAAAATATGCAAATCAAAAAATCGAAAAGCAAAGGAGTAAAAAAAGTACATATCTTGTTAGACAATGAGCTAACCATTTACTCTATCGAAGAAATGAAAGATAAAATTATAAAAGCATTTAAGGAAAATGAGGAAATTGAATTTACCCTTAAAAAGGTAAGCAATATGGATTTATCGTTTATTCAGTTTCTATTTTCATTGAATCAAAGTGCTAAAAAATTACATAAAAAAGTTGTTTTCAACACTGATTTTAATGAGAACGTTCAATCATTGTTTGAAAATTCAGATATCCATAAAATATTTAAAGCCTAAAGAATAAAACATAATATTATGAGTAAAAATATTTTGATAGTTGACGATTCCGAGAGTATCCGCGAGGTAGTGAGTTTTACTCTCGAGAACGAAGGTTATAACGTGCTTGTCGGCGATGACGGGACCGATGCCATGAAATTTCTCGATGGACGCCCCATTGATTTAGTTATTACCGATTTGCATATGCCTGAGATGAATGGTATTGAGCTAATTAAGAATATTAGAGCCATGGATAGTTATAAGCGAATCCCTATTTTGTTCTTAACGACCGAATCTCAAGCAGCCAAAAAAATGGAAGCTAAAGAAGCCGGAGCTACCGGTTGGATTGTTAAACCATTTGTTCCTGCTAAATTAATTGCCGCACTTAAAAAAGTTTTACGCTAATGGATAAGTTTATAGCCAAATTTATAGAAGAAGCTACAGATAATATAAAAGATCTGGAAGATTCCCTTTTAATTCTTGAAAACGATCCCGGCAATAAAGAACTGATAGAAAGGGTTTTTCGAGCTATGCATACCATTAAAGGTGGGGGTGCAATGTTTGGTTTTCAACAGCTAAGCGATTTTACTCACCATCTTGAAAATGTTTATGATTTAGTTCGCGAAAACAAATTAAAAGTTACCCGGGATTTATTGGATATCACCCTTCAATCGGTCGATCACCTGAAAGTATTACTTGCCAATGACAATTTAGATTCGCCCGCTTTAAAGGCTCAGCATAATAATCTGATAGTGAGAATTAAAAATGTATCCGAATCGCCCGCTGAAAACCCCGAACCAATTAGCAATTCTGATGAAAAGACTACATCGGAACTAAAAACCTTTTACATTTATTTTGAACCCGATGAAGATATTTTTAATGATGGCACCAACCCCTTATTTCTGTTAGATGAGCTTCATACTATAGGTGAATGCAAAGTTTTTTCACACTTTAACAAGGTCCCTGATCTCGATAAAATAGACATCACAAAATGTTATACTTATTGGGAAGTACTCCTTGCCACGAAAGAAGATGTTAATACGATTACCGATGTATTTATATTTGTTGAGGATCAATGTAATTTAGAAATTAATGAGGTTGCTGATTATAATATTTTGTCTGATGAATCAATTGTTAATGAACTAACCAGCCTTTCAGAAGAAAAACATGATATTGGATTATCAGAGATACAGCGAATCATTAAGAAAAACAGAAAGACTGTTGTAAATGATTTAAGCGAGATAGAAAAAGCTATTCAAAAGTCAGGACCTGTTCCATCGGTAAAAGAAAATATTATCTCAAGCATAAGGGTCTCTTCCGGCAAACTCGACCGGATGATGAATTTAGTAAGTGAGCTGGTAACTACACAAGCCAGATTAAGCTTATATGCAGAACAAACAGCCGATTCGGAGCTTATGACCATTGCCGAAAATGTACAGAAACTTTCGCGCCAAATACGCGATAATGCATTTGATATTGTTTTAGTACCTATTGAAACGATGCTTACCCGTTTTCAAAGGCTGGTAAGAGATTTGTCAAAAGATCAAAATAAAGAGATTGTTTTTAGCGCTGAAGGCGGTGATACCGAGCTGGACAAAACAATTATTGAGAACCTGACCGATCCCCTTTTACATATTCTCAGAAATAGCATCGATCATGGAATAGAAACCGCCGAACAACGAAAGAAAATGAACAAACCGGCTCAGGGAAAAATCCTTTTAAAAGCTTTTTACTCAGGAGCAAATGTTATTATCCAGATTAGTGATGACGGAGCGGGAATTGATCCTGAGAAGATAAGAAATAAAGCCATCAAGAAAGGGTTAATTAGTAAAGATGCTACCCTGTCGAAAAAAGAGATTCTTGATTTAACCTTTCTGCCCGGTTTTTCTACTGCCGAAAATATCACCGATGTCTCGGGTCGTGGTGTTGGTATGGATGTGGTAAAAAGAAAACTGGCTGAAATCCGCGGCGAAGTGGAAATTGACTCAGAAGTAAATGTGGGTACGACGCTTACCATTAAATTACCATTAACCTTATCGATAATTGATGGTTTGTTGGTTAAGATTGCCGAGAACCATTACATCATTCCACTGAATGCAGTGGATAAGATTTATGCTACCGAGCATGAAAATGTTGTGGATGTTTTTAATAACATGATAATTCTGGATGGTGAGCAAATTCCATTTTATTATCTGCGCGAAGAATTCGATTTTCCGGAAGGAACACAAGCTATTGAACAAGTCATTGTGGTAAGCTATTCTGATCAAAAAATTGGATTAGTTGTCGATGATGTGATCGGCGAATACCAGGCTGTATTAAAATCATTGGGTAAATTATACAAACAACAAGAGATAATATCGGGAGCTACAATCCTGGGCGATGGAACTGTTGCATTAGTGATGGATCCCAATAAAATTATTGCACAATTTTCAAAAGAAACAACAGAAGACAGACAATATAAAAATGAATAATATGGAAAAAGAAGAATTAACAAAGATTAACTCTTATTTGTCCTTTAAACTGGGCGATGAAGAGTTTGCAGCTCATGTAGGTAAAGTGCTTAATATACTTGAACTGACAAAGATTACTGAAGTTCCTAAAGCTCCCGATTATATGAAAGGAGTAATCAATTTACGTGGAACAGTTCTCCCTGTGGTTGATACCCGGATAAAATTCGGAATGACACCCACAGAATATACAACCAATACTTGTATTGTGGTAATGGAAGTTGAATTAGATAATGATATTGTGCAAGTGGGTGCATTAGTAGATGCTGTTCAGGCTGTACTCGAAATTGATGATAGTCAGATACAACCTCCACCAAGTATTGGAAGTAAATACAAATCAGAATTTATTTACGGAATGGTTAAAGTAGACGAAAAGTTTATCATGTTGCTGGATATGGAAAAAGTATTCTCGTCTGATGAGATTGTTTCCTTACAGGAAAAAACAACCGAAGGCAAATCTGCTATAGATAAAAAACCTTCAAAAAAAGAAGAATAAAATTGAATAATAAACAAATTAATAACAACAAACAATTAGAATGCTTATGAAGTCTTTAAAAGATATGAAAATAGGGGTGCGGCTTAATCTGATATTAAGTATCGTTACTGTAATAATTTTTACAGGTTTTGGAATCTATACTTTTTACAGTCAAAAAGATAGAATTATTGAAGATGCCGACACGAGAATGTATGAGCAGTTAGATGATTTGGTGAGTATCATTAATGTACAACTTAATGAAAGTCAAAACAGAGTCAATTATGCCATTAAGGCTGCTCATGAAATTTTTTATAATTATGGAGAACCCACATTCGGAGAAGAAACATATAAAGTTAATGCCGTAAATCAGGAAACGCTTAATTCGAAAAGAGAAACGATACAAAATTTTATCCTTGGCGAAAATGAGTTGTATACAAATTCTGAAATTGTCGATAAGATACAAGAAGCAACAGGAGCCACAGCAACTATTTTTCAAAAGATAAACGGAGGTTATTTACGAATATCTACCAATGTTTTAAATGAAAACGGAGAAAGAGCCACCGGAACATTTATTCCAAATTCATCAGAAGTAGTACGTACTGTTGAATCGGGGCAGACATACCAGGGAAGAGCTTTTGTAGTAGATGATTATTATTTAACCGCTTACGAACCGATTTGGGTTGACGGACAGGTACAGGGAATATTATATGTTGGAATAAAAGAAAAGGATTTGGAAGGTCTTAAAACAATTTTTGATAGTAAAGAGTATTTTGAAACAGGATATCCATTTTTGGTTTCCAGTGATGGCACTTTTATAATTCATCCAACAGAAGAAGGGGAGGATGCTTCTGAGTTTACTTTTTTTGAGCAAATTAAAAGTGCGCAATCAGATATAGGAAAATCGCGTTATAAATGGCCTGAAACTGCCGATGGTCAATGGAAGTATCAGTATTTTGAATATATACCCAAAATAGATTCTTATGTAGCAGTGTCATTTTATGAAAATTTTCTATTTGAAAGTTTAAACCAGGTTCGGTTATCAATAATATTAGCCATATCAATAGCTGTAGTTGTGTTTATTTTAGTAATTACTTTAGTATCTCGAAACCTGAGCCGAGGATTGAATAAAGGAGTAGATTTTGCCAATAAGGTAGCAAATGGAGATTTAACCGCTACGGTAGAATTAGAGCAACAAGATGAGATTGGGATGTTAGCCAAAGCCCTTAATCGGATGGTTGTTCAGTTGCGGGATATTGTTGAAACAGTTGACTTAAGT
>JBNJFS010000025.1:0-19394 GCA_051747085.1 Bacteroidota bacterium
ATATAACACAATTACAACAATCCGGCAAAAAGAGATTAAAAACTACTGATTTTTTACGTGGGTTTCCCAAAATAAGTGAATGGCATTTTAAACCAAATGCCCGTTAACTGTGTTGGATAAAAAAACTTAAGCCAGATGAAAGATTACGGTTCAGATAAAAAATCAGCATTAGAAGCAAAAATTGACGCACAAAAACTTGCTTTTGGTCCAATGATATTTCAGGCTGTAAAGGCTCTACGCGATTTTGGAATTTTAGAGCTTTTGCACCATACAAACGAAGGGTTAACCCCGGAAGCAATAAGCACAGAAAAAAAAATATCAACTTACGGGGTAAAAGTCTTATTAGATGCCGGATTAAGTGCAGAGGTTGTTATGCTTAAGGATAATAAATATTTTTTAACCAAAACCGGTTACTATTTTATCGACGATCCGATGACTACGATCAATCTTGATTTTGTGAATGATGTATGTTATCAGGGAATATACTATTTACAGGAATCAATACGCAACCAAAAACCCGAAGGATTAAAAGTATTTGGCAACTGGCCTACGATTTACCATGGGCTATCGAAGCTCCCCGAAAAAGTTAAGAAAAGCTGGTTTGCATTTGATCATTTTTATTCCGATAATGTTTTTTCAGCCCTCATGCCCGCGATCTTTAAAAATAAACCAAAAAAAATATTAGATGTAGGAGGTAATACCGGAAAATTCTCTTTACAATGTGCACTATTTAATGCTGATGTTGAAATTACGATTATGGACTTACCCGGTCAGCTGGAAGTGGCCAAAGAAAATGCGAAGGACAAAGGATTTGCTAAAAGAATAAAAGGGCTCCCTACAGATATTTTAGATCATAACCAACCCTTTCCAAATGGATTTGATCTTATATGGATGAGTCAGTTTTTAGACTGTTTTTCAGCAAATGATATTGTCCAAATTTTACAAAGGGCAGCTCGTGCCATGGATGCAAAGACGGAGCTTTTTATTTTAGAAACATACTGGGACAGACAAAAATTTGATATTTCAACCTATTGCTTAAATAATACATCGTTATATTTCACTGCGCTGGCAAATGGAAACAGCAGGATGTATCATTCAGAAGATATGAAGAATCTGGTAGAAAACGCCGGATTAAAAATTACCGAAATTATGGACGATCGGGGGATAAGTCATACTTTATTCAAATGTAAAAAAACTTAAGATTATTTTTCATCAAATTCAATCGTCTCGGATGACTCTTCATTAATTTCCGATTCGGGCTTCCGTTTTCGCAGCCATAATTTCTGTCCCGGTTCGGGCTCAGTGCCTACCTCCATATGGTTCTTTTCATATAATTTTTTTAGTTTAATTCCATACATTTGCGAAATCTTATACATTGTTTCTCCTTCAATTACTGTATGAAAATCAGAACCGTGTTCGGCCCTGTTTCTTTTGGGTTGTAAATAGAGTATTTGTCCTTCCTCAAGTGTTGCACCATCCTCCAACTCATTATATTTAAATAATTCCCATGATAAGAGTTCAAATTCCCGGGTCAGGCTTTCAAATGTATCTCCCTCTTTTACAATAATATAATCGATGCGGTTTTTGTTGTACACTTTATGTTTATTAAGCTGAATAGTGAAATTATCCACATCTGCTAATTCCTGGTTATCAGAATCATGATCATTTTCATTAGCAGATGTAAAATTAAGTGTTCCTCCCCGGTCATAAACATAGAGTTGGTTATCTTCAATAATCCTTATCAGTAATTGGGCATATGTTCTGCTCGTAGCATAACCTGCTTTTTGAAGCCCTCGTGCCCATCCTTTATAATCGGTTGGATCCAGCTCAAATAAAAAGGAGTATCGGCTCCCATTAACGATAAAATCTGAATGATCAATATAAGACTCATAAATGGTTCTATATCTTCTGAAACATTCTCCCCTCCTGTCATCATCGTGGTATATTGTTCCACCTCTCCAGCCATTGTGACATTTTATGCCAAAATGGTTATTCGCTTTTTGGGACAACGTACTATTTCCATTGTTAGACTCGAGCAATGCTTGTGCCAGCGTAATACTGGCAGGGATGCCACTTCGTTTCATTTCGTTGATGGCTAACTCTTTGTAGTTTTCAATATAATTTTTCCTGCTTAACGAAATATATTTTTCAGATGAATCGGGAACTCTTTGTACATTACAAGACACTATAAGAACAGGTATTATGAATAATATTATCTTTTTTTTCATATTTTTTTTGTTAATTTGAACAAATGTAAAAAAAGTAATTCTTTTTTTACATTTACAATTATTAAATAACTTAACGCAAAATGAAAAAACAAATTATACAATCTGAGTTATTTGAATATAATTCTATAGAAGAACTTGACACAGAACATCAAAGATTAATTGAAGAAGCAAAAGAAGCTGCAAAAAAAGCTTATGCTCCTTATTCAAAATTTAAAGTAGGTGCAGCAGTTTTATTAAAAAACGGGGAAATTATTCAGGGCAATAACCAGGAAAATGCAGCATATCCTTCGGGCTTATGTGCCGAACGAGTAGCTATCTTTTATGCAAATTCAAAATTCCCAAACATTCCAATAAAAGCCATTGCCATTACGGCAGTCACTAAATCTGAGTTTGTGAAATTACCGGTTCCTCCGTGTGGTTCATGTTTACAGGTTATGCTGGAAAGTGAAAAGAGAGCAAATCAATCCATACAGGTTATTCTGTACGGTCAGGAAAAAATTACGCTTGCTGAAAGTATTAAACAATTTTTACCCGTAAATTTTAATAAAGATATGTTATAGCAACCTTAGTATTTAGCTAATATCTTCCTGAAATCTGCATTAGGAATTGTTCCAGCGTCATCTTCAGAATATTTTGTTTTAAGTCTGTTGACAAAGTACATCTCCAGTTCTACATCATTTTTTACTTCAATTTTTCCACGAAAGGTACAATCAAAATAATCTTTAATATATTGATAGGTATCACCTGAAACGTTAACTTTTCCTACTTCGCCTGATTGCTCCATACGACTGGCTTTATTCACTGCATCGCCCCAGATATCATAAGCAAATTTCTTTTTCCCGATAACTCCGGCAATCACTTCTCCTGTATGGATTCCTAATCTTAACTCCCAGGGTTGTTCATTATTTTTAAGTTTTTTTTCACGAAAATCATTCATGAATTTTTGAATTTTTAATCCTGCTAACGTAACATCAATAGGGTTACTTTTATTTCTTAGCGGTAGTCCGCCGGCACACATGTATGCATCACCAATCGTTTTTATCTTTTCAATATAATGATCTTCAATAATTTCATCAAATTTTTGAATATAAATATTGAGTTCTTTAATTAACTCCTGACTTTCCATTGTATTGGCAAGTTTAGAGAAATCTTTAAAATCGGTAAATAATATGGTAACCAGCTTATATTGTTTTGAGCGGGCAAATCCCTTTTTCTTTAGCTGCTCTGCAGTTTCAAAAGGTAAAGTATTAAGCAGCAACTCATCCGATTTTTTTCTTTGTTCCTCAATAAATTCCTTTTGTTTTTCAATTTCCTGTCGCTGCCTTTCCAACAGTTCATTCGAGTTTTCAAGATGCTCGGTTAGGGTTAAAAGATTTTCATTTTTTGCTTCCAGTCGTTCTTCGGCTTCTTTTAATTCACTAATATCAGATTCAATGGCAATATATTTAATAATTTCATTTTGTTCGTTAAGAACAGGGGTCAAAGTGGTTTGTATCCATTTATTTTTGCCGGATTTTGTTTTCCACTTACTTTCATATGAGATACTATCCAGTTTTCTCTTTTTGCAGGTTTCGATAGCATTAAACAATTTCGGATTTTCATTTTGGTCAAATAGGGTTTCATCATACTTCTCTTTAAATTCATCAAAAGAGTATCCAAACATTCTTTCAAAACCCTCATTAACCCATTCAACCCATCCTGCTGCATTAATTATAACAACACCGGTTGCGGTTTTTTTGGCAACAATAGATAATTCACGAAGTAATTCGTGCTCTTTATATATAGCATGTTGAAACTCTCTTCGACTTTCCGCAGCTTCGAGACGCATTAATAAATCATCCTTGTTAAAGGGCTTACGTATAAAATCAACAATACCAAACTCAAAAACACGATCAAAATTTGCTCTGGGGGAATAATCAGTAATTAATAAAACCGGAATATCTTGTAGTAATTTATCTTGTTTAAGTGACATTATACTCTCAATTCCTTCTTTTACAAGAGTAGACTGATTGATTAAAATAATATCAGGGTTAGTTTCAAGGGACTTTTTATAAATTTCTTTTTTTGGCGACTGGATTAATTGAAATCTACCGTTTTCTTCCCGGAGTATTTCCTGCACATTGGCTAAAGATTCTTTATCATCGTCAGCTATCAGAAGTTTATATTTCATATGATTTTATACGGTAAAAAGAATTTTTTGTTAATAAACACTAAAATTATAATTTTATAATGAAAAAAAAATAAAGTAGTTCTATTTTATAAACCACAAAAAAGGATGTTCATCAAATTAATACTCCCTTTTATAAATAAAAGAGGTAATTTTAAAATTCAGCTAAATTGAAAATTTTGGATTAAAAATAAATTAATTTTACCTTTAATCAAATTTAAATATTGTTTCCTATCAAGAAATTTATTGTCTACATAGTAATATTAGGATTTATTTTTACGGATTCCTATGCCCAACAAATACCGGAGGACGTTAAAGAGGAACTTTCCGGGTATCAGAATTTTATTGAAAAATATCATAATCAAGGCAACAAACAACTTGAGGTTGAATATTTAAATAAAGCTGCCTTTTTATGTTGGAATAATCAATTGTTAGCTGATGCCATTGATTATTTTGAACAGGCTGTTGAGATTAATCAATCGCTGGATAACAGAAACGGTTTACTCTTAGGTTACAATTATCTGGGTATGGTTTATGACGAAATGAATGAATATCAGCAAGCCCTTGATTGTTTTGAGAAAAGTTTACATATCAGCCGTCAAACCAATAATAAATCAAGCATTGCTTCTGTATTGATTAATATTGCACAAACCCAACAAATACAAGAAAAGTATAGCGAATCAAATAGCACGGCACTTAAAGGGGTAGAAACAGCCAAAGAAATTAATGAACTTAGACTTGTACGTACATTTTATGGTATTTTAGCTGAGAATTATAAAGAATTAGGAAACTCAGCCAAGAGTATAGAATACTTCGATCTTTTTGCATCGATTGACAAATATTTGAAAAATCAAGAAATAACCAGCATTAAACAAAAATCAAGCGAAGAGGTCAATAAAGCTCAAGCTGAAAAATCCAAAACAGAACAAGCGCTTATCAAACAAAGTGGGAAGTTAAAAGAAACCGAAGATTCTTTAGCCGAAATTGAAGCTATCTCTCGTGAACAAAGAATCCTGCTTGAACTAAAAGAACTAAAAATAAGCGAACAGGAAGCGCAGCTAAAGCTTGAACGATTAATTAAAAACATTTTTATTTATGGTTTTGTGTTGATTCTTGTTTTTCTTTTGGTACTTATTGCTTTTTATCGGAAGATTAAAGCACAAAAAAATCATATTCAAAACCAACGAGATATCTTAGACTTACAACACAAAAAGATAAACTCAAGTATTCAGTATGCTCAAAATATCCAAAGAGCCATATTACCGGTAAAAAAAGAATTTGAAAAATTTTTCGAACATTTTATCATATACCGCCCCAAAGATATTGTTTCCGGAGATTTTTACTGGTTTGCAGAAATTAATTCAACGACTTATATTGCAGTAGTTGACTGTACAGGACATGGAGTACCCGGCGCATTTATGTCAATGATAGGTAATCGGTTATTTAACGAAATAGTGCTTGTTAACAAAATTTATGATCCGGCAAAAATCTTAACGATCCTAAATGTTAAAACTATTGAGGCATTAAGACAAGATGCAAGTGAAAATAATGATGGAATGGATGTTTGTCTGGTTGCTATTGAACATAAAAACAAACAAAAAAAAGTAATTTTTAGTGGAGCCAAAAGACCTTTGCTCATATACAAAAATAAAACCAATGAATTAACTGAAATTAAAGGAGACAGACATTCTATCGGAGGGTTCAAAAAAAACGAGCAAACCAAACAATTTACTTCTCATGAAATTGAAACTGAATTAGATGATATTTTATATCTTTCATCGGATGGATTAATTGATCAAAATAATGAAGAAAGGAAAAGGTTTGGAAGCAAAAAACTAAAACAAATTATTACAAATAATATTTCCCAACCTCTTACAAAACAAAAAGAAACATTTGAGAAAGAATTAGATAATTTCCAGGGCAATGCAGAACAAAGAGATGATATTACTTTAATTGGTTTAAAAATTATTTCATAATGACTAACCAGGCTACTATAAATCAGGATTTGTTTAAAAGAACACTTTTGTCGTACCGGGGGCCATTTTATATTGAACTTATTTCGGTGTTCGGAACAAATATTAAAGAGTATACCAAAGATTATAATAATACCCGAAGGAAACTCTTTCGAATTTTTATAGAACTTTCACAAAATGTTTCGTACTATTCGGAAAATTTTCATATGGTAAATAATATCCAACGTATTGGTTTAGGAGAGCTGGAATTAAAAGAATATGAAACTTTTTTTACCTTTACCACAAGAAACAGAGTAAAAAAATCTGATGCCAACATATTAGCAGAAAGATGTAAACTGGTTAACCAATCCGATCAATTTGAACTACGACACTTAAAGAGAGAACAAAGGATGAATTCGCCCGGAGAAAAATTTGGAGCAAGAATTGGACTTATCCAGGCAGTAATGTTATCAAAAAATAAATTAAAATATACAATCGAAAAAATAGATGATAATTTTTCGATTTTCTCGATTACAATTACAGTTGATAAAAATTAAACGAGGATCAATATGGAAAATATAACGCTAAAAAGCTCACCTGAAACACCTTATTTCCCTGAAGTAAATTTTGATGCGGATACGGGCATTTGTGAAATCTCAGGCGAATCTTATATGGAAGAGACCTACAAGTTTTATTTACCGCTGATAACATGGATTAAACAATATATAAAAAACAAAAATCAAAAGATTGAATTAGTCATTAAACTAATATATCTAAACACCAGCTCTACAAAATGTATACTGGATATGCTGGAAGTTTTAAAAGACTATCAGGACAAAGGAGGTAATGTTAAAGTGATATGGTATTATGATACCGAAGATCCTGATATGGTGGATGAAGTGGAAGATTTTGAAGTGGAATCCGGAATAAAAATCGAACTCCGTAAATTTGAAGCATAAACCAAGGAATTGAATGATATATAAAAAAGCAGGGACATAAATTATTCCCTGCTTTTTTTATATTGAAGTACTAACCCTGTTTACTTAACAAATGAAACCCAGTCATGTGGATCTGGCTCATCACCATACTGAATAGCAACCAGTTTATTGTAAATTTTCGTTGATACAGGGCCGGGTTTACCGTCTTTACAAAAAGTGTATCGCTTATCTTTATCAATATCATAAATTTCGCCAATTGGTGAAATTATTGCAGCAGTACCACATGCACCAACCTCATCAAATGTTTCAAGCTCCTCAATATCAACCGGACGACGCTCAACTTTTATCCCCATATCTTCAGCCAGTTGCATAATACTCATATTGGTAATCGACGGTAAAATGGATGAAGATTTTGGTGTGATATAAGTATTGCCTCTTATTCCAAAGAAATTGGCTGCCCCAATTTCGTCAATATATTTCTTTTCTTTTGAATCGAGATACATGGGCGAACCATAACCTGCTTCTTTAGCTTTTATTACACCTTGCAGGCTTGAAGCATAATTTCCACCCACTTTAATATTGCCGGTTCCTAAAGGTGCTGCCCGGTCTGAATCACGAACAACAGCAATTTTTACCGGATTAAATCCTTCTTTAAAATAAGGGCCAACAGGCGTTACAAATACTGCGAATAAAAACTCACTGGCAGGTTTTACTCCAATTTCTGCCCCTGAACCTATTAATAACGGACGAATATATAAAGCAGCTCCGGTTCCGTGAGGCGGAACATACTGCTCGTTAAGCAATACAGCTTTATCTATGGCTGCTTTAAAAATTTCCTTAGGAACAGGCTGCATATAAATACCATTTGCCGAACGTTGCATCCGTTTAAAATTTTCTTCCCAACGGAATAACCTTATTTTCCCATCTTTACCACGGTATGCCTTCATTCCTTCAAAAGCTTGTTGACCATAGTGTAAGGCTGTTGCGGAAATATGTAAATTTAAGTATTCTGAGGATGAAATTTCCAATTCACCCCATTTACCATCTCGATAATAGCATCTAATATTATAATCGGTTTTTCGATAACCAAAAGGTAGTTTGCTCCATTCTAAGTTTGACATAACCATTCGTTTTAAATGAATAATAAATTGTTCTTCAAAGATATCAAAAATTGATCTTTATCACAGGAAAAATTTCCTATTTCACAACATATACTTTTATTAGTTTATTAACTATCAGATTTTTAACAGCACAAAACAGGCCGAAACAAAAATGAATCGGCCTGTAATAAATCATTTAATCCTGAGAATTAATTTATTCCTAAATTATTTAATAAAGCCTCAATTTTAGGTTCCCGGCCACGGAAAGCAACATACATTTCCATGGCATCTTGGATACCATTTTTAGCCAATACATTTTCTCTGAACGATTGAGCTGTTTCCTGATCAAATAAGCTTGTTTCTTTAAATGCTTCGAAAGCATCGTTATCTAAAACACTTGCCCATGTATATGAATAATATCCTGCATCATATCCTCCCATAATATGATTAAAATAGGTGCTTCTATAGCGAGAATATATTTCAGGGATTAATCCAATGCTGTTCAGGTATTCTTTTTCAAATTCCATCACATTTAATTCAGGATTTTCTTCGGTCATGGTATGAAATCTCATGTCAAGCAACGATGCGGCTAACACTTCGGTTAAAGCAAATCCCTGGTTAAAGTTAGCACTGGCATGTAATTTTTCAATTAATTCGTCAGGAATTATCTCTCCTGTTTTGTAATGCTTAGCATACATCTTGAGTACATCTTTTTCAAAAGCCCAGTGCTCCATAATTTGTGAGGGTAGTTCAACAAAATCCCAGGCAATATTACTGGTTGTGTATGAGGTTTCAGAAAATAAACCATCTAAAGCATGTCCAAATTCGTGAAACATCGTTTCTACTTCGTCAACACTTAAAAGTGCAGGAGAATCTCCGCTTGGACGGGTAAAATTAGTCACATTCGTAACGAGTGGTTTTACCTCTTTACCATCTTTGGTATAATAATGTTCACGGAATCCGCCACACCATGCTCCACCTCGCTTGCTTGCACGTGGATGCATATCCATAAAGAATAATGCAAGATGCGAGCCATCAGCTTCTTTCACTTCGTAAACGGTCGTTTCGGGGTGAGGAACAGGAATTCCTTCGGCAGGAGTAAATGTTATACCATATAGTTTATTGGCTACTTCAAATATTCCCTGACGTACATTTTCCAGTTCGAAATAGGGTCTTACCTCACTTTCATCTAAATCATATTTCTCTTTACGCAACTTCTCCGTGTAATAAAACCAGTCGTGAGGTGCCAATTTAAAATCGCCTCCTTCTTTATCAATCATAGTTTGAAGGGCAGCTCTCTCTTGTTTCACCTTGGGTAAAATACCATCCCATAATTGATTTAATAAATCAAACACATTTTCAGGATTTTGAGCCATCCGGTTTTCTGTTCTTATTGAGGCATGATCTTCATAACCTAATAATTCGGCACGCTTTACACGTAGATTTAAAATCCTTGCCAGATTCTCTTTATTATCGTACTCATCATCATGATTTCCCTGGTTAACATAAGCATCATAAATTTCTTTTCTTAATTCACGATTATCCGCATATTGTAAAAAGGGTATCATGCTTGGTTTTTGAATGGTAAATACCCATTTTCCTTCCAAACTATCTTTAGCAGCAGTTTCTGCAGCGGCATCAATAGAAGCTTGTGGCAAACCGGCAAGATCTTCCTGGTTATCAATAACCAGTTTAAAACGGTTTACTTCAGCTAAAATATTTTGACTGTATTGTAACGTTAAACCGGATAGCTCCTGGTTCATTTTCTTTAATTCTTCCTTTTTATCTTCGGGTAAAGCAGCACCACTCTGAACAAATCCTATATATCCACTTTCCAATAAAAAAAGCTGTTCATCATTTAAATCAAATTTTTCTTTATTTTCATAAACTGTCTTATACCTTTCAAAATATCTTGGGTCGAGACTAATTTCATCATAATGAGCAGACAATTTAGGAGAAAGTTCCCTGGCTAATTCCTGTAATTCATCAGAAATATTTACACTATTAAAGGTACCAAAAACAGTTCTTACTCTGCTTAATAACTCTCCTGCATAATAGGATGCTTCAACCGTATTTTCATAGGTGGGTTCTTCTGGATTGGTAAAAATTGCTTCCATTTCGTCCTTATGTGCTTTCATGGCAATCTCAAAAGCCGGAGCAAAATGTTCAATTTCTACTTGTTCAAACGGTGGTACACCATAAGGCGTATCCCATTCACTCAATAAAGGATTTGTCTCCTTTTTACTACAGGATACCATAAATATCCCAATAATTAAAATGCTTAAAAAAAGTTTTTTCACAATATTTAAATTTAAAAGTTAATATAATCATTAAATTTTCCACAATAATTCGACCTAAAAGGGGAAAAATAGTTTAATAAAAAAGACAAAAGTAATGATAATTCAAATTTTTAACTATTAAACCCGGAAATATAATTTTAATCATTGCTAACTAGCAACTTTTTTATTTAATTTATATAGTTTTAAACTAAACTACAAGTAAGATGAATAATGACCGCCGCGATTTTTTAAAAACAATTACGCTTGGCACTGGTATAATAGCTACCGGCCTGACAACAGCCTGTTCAATTTCTGACAAAGAAAATAATGGTTCTAACAAGAAAACATACCGACAAAAATTCAATATGTGCGGTTACCGTGCACCAAAACTTGAAAAGGTAAGAATTGGTTTTATTGGATTGGGCATGCGAGGGCCCGGGGCGGTTATACGAATGTCGCACATCGAAGGAGTAGAAATTACAGCCCTTTGTGATAAATATTCCGATCGCGTTGAAGCAACCCAAAAAATTCTTCAAGAGAAAGGATTACCAAAAGCTAAATCATATAGTGGTTCTGAAGAAGCCTGGAAAAAACTTTGCGACGACCCGGATATTGATTTAGTATATATATGTACTCCATGGAGCTACCATACTCCCATGGCCGTTTATGCGATGGAAAATAATAAACATGTTGGTGTTGAAGTACCGGCAGCAAAAACCATTGACGAGTGCTGGCAGTTAGTAGAAACATCAGAAAAGACGAAAAAACACTGCATGATGCTCGAGAATTGCTGCTACGATTTTTTTGAATTACTCACTCTTAATATGGCACGCAATGGCTTCTTTGGCGAGATTGTGCATGGTGAAGGGGCTTATATTCATGATTTACGATTTTTAAATTTTGATAAAGACGGATATGCCGATATGTGGCGCCTGAAAGAAAATACCAGAAATGGGAACCTTTATCCAACACACGGGTTAGGACCTGTTTGCCAAATCATGAATATCAATCGAGGGGATAAAATGGAATACTTAACCTCCATGTCAGGTAATGATTTTCAGATGCAAAAAACGGTGAATGAACTTGCACGTGAAGATTCTTTTTTTGAGCCATTTGCAGACAAAGAATACCGAGGAAATATGAATACAACAACCATAAAAACACATAAAGGCCGTACCATCATGATACAGCATGATGTAACCTCGCCCCGACCATACTCTCGCATACATTTAATAAGTGGTACCCAGGCAATGGCCCGAAAATGGCCTTATCCACCTAAAATAGCCAAAGGCCATCAATGGCTTAACGAAGCTGAGTTTGAAGAAATGGAAAAAAGATACACTCCCGAGATAGTAAAAGTAGTTGGGGAAATGGCCAAAAAAATTGGAGGCCATGGTGGTATGGATTTCATCATGGATTGGCGTTTAATTGATTGTTTACGCAACGGATTACCGCTCGACCAGGATGTTTACGATGCTGCACTTTGGAGTGCCATTGCTCCCCTTAGCGAATGGTCTGTAGCCAACCGTTCCAACAGCATTGATATTCCGGACTTTACCAATGGCGCCTGGAAAAAAAATACTCCGGTTGATATCTCCCTGTCAGAGGGAGGTTCAACCGGAGTTAAAAATTTAACGGAAGCATCTCAAAAAACACAACTGGAAATCTAAACTACACCAATTGAATTTTAGGAAATATTGCCGGAATATTAATTTGTTCAGGAATAACCTTTGCCCCTGCGAAGTTATGAAGGTATTCCTTATATTTCATTTTATAATAATCAACTTTTAATTCAAAAACAACCTCAGAAACACTTTGTATTTTTGTGGCTAAATAGGCTTTTGTCCCGGCAAACGCAAAGCCTTCATCCAGGTTACCTGTGGCTGCATTATGTAATGCCTGGGCAATACAATAAGGTACATTTTTTGAATCACATGATTTAAGGCATTTCCAGTAACATTTAAAAGGTTTTGTTTTTCCGGCATTAACCTGATCAACAAATTTATTACGTATCGCTCGTCCGGGAAGTCCAACCGGGCTATCGATTAAAGTAATATCTTTTTCTTCGCTATGGATATACATTTCTTTAAATTTAACGGATGCATCACATTCTTCAGTAGTAACAAAACGACTTCCCATTTTTACCCCTTTAGCTCCATTTTGCATGATTTGGTATATATCTTTTCCATCATATATTCCTCCACCTGCAATAACCGGAATTTCTTTATTAAATGTTTTTTCAAAAACTTTTAATTCCTCCACTGTATTTTCAACAATAGATTCCAACGATTCCGGATTATTCTGTAAATCATTCTTTTTAAATCCTAAATGTCCTCCGGCAAGAGGTCCTTCAACGATAACCGCATCCGGAACATGATTAAAATTTTTTGCCCATGATGTAAAAATCAAACGGGCAGCTTTCGCTGATGATACTTTGGGAATAAATTTCGTTTTGATATTCTCAAATCCTTTATCTAAAACATATTTAGGCATTTTAAGAGGCAGCCCTGCTCCTAAAATCATCACATCAATTCCTTCTTCAAGCGAAACAGTAAGCAAATCTTCATAATCAGTAACTGCCACCATTAAGTTTACACCTAATATACCATTGGTCAGGGTTCTTGCTTTACGTATTTGTTTTTTTAACGCTCTTTTATTGGCTTCGCGATAATTTTTCATGTAATCAGGTTCTGTCATACCAATAGCTACTGCTGAAATAACTCCTATTCCTCCGGCATTGGCAACTGCTGAAGCTAATCCTGACAAGGATATCGCAACCCCCATACCTCCCTGTATTATTGGGAGCCTTGCTCTTAAATTTCCTATCTTCAATGGATTCATAATATTATTCGTTAAGTATTTTTTACTAATATTTTAGGACAAATCTACCGCGAAAATCTGCCAGCAAAAAATAAAAGGGCTAATACCACAAAAAAAGGGTCGAATTCATTCGTTCAGGGACGAAAAATTAAAATACAGGGATGAATGAAGCTGTTTGTAAAGGCAAAATTAAACCAGTTGTTTAAGCTTGTAGGCAAATTTTTTAGAAACGGGTACCGTGAAATCTACATTTTCGAAATATATTTTATATCCCTGTATATTTCCTTCAATTTTATCAATATAATGCGTGTTAACCATAAAAGAACGGTGACATTTAAAAATGAAATCATAATCATTTAATAACTCTTCAGCATTTTTTAAACTGGTACGAATCATTTTGTTTCTTATCTTTTCTCCTTCCATCCAAAATACTTCAATATAATTATTGGCAGCTCTGATGAGAACTAACAAATTTACCTTTATGGATAAATTATCTTTTGCATATTCAGACTGAAAGTGAACCAGCTTATTATCGATTGATTTATTTTCTTCAAGCTTTTTATTGATACGCTCGGCTAACTTCAGGTTCGAACGTAACATTCTGTTCCGGTTTACAATAATTAATCCGGTGATAGGAATGATGGCAATCACTATTAACCCGAGAACCATTTTGTAATCAACAGTAAAGATTCCCAGCAACTTATAATAAAGATAATAACCAACAGTAATGGTTGTTAATATCCAAAGATTCCATAAAATCTCTTTTTTGATAGTCCAAACCCGTTTAATAAAAATACCGGGAAACAAACTGGGTAAAATCAATAAGTTTAAACTTAATGAAAGAAAAGTAATAGCGGCCAAACCTAATACTACATAAAGTTTTTCATTATCATCCATTAAACTTACATCAAGGGGCTGAAAGAGGTATAAAAATCCTAAAACACCAATGCTTATAAAAAATATCAGCTTACTGTTATATTTTAAATCATCATTAAAAGGATAAGGCTTATTTAAAAATTTAAACATTACAAATAAATATTTTTTTCAAAATTATACTATTTATGCTAATTTATTGTGATTTGAAAGGGATATTTGAAATCTAACCTCAGAGTGGTTAAGTATTCACTATTATTAAAAAGACAATAATTAGTTTACGACCTGATTAAAATAATTCCATAAGGAATCATCAGGCGCTGGTGCAACAATACCAACAGATTCTTTTTTTACCGGATGGACAAACTCAATTTTACGGGCGTGCAAACTAATTCCTCCGTCAGGGTTCGACCGGGGAAATCCATATTTCAAATCTCCTTTTATCGGGCATCCTATTTTGGCCAGTTGGCAACGAATTTGATGATGCCGCCCGGTATGCAATTCAACTTCTAATAAATAATAATTATCAGCTTCTGCAATCATCTTGTAGGTAAGGCTTGCACGTTTAGTATCTTTCTCCTCTTTATCATAAGCAAAAGATTTATTTTTCTTTTGATTTTTAATGAGATAATGATTGAGTGTTTCTTCTAATTGAGGAGGTTTATTTTTTACAATCGCCCAATATATTTTTTTTATTTCTTTATTTTTAAACATCTCGTTTAAGCGGCCCAACGCTTTACTGGTTTTAGCAAATAATAATGCTCCGCTTACGGGGCGGTCTAAACGATGGGTAACCCCCAGGTAAACTTTTCCGGGTTTATTATATTTTTTTTGGATATAAGATTTAACCTTCTCTGATAAAGGTTCATCACCGGTCTTGTCACCCTGGACAATATCTGATACTCTTTTATTTACCGCAATAATATGATTGTCTTCGTAAAGAACCTCCATTCAAATATTTTTTTGATCGTTTAGTATTGTTCCTTATCATTAGGAAAGTCAAGTGTTTTAACATCGTTAATATACGCTTTAACCGAACCTTTAATTTCTTCGAATAGATTATGATAACGACGTAAGAATCTTGGAGAAAACTCCTGTGTAATTCCTAACATATCGTGCAAAACAAGAACCTGCCCATCAACATCCGGCCCAGCACCAATACCAATAACAGGAATCGTTAATTCGCCGGCAACGCGTGCAGCCAGTTTAGCAGGAATCTTTTCAAGGACAAGTCCAAAACATCCGGCTTCCTGCAACTTATGAGCATCTTCAATTAATTTCTCAGCCTCAGCATCTTCGCGCGCACGGACAACATAAGTACCAAATTTATGAATGGATTGAGGTGTTAACCCCAAATGTCCCATAACCGGGATTCCGGCGGATAATATTCGTTGTACCGATTCAAGAATCTCCTGTCCGCCTTCAATTTTTACGGCATGCCCTCCGGTCTCTTTCATAATCCTAATTGCATTAATCAATGCTTCTTTCGAATTTCCCTGGTACGAACCAAAAGGCATATCAATAACTACCAGGGCCCGGTTAACACCCCTAACCACCGATTTAGCATGATATATCATTTCATCCATCGTTATAGGTAAGGTGGTTTCATTTCCTGCCATAACATTTGATGCCGAATCGCCTACCAGGACAACATCAATTTCTGCTTTATCCAGTATTCGGGCCATAGAATAATCGTATCCGGTTAACATGGCTATTTTTTCACCACGTAGTTTCATTTCATGTAAAACATGAGTGGTTACTCTTTTTACTTTTTGATGAACTGACATAACAATACAATTTAGTTTACAAAGGCAAAGCTACAAATTAAACTAAATAAAATCCTATTAACCACAAATGAAATTAAAAAAGAATGCCATGCTGTCGTTTTGTCATAATACTGGCAATATAAAGCTAAATCAATATACACAGGTGCCATATTTACATAAAAAAAAGATAAATCTAAACTGGCACAATCATTGAATCATTGAAAACAAATAATAAAAAGAGAATTAAAAAATTTAAATAATAACATAAAAAATCTAATAACGAAATGGGTAAAATAATTGGAATTGACTTAGGAACAACAAATTCATGTGTAGCAGTAATGGAGGGAAACGAACCTGTTGTTATACCAAACAGCGAAGGTAAAAGAACAACCCCTTCAACGGTTGCTTTTGTGGAAAATGGAGAACGTAAAGTTGGTGATCCGGCTAAACGTCAGGCCATTACAAACTCCACAAAAACAATATCTTCTATTAAGCGATTTATGGGTGAAACACATGATAAAGTTCAGAAAGAAATAAACAGAGTTTCATTTAAAGTAATTAAAGGCGAAAACAACACTCCACGAGTTCAAATTGACGACAGGAAGTATTCGCCACAGGAAATTTCTGCGATGGTTCTTCAGAAAATGAAGAAAACAGCAGAAGATTATCTTGGTCAGGAAGTTACTGATGCTGTTATTACTGTACCTGCTTATTTTAGCGACTCACAACGTCAAGCAACAAAAGAAGCCGGAGAAATTGCAGGGTTAACGGTAAAACGAATTATTAATGAGCCGACAGCTGCTTCATTAGCATATGGTCTTGACAAAAAAGACCGTGATATTAAAGTTGCTGTTTTCGACCTGGGTGGAGGTACTTTTGATATCTCAATTCTTGAACTTGGCGATGGCGTATTTGAAGTAAAATCAACCAATGGTGATACACACCTTGGAGGTGATGATTTTGACGAGGTAATCATTGACTGGTTAGCCGAAGAATTTAAAAAAGATGAAGGAATTGATCTTCGAAAAGACCCTATGGCACTTCAGCGTTTAAAAGAAGCTGCCGAAAAGGCCAAGGTTGAATTGTCAAGTTCAACAAGTACTGAAATCAACCTGCCTTATATTATGCCGGTTGATGGAGTACCCAAGCACTTGGTAAAAACTTTATCACGTTCAAAATTTGAACAATTAGCCGACAAACTTATTAATGCTACCTTAGAGCCTTGTAAAAAAGCACTAAGTGATGCAGGTATGCAATCTTCAGATGTTGATGAAGTTATTCTAGTGGGTGGTTCAACCCGTATTCCTGCAATACAAAAGGTAGTAGAGGATTTCTTTGGCAAAAAACCATCCAAAGGAGTAAATCCTGACGAGGTAGTAGCTATTGGTGCAGCTATCCAGGGTGGTGTATTAACCGGTGATGTAAAAGATGTTCTGTTATTGGATGTTACTCCGCTTTCATTAGGTATTGAAACCATGGGTGGTGTTTTTACAAAATTAATTGAAGCCAATACAACCATCCCAACCAAAAAAGCAGAAACATTTACAACAGCTGCTGATAATCAGCCTTCGGTTGAAATTCACGTATTACAAGGTGAAAGACCTATGGCTAAAGATAACAAAACCATTGGCCGCTTCCACTTAGACGGGATACCACCAGCACCACGTGGAGTACCTCAAGTCGAAGTATCTTTTGATATTGATGCAAACGGTATTATACACGTTACAGCAAAAGATAAAGCAACCAATAAAGAACAAAGTATACGTATTGAATCATCATCCGGTTTAACCGAAGAGGAAATTAAACGTATGCGCGATGAGGCTAAAGCGAACGAAGAAGCTGACAAGCAGATACGTGAAAAAGTAGATAAATTAAATGCTGCCGACAGCTTGATTTTCTCTACCGAAAAACAATTGAAAGAATTTGGTGACAAATTATCAGCTGACAAAAAAGCAACAATTGAAAAAGCTTTAGAGGAATTAAAAGAAGTACATAAAAAAGAAGACTTAGAACAAATTGATGCTAAAACCGAAGCATTAAACAATGCATGGAAAGAAGCATCAGAAGAAATGTACAAAGCTACCCAGGATGAACAACAAAATGCTCAGCAAGGACAACCGGGTGGCGAGCAACAGCAAGCTTCTTCTGACGATAAAAAAGATGATGGAGAAGTTACAGACGTAGATTTTGAAGAAGTAAAATAACATAACTTCAAAAAAATTGCATTAGAGAGTCCTGTTTTCAGGGCTCTCTTTTTTTATCTATTATAGGATAATAAAAATCATATATTCTTGTTACTTTTGTAAAATAAAAAAACAAGCCTATGAATACCCAAAAAAACATCTTAACCTTACTCCTTCTATTCATCTTTGCAGGATTTAGCTTTGCACAAAACAATTCACCCGGCGATACGATTAATCAATACAATGAACGCGGGCAAAAATCCGGATACTGGGAAAAATACTATGATAACGGTAACATTCAATACATCGGATATTTTAAGAATGGAATGCCCGTTGGGACCTTAAAACGGTACGATGAAGAAGGAAGATTAAAAGCAAAAATGTTTTTTGAAGAAAACACAAACAAAACGCTTATCCAGTTTTATTATCCGGATAATACCATACAGGCAGAAGGGCTATATGTGGGACAATTAAAAGACAGTATTTGGAATTTTTATTCGGAAGCAGGGTTTTTAATTAACACGGTTCCCTATAAAATGGACAATAAACATGGTTTGGAGAAAAAATACTACGAAAACGGTCAGTTATCAGAAGAAGCCAATTGGCGAAACGGCATTCAGGACGGGATGACCATCAGATATTACGAAAATGGTGAAGTTATGATGCGCATAGCATATATGAATGGCCGGCTGGATGGTGAATACTCGGTATTTAATGAGGATGGCACCATTCTAATTACCGGCTCTTACGAGAATAACAAGCGAGAAGGAAAATGGAAATACTATAATGAAGATGGGACACTTAAACATGAGCTAAACTACATAAACGGGGTAGCTGAAAACCAGGAAGAATTAGAACGACTGGAACAGGAACAACTGGAAAAGCTGGAACAAAACAAAGGAAAAATTAAAGAACCCTCTATCGAAGATTTATTTAACCAAAAACCACCACAGTAAAAAAATTCGATGTATTAAATGACCAAAAAAAGGGTGCTTCTTGGAATGAGTGGCGGCATTGACAGCTCATTAGCCGCCATACTACTCATCGAACAGGGGTATGATGTTGTTGGATTAACGATGAAAATGTGG
>JBNJFS010000026.1:0-18808 GCA_051747085.1 Bacteroidota bacterium
GCACGGTCTAAAACATCCTCTTTACAATCCATCTCAACATGCACTCTAATTTCACCCGACGTATTTAGTTCGGCTTCTTTGATAGCATCGGTAATTTGTTTCTTTTGCGCTGTCGTAAAAAAATCTGCTGCTTTCATAATTAAAATTCTACATTTGGTGCTTCACTGGCTGATTCATCAGCTTTAAAATATGCTTTAGGCTCAAAATCAAACATATTAGCATAAATATTTTTAGGAAACTGCTTTATATATGTATTAAACTGTTGAGCAGCTTGATTGAATTTTTGCCTTTCTACAGTAATTCTGTTTTCTGTACCCTCTAATTGAGCTTGTAACTCTAAAAAATTCTGATTGGCTTTTAAATCAGGGTATCGTTCGACCACGACCATTAATTTCGAAAGTGCTGAACTTAAACTTCCTTGTGCCTGCTGAAACGCCTGTATATTTTCAGGAGTTAAGTTGCTGGCATCAATATTGGTTGATGTGGCTTTCGAACGGGCTTCAATAACTTCTGTAAAAGTCTCTTGTTCGTGTTCTGCATATCCTTTTACTGTGTTTACCAGGTTTGGAATTAAATCTGCTCTGCGTTGGTATACATTTTCTACCTGTGCCCATTGTGAGGTAACATTTTCATCCAAGGCAACCATTGTATTGTAAGTTCCTTTTATTGATGAGTAGATAAATATTGCGAATACTGCAATTACAATTAAGGTAATCCACTTTTTCTTCATTTTTATTTTTATTTTTTGATTATTTGTTAAGTCAAAGTTATGCTTTTTCTATGACAAAATCAGATACTACAAAAAACATGCTAATCATTGTTTCAGTAATTTTGTCATGTTCATATGCCATATCATGATATTTATCTTTCTTCCTAAAATCTTAATTTGTAATTTTGTAAAACCGTTAAAAGAAATTCAATAATTAAAAAATATAAAATTCAGATAAAATGAATAAAGAAGCATTTCAAAAGTTTGTATTACAAGGTATTCCGGATGAGTTGCCTGCAACAAGAAAGTATGACCCTGAAATAAATCATGCACCCAAACGCAAAGAAATTCTAACAAAAGAAGAAAAAAAGCTTGCCGTAAAAAATGCATTACGTTATTTCGATCAAAAGCACCATCCGGTTTTGGCTAAGGAATTTGCCGAAGAGCTGGAAAAATATGGTCGTATTTATATGTACCGCTTCCGTCCGGATTATAAAATTTATGCACGCCCAATCGATGATTATCCGGCAAAATGCAAACAGGCAGCTGCCATAATGCTTATGTTAAGCAATAATTTGGATTATGCGGTGGCTCAACACCCACACGAATTAATAACTTATGGCGGAAACGGAGCCGTATTTCAAAACTGGGCACAATATCTCTTAACCATGAAATATCTGGCTGAGATGACGGATGAGCAAACATTGGTTTTATATTCAGGTCATCCCATGGGATTATTTCCATCGCATAAAGATGCGCCCAGGGTAGTAGTTACCAACGGAATGATGATTCCAAACTATTCTAAACCCGATGACTGGGAGCGATTTAATGCCCTTGGCGTTACACAATACGGCCAAATGACCGCCGGTTCGTTTATGTATATTGGTCCGCAAGGTATTGTACATGGAACCACTATTACGGTATTAAATGCAGGTCGAAAAATAAGCAAACCCGGCGAAGGACTGGAAGGGAAAATATTTGTTACTGCCGGTTTAGGGGGTATGAGTGGGGCTCAACCCAAAGCGAGTAATATTGCCGGAGTGGTAAGTATTTCTGCTGAGATTAATCCTAAAGCTGCAAAAAAGCGGCATGAACAAGGTTGGGTTGACGAGATTACGGATGATGTGGATAAAGCCATTGATATGGCCTTAGCATATAAGAAGAATAAAAAAGCGCATTCTATTGCTTACCTGGGCAATATTGTCGATTTGTGGGAACGGTTAGTTGAAAGAGATATTAAGATTGATTTGGGATCAGACCAAACGTCGCTGCATAACCCATTTGCCGGCGGTTATTATCCGGCAGGATTAACGTATGAAGAATCAAATCGTATGATGGCCGAAAAGCCCGAAGAATTTAAGAAGCATGTACAAGAATCGTTAAAAAAACAGGTTGCTTCCATTAATAAGCTGACAGCAAAAGGCATGTATTTCTTCGATTATGGAAATGCTTTTTTATTGGAAGCGAGCAGGGCAGGAGCCGATATTTTAAAAGAGGACGGTAAATTTAAATATCCATCATATGTGCAGGATATTATGGGGCCGATGTGTTTCGATTATGGATTTGGCCCTTTCCGTTGGGTTTGCACATCGTCAAAATCCGAAGATTTGGATACTACCGATAAAATAGCGATGCAGGTATTGGAAGAAATAGCTTCTACAGCCCCTGATGAAATCACCCAACAAATGCGGGATAATATTCGTTGGATTCAGGGAGCCAAAGAGAATAAGCTGGTGGTTGGTTCGCAGGCCCGTATCTTATATGCCGATGCCGAAGGGCGTATAAAAATTGCCGAAGCTTTTAACAAAGCCATCAACGAAGGGAAAATTTCTGCCCCTGTCGTATTAGGGCGCGACCATCATGATGTGTCGGGAACAGATTCTCCTTTCCGCGAAACTTCAAATATTTACGACGGCTCTCAGTTTACAGCCGATATGGCTATTCAGAATGTGATAGGCGATTCGTTCCGCGGTGCTACCTGGGTTTCTATCCACAATGGTGGTGGCGTAGGCTGGGGCGAAGTTATCAATGGTGGTTTTGGAATGGTATTGGATGGTAGCGAAGACGCTTCAAGAAGATTAAAGATGATGCTGCATTGGGATGTGAACAATGGCATTGCACGCAGAAGCTGGGCCAGAAATGATGAAGCTATTTTTGCCATTAAACGCGAGATGGAACGCACACCTGAGCTTAAAGTTACCATTCCTAATATTGCCGATGACCAGTTACTGGATAATCTTTTTTAAATGCAGATCATAAAAACTCGCAGCATGACTTGATGTCGTGCTGCGAGTATACTCTCATAAATGACTAAGGATGCCAATGATTTTCATCAAAAGGCTGAACTAATTTATTTTTTCTTATCTTTTTTAGAAAATAACCTTAATAACCAGTTACGTTTGATTACTGCTGCAGCTTCTTCTATTTCGGTGGCACTGTTATTTATGTTTATAACTGTAAGTTCCACACTATCGGCAAAAGCAGTATCGAATAACAGTTTTGATATTAGCCCCTGACCATCATTAATTTGCAGCGTAAGCTTTTCCAGGTTGTCGCCTATTCTTTTTGTTCTTTCGGTGGTATAAGCCAGATTTTCTCCGGATTTGCTTAACGAGCTGGTAAATGTTGTATCGGTAAAAATTTCACCGAATAAACCCTGTCCTTTCCTTACCTGGTCGGAGATAGCTACTAAATTATCCGTTGATGTTCTCAGGTTGATGCCTGCAAGTTCAATTTCATTTGCCAGCGATGTATCCGATAAGAGCATGCCGATAGTTCCTTCCTCTTCATTTATCTTATTCGTTATTGTGGCAAAATTTTCGGTTAAATTGGCTGTATTTGTAGCTATTGAACTTATGTTGTTTGAGAAGACTTCATCGGCAAATATTTTACCAAAAATTCCTTCTCCACGGTTTATTTTGTCAGTTATTTCAGCAAGGTTATCTGTAATTCTGATGGTGTTTTGGCTCGATTTATTGATTTGTTTCAGGATGTTATCAATATTTACAACCTCGATGGTTTCCAAATACCCCCCGTCTTTAATAATTTCCTCATCACCACTGCCGCTGTAAACATTTACAATTTTATTTCCCATTAGTCCTTCTGAACCGATTTCCATTTTTGAATCTTTACGGATAAATTTTCTTACATCATCTTGTACAGATAAATCAACTCTTACCAGCGAATCATTTATAATCTCCACTTTAGAAACGGTTCCGATATTGATACCCGAAAAGCGAACATCATTTCCCACTTTTAATCCGCTGATATCATTAAACACACCACTAACGGTAAAATTACGTCCAAAGATATTGCTTTGGCTGCCAATGTAATATATGGCCAGGATAAAAATCAGGGCGCCTAAGCCGACAAATAACCCTAATTTAATAGTATTATGTTTTGTATTTCGCATGGCTTAAAGATTTTAAACGGTTACAAAAAATGACCTGACAAACGGGTCTTTCGAATTTTTTAAATCGTCAAAATTACCTTCTGCGCAAAAAACGCCGTCTTGTAAAATTAATATACGGTTTGATGTTAATTTTGCACACTCAAGGTCGTGAGTAATAATAATTGATGATGCATTATATTTTTTTTGAATTTTTATGATTAGTTTAATGATTTCTCTTGATGTTATTGGATCAAGCCCTGTAGTGGGTTCATCATAAAGTATAATTTCGGGTTTTAGGATCAGGGTTCTTGCCAGCCCGATTCTTTTTTTCATCCCTCCCGACAACTCTGACGGCATTTTATTAATGGCATCTGTTAACCCAACACTTTCTAATGCTTCATAAATTAACCCTTCAATTTCTTTTTTATCTTTAAATGTTTTGTTTCTTCGTAACGGAAACTCCAGGTTTTCTTTTACAGTCATTGAATCATACAAGGCATTGCCCTGGAAAATGAATCCTACACGGGTTCTTAGTTCGTTAATTTCTTTATAATTCATTTCCAAAACATCTTTCCCAAAAACTTTTACTGATCCATTATCGGGGTAAATAAGCCCGACAATACATTTGATTAATACAGACTTTCCAATACCTGATTTACCAAGGATAACAACATTTTCGCTTTTTTTTATCTGCAAATTAATATCCTTCAAAACCTCCTTCCCGTCGAACGATTTTTGTAAATGTTCAATTTCTATTACGTTATCGTAATTATTTAAAGTGTATTGATCTTTTTTCATTTCTATATTGAGAAAATATGTATTATTTCTGATAATTGAACAGCAACTAAATCGATAATAAATATTACTAATGATGATACTACAACCGCTGAGTTTGCAGCACGTCCAACTCCCTGGGTTCCATTTTCAGAATAATATCCTTTATAGCATCCGATAATACCAATAGCAAATCCAAAAAAGAATGTTTTGATGGTTGCCGGTATAATATCGAAATAGTGTAATGTTTCAAAAGCCTGGCTAATAAATAAAGGAAGTGAGATATAACCATGTAAATTTAATGCAACATACGAACCGTAAAATGAGATTGCATCTGAATAAAAAACCAGTATGGGAATGGTAAATGTTGTGGCAAGTACTCTGGTTACAACCAGATACTTAATAGGATTTGTGCCCGACACTTCCATGGCATCAATTTGTTCTGTAACTCTCATAGATCCGAGTTCAGCCCCGATCCCCGATCCAATTTTACCGGCACATATTAAAGCTGTTATTACCGGGCCTATTTCGCGAACGATAGAAACAGATATCATACCCGGCAACCATGATTCGGCACCAAAATCTACCATTACCGGACGCGACTGCATCGTTAAAACCAGTCCCATAATAAAAGCTGTAATGCTTATAAGTGGTAAGGTGCTTAATCCCATTTGATAGGATTGCCTGATAAGTTCTTTTGTTTCGAAAGGATACCGGAAAAACTCTCTGAAAAAGCTGCCGGTAAAACGGCTTAACCTCCCAAGTTCAGTAAAAAAAACCTGTAATCTGGTCGGTTCTTCAATAAAATCATCTGATTGAATATCCTTTTTTGGAGGAGTTAAACGATTTAAAATATTTGAAAAATATTTCTTCATTATTTTTCCTTGCTAATAAGATATTTTTTAGAAAAAGTAAGTTACAAATAATTGTAAAAAACTTTAATTAAATTAGTGTAAATTTTTTATCCTAAAATAATTTATGATTGAAACATAAGGGTATAGGGGCGTTCTAAATCTTTCATAAGCTCCTGTATGCCAATATTTCTGCTTTTTCGGAAGAATTCTTTCTGATCAAAGAATATAATGATTGTTGGTACGGTAAAAATAGAGTTTTGGGCAGCAATCTCAGGATATCGTTCGGTATCGCAATAAAACATTTTTATTTCAGGAAAATAATCTGAGATTAACTGATGAATTTTGGGTTTTAAAACTTTGCAAACATTACATTTTTCGTGTGAAAAGTAAATTAAGCAACCTTTATTTTTTATAGCTGCATTCCATTCGTCAAAATTGGTAATGTTTTCTATCATTAGTATTGATGGTTATTTAGCATAATTAATGTACATGCAATAATTACTTCAATATCTTTTTGCATGGCAAGTTCTATGAGTTCTTGATTTTCAGATCCGGGATTGAAAATAATCCGTTTAGGTTTAAGACGAATAATATAATTGTAGTATTCTTTTTGATTCGTAGGGTTTAGGTAGATTGTAATGGTATGAATATCATTTAATTTGGGTTTCCCAACAATAATTTTTTGCCACATAATATCCCCTTCACGATTGCCTATGGGAACCACTTCGTGTCCATGCCTGACTAAACTTTTTACGGCTTTGTGCGAAAATCTTATGGGATTTGGACTTGCACCTAAAACAAGTGTTTTTTTCATTGATTCTACGATTTTTTTATTCTGATATAATCAATTGATTAATTGAATTTTATCTAAAATATATGCAACGGAAAGATATAAAAAATATGGGAATTATAAAAACGCTATATTTAAGGTTTTTTTTCAATAAGTACCATGGCATGTGCTGCGATACCTTTCTCTTCTCCTACAAATCCAAGTTCTTCTGTTGTAGTAGCTTTGATTGATATTTTATTTTCATTAACATTCAGGGTTGAGGCAAGTGTTTTTATCATAGAAGGAATATGATTTTTTAAGGTTGGTTTTTGTAAACAGATCGTTGAGTCGATATTAATTAGCGTATAATTATTTTCCGCTAAAAGCGCGATAGTTTTTTTTAATAATATTTTGCTATCCATATCTTTGTATTGGTTATCTGAATCGGGGAAATGATAACCAATATCACGTAATGCAGCTGCCCCTAAAAGCGCATCACAAATGGCATGGATTAATACATCACCGTCTGAGTGAGCAACACAACCTTTGTGATGGGGTATTTTTATGCCTCCAAGGATTAATTCCCGTCCTTCTTTCAGACGATGTACATCATATCCGTATCCAATGCGAAAGTTCATGTCTGCTAATTATTTTGTTGTTCTTGCAATGCCTGAAAATCCAACGCTAAAGTAAATCTAATGGTATTGGCTAGCGGATTGTTCTGCTTTATTGGAATGAGATAAGAAAAATCGATGGTAAATACATTGAGACCTAATCCGGCACCGATGGTAAAATATTTTCGATTTCCTTTGTTTTCATGTTCATGAAAATATCCGGCACGTACAGCAAATTGATTCGCATACCAATATTCGGCTCCAATATTATATTTTATTTCATTGATTTCTTCGGCCCATCCTCCGGGGGCATCATAAAATGACTGAATCATTCCTTCGGCAACGGAAACATCAGAATTTTTTCCAAAGAGGATGCTGTCATTTAATTCATATTCGGGAGTAGGTACTAAAAATTTATTTAAGTCCAACGCTAAGGTGAACGAATTATAATCGTCTATATCATATTTGAGTGCTGTTCCGATTTTTAAATTGGTAGGTAAAAAATCTTTCTCCAATTCGGTATACGAAAGTTTTGAACCAATATTTGAGATGTTTATCCCGGCAGACCATGTTGCATTATTATCGTTGAGTTTTAGATCATCATTCACATAATACATCGAAATGTCTGCCGCAACAGCATTTCCTGCTTTGGTTTCCATATCACCAACCAATGCGCCTCCTGTAATATCGGAACGGATGTAACGAAAAGCAACACCTCCGGAGATCCTGTCTGAAAAACTTCTGGCATAAGCCACATCAATAGATAATTCGTAAGGCGAATGTTGACCATTGTATTGGCCCAAATCGTTGGTGAATTGAATATCTCCTAAATCGAAATAAAGCATTGTGGCAGCAAACGTTTGTACGTCATCAATTCTCTTATAAAAAGAAAGGTAGCCCAGATTGATGTCATTGACTAAATTTCTTAACCATGGAGTATAGGATGCTGCAAATCCCATATCGTTTTCTACAAATGCATATTTGGCAGGATTCCAGTGCATCGAATTGTAATCCGGTGATGTAGCTACTCCCACATCACCCATTGCTCCGGCACGTGAATCAGGGGCTATCGTTAAAAATGAGGCAGTGTATTCTAGTGGATTATTGGACCCTACCAAATCACTTTGTGAAATTTCATTATCTTGTCCGTTACTAACCGTTGAAATGAGTAACATAAGGGTTCCCCATATATAAAAATTTCTCATCTGAATGTATTTTTGTCAAATATTATCTTTGCTTTCTTTTTTATTATTTAAGATTTGCAAATATAAAATTAATTAGGTTAAACAATAAAATAAATTATTTTAGGATGACCAGTTTTTCGATTTTGGTTACTGTTTCATTGTCAGTGGTGCGTACTTTGAGCTGATATATATAAACGCCGCGACCAAGTTTATCCCCAAAATCATCAAGCCCGTCCCAATGTATAGCTTCAGAACGGAATCCGGATGAATTTATTGTAGCATGAATTGTTTTTACAAGTTTTCCGGTGACGGTGAAAACCTGAATCATTGTTTCCAGCATCTCATTTGGACGATTGTGGTCAAAATAGAAAGCTGTTTGTTCGGTAAATGGATTTGGATAGTTGAGTAGATTTTTTATAGCTAGCTTTTCTGATTCGGCAACCATAAAATCCAGGGTTTCTTCCGATGAGTTATTGTAAACATCCCATACCTTAACTTTTAGTTGATGTTCACCCTCCTGGAGTTTATTAAATAAATATTCAATTTTCCCTTTTTGGTAATCATCCACATCCGATTCGTAATAATCATTTAAAACAATAACATCACTCGTATTATTATCCAGGATTGCAGTTATATCATGGCCAATTCCATTTCCAACCGTATTAATTCCACTGCTGTCGGATAATATGGCATATAAAACGGGGTTTTGATCGGTAACACCTCCGGATACAAAACTTTCATCATTCATATAAAGGGTTATTCTGGGTCCTGTATTATCTACAGGTGCTGAGGCATTCGTTCCTCCAACAATAAAATTGTTAAAATACCCTTTGGCATCAGAATCCGAACTCAACGAATAATACCTTATTTTTCCTTGAGCAAAATTGTAAGATATGTCCTTGGGGACCACAAAACTAAACTGAAATCGTCCGTTAGATACACTGGCTTTCCCTTTGTAAAGAATATTATTTTGGGTTTGAAAACTCATGGGTGTTTCTCCATTGTTCCCTAACGTGGTAAGCGTTCGTTTTTTATCTAAAACCATAGGATAAATTAATCCATTAAAGTTGGTGATGATATTTTTGGATTCATCTGCAACATGTCCGTGGACTGTAACTTTGCTAAGGGCTTTTAATGTATCGGTATGATTCAAAACATCCTTATGATTTAAGGAGTCGGTAATAATAGTATACCTGGCTAAAGGTAATTTTATGGCAGGATCCCCCAAAAGCGTAAAGTTACGTTTATTATTTGCTGTCCCTGAGTTTATTTTAGCTAGCCGCATTACATCACCCAGGGCATGATAATTATTTTTATAATTTTTTTCGAAGATATGGTTGAAAAAGTTTTTATTCAATGTATAATTAGGACTTGAATATACTAGGCGGGTAGTAGAGAATAAAGCAATACCGCCTCCGTTTGGATTAAGCAAAACTCTTTCTCCGGCAGAAACATATTTATGATTATCAAAACGGCTAAATTCGCAGGTTGCTGTCATAAATACAGCCAGTTTATTTCTGTTTTTCCATGAGTTGATGTCATCTATTGTAAGAACTCTTTCGTGTGCCAGTCCGTTTTCTCCACCATGCCCTGTGTAATTAAAAATTAAAATTCCATTATTGACCTGTTCATTGATTAAACGATTTACCTCGGGGTAACTTTCACTTACCGCTGTTACTTGTTGCAAATATGCATCAAGGTAGATTTTTTGAATAAAAAAATAAGGATAGGTAGTATCAACCTGAATAGCTAAACGGTTGGCATCGCGCATATGGATATTGTTATCTTCATCATCCCCAACAAAGCAAAGGGATTGAGTCCAGTCACCCTTGTTATTGAAATCAGTGTATCGGTAAATTTTATCTACTACCTGCTGAGCTTCCTGAACTGATCTTACGGGTAAACGACCAATGCCGATGTCAACCAGCCCCGAGTTAGATAATTCAATGTTATCCAGGGGATCAAGCAATCCAAAAAAATCATCGGTAACAAATGATAAGGTAGGTGTTAAAGAGTTATTCGATTGATAGGTGAGTACGTAATTGATGTTTTCGGCTGTTAAAGATTTATGATCGAAAGAACCATCCCCAATGAAAAGCAGGTATTTTAGGGTATCCGTAGAGGTAGGTCTTTGATAAATCATCCTGACAAAGTTACGTATGGCAGCAGCATCCGGGGTTCCGGAAGAGAACTCATTAAAAATCTGGTTGGGTGTTGTAATAGCAACCGATAATCCGTCCTGTACAGAGTGTAAGTCTGCAATACTTTGTGCCTGGCTCATGAAATCGGGGTGCGTCACAATAATCATATCGTGATGGCCTAAAGCATGTAAATTTTGATTGGATATACTTCCGGCAGCTTCGGGTATAAGCAGGTTGTCTGTATTAAAAGCAATAAATTCATTTAATCCGGGCGCTACATCCACTTTAACGGAAAGGGTATTTGATGCAATCATTTGAGTTTCCAGTTCCTGAACCTGTGTTGGTGTAGTTGTTTCCCATACTTTAACGGATGAGGAAGAGTTTTGAATTTGAAATTCAATGGTTTTTTCGGTGTCATCTGTATTTAAATATCTGAATTTTAGTTGATTCCCCGACATGTATAGTTGTCTTTGGGCATTCAGTGTAATAAAATCGAGCCATCCTTTGGAGGATGGCGAGGGTTTATTATAATCTATATCAACGGAGAAATTATCATTGTTGCTAGTAAAAGTATTTTCAGTTATATTCCTGACAGCATAAGTTGATGTATAGGAGCTTACGTTTACAGGGTCAAACTGAGGGGTGGCAATGGTTTGGGCTCCTGACCTGATGGTAAAAGAAGAGGTAGAGGATGAACGTGCCACTAAGGCCGTTTTTATTTTTACCGGTTCTGTTTTGATTAAGTTGGGAATCGTGAAATCAAAAGTGAAGCTGGTAGTAACATCAAAAGTTTCGCCCACCCATAACTGTCCCGACTCGATTAAATTTTTGCTCTCTTTTTCGTAATGGAGGTAGTCTGTAAATGAGGTTACTGTTTCGCTTGGAGGCTCTGATGAACTATTTACGGTAATTATCTCATTATTGGCATCATTATTTGATGTTAAAAAAAAGTAATTATAATCTGAGTAAATATGTTTTATATATGAATAGAAATCATCACTTTCGTTATATACCCATTGATCAGGTCCCTCTGCATAAAATAAGATATAATCACCCTGGTTAAAGATTCCGTCGCTGCCTTTTTCAAAATAAATGGCATTTAAAACTAAATCATCCTGGGATTCTTCGGTATTCGATAGAGGTAACATCCCTTTAGCGTTTCCATAGATTTTTAATTTCGCAGGATGCTCAATTCCAAGCTCTGATAATTGGTCATAAGTAATCTTATAGATTCCCGTTTCTTTAATTTTTATTTTACTCCACCTCCCGTTTCTAAGAACCGATTGATTGGTAAAAGCTTTAGGTTCTTTGGTTTGTGTTTTTATCTCTGTGGTGCCTGTTACTATTTCAATATGGAAAGAAGTTAATTTTTCCAACTGGTTATTCGTAGAATTTCTTCTTAACGGTAATAAATTAAACTGCAAAAAAGGCTGCCCCCTGGAGATTTTTACTTGCGATTCGTAAAATAATTGTTCAGGTATCGAGTCAGGATATTGTAAATTGGTTAATTCGGTTTTGGATAAAGGTTCATACTGCAAGTTGGTGATTTCTACCTTTGCATTTAAAGAGTTTACGTTGATAATTTCATAATAATAAGGAAGAAGGGTATGATGGTTATAATAATGTGCATTTTCAAAAAAAAGAAACTTTTTTGTGTCGAGATTTTTTTGTGATATTTCATAATATTGAGAAATTTGGTGTGGCTCTTTCCATTTAATTTCCCTCAATAACGTTAAATTTTGTGCTGTTGATGTAAAATACAAGTAGAATAAAAGGGTGAATAGGAGTGTTCTTTTCATTAGACTTTATTATTTTTATACAAAGAAACAAAACTTTATTGAAAAGGGGAGTAAATTTATTTTATAGGATTGTTTCTATCGTGTAATATTTCACATAATCCTTCGTTTTTAGCGTAACATGAAAATTAACGAATAAATAATTTGTATTATTGTAAAGCGTACAAGAATATTGGCTGAATGAAAAAAAATATATATATCTTTCTGTTGCTATTGATTTGTAAATCAGTATTATCACAGGATATTGAATTTTCGCAATATTATGCCAATCCGCTCTATTTAAATCCTGCATTTGCAGGCTCCGAAGAGTATGCCCGTATTGCTTTAAATTATCGTACATTAATGCCTGTATCTTATGGAGACTATATTACTTATAGTGCATCTTATGATATGTATATTGAAGATTTAAGCGGAGGCGTAGGATTACAAATTATGAATGATCGTCAGGGGCAGGGAGTTATTAATGATTTAGGGATTCATTTAATGTATGCCTATAATTTTCAGATTAATCGACAATGGACTGTCAACGCCGGTTTAAAAGCAAGTTATCAGATGAATACGGTTGATGCAAGAGGGCTTGATATGATCGACACGGAAAGTGGGCTTTATAAACGGTCCATGTTTTTTGATTTTTCTGCAGGGATTTTATCCTGGTATAAAAATTATTATGCCGGTTTTTCGGTCGATCACCTTACCAAACCGGTAATTTCTTTGGGTACCTCTGAACCCGGGATTATTGGAAGAAAATATACCCTTCATGGCGGAATGGAGATTCCTTTTTATAATAGCTTACACAGAGTACATATGACATTATCTCCTAATATTATCCTTCAGCAACAAAATGAGTTTACCAAAATAAATTTGGGATTATATTTAAATAAAGATTATTTTGCAACCGGATTATGGATAAAAACAAATACAAATTTTAATATTAAAGGAGCGGTATTAATGTTTGGGTATTCTGCTGATAACGGGGTGTTTGCTTATAGTTATGATGTTCCTTTAAATTTTAATAGCCTTGAAGGGATAATTTCAGGGGCTCATGAGGTAACTTTTTTATACTTTTTTAAGTATAAAAGCAAGAAGAGAAAAATGAAAGCAATAAAATGTCCAAGTTTTTAGTTATATTTATGTAAAATCTTGTGTTGCGAAAAATAAAAATTATTATATTTGACTAAAAATTTATATTACCATGAATGTAAGATTAAGAAATTCCCTTTTAGTATTTGCTGGTTTATTATTTTTTACCGGTTGTGGTCTTGTAGGAGGAGGAGGTAGAGATGATTCACCAACGACCGGGTGGGATTATAATAATCCGGATAACGGTGGTTTTGAAGTTAAAACCGGATATGAACAGGAACCGGGACCAGGTTTAGTGAAAATTGAAGGTGGTACATACACTATGGGACAGACTACCCAGGATATTACTTATGACTGGAACAACGTGCCCCGGCGAGTAACTGTTTCTTCATTTTTTATGGATCAGACCGAAGTAAGAAATGTTGACTACAGAGAGTATTTGCATTGGATTAAGCGGGTGTTCTATGATTATCCTGAAGTACATAGAAATGCTTTACCCGACACTTTAGTCTGGAGAAGTGCACTAGCTTATAATGAACCTTATGTACAATATTATTTCCGCCATCCGGCATATAATGAATATCCTGTTGTAGGAGTAAACTGGTTGCAAGCCAATGATTATTGTGTTTGGAGAACCGACCGGGTTAATGAGATGCGGTTGATTGAAGAAGGAATTTTGGAATTAGACCCAAACCAGGTGGGAAGAGAAAACTTTAATACAGAAGCCTATTTAGCCGGACAATATGAAGGTTTAGTGATAGAAAATTTACCCTCACAAGACCCAAACCAAGAAAGTCGTATTGTTACCTTAGAAGACGGGATACTGTTACCCAAATACAGACTTCCTACTGAAGCAGAATGGGAATATGCAGCTGTTGCGCTTATTGGAAATACCCATGAAGAGCGTATATATGAGCGAAGAATGTTCCCCTGGGATGGTCATAATGTTCGCTATCCGGAAGGAAAGCAACAGGGAACAATGATGGCTAACTTTAAACGTGGACGTGGTGATATGATGGGTACTGCCGGCGACTTAAACGACAATGGATCAATAACAGTTCCGGTAACCTCATACTGGCCAAACGACTACGGATTGTATTGCATGGCCGGTAATGTTAACGAATGGGTTGCAGATGTATACAGGCCTCTGTCATTTCAGGATGTTGAAGATTTTAATCCTTATCGGGGAAATGTTTTTGAAACACTGGTTAAAAATGAAGATGGAAGCATAGCAGAAAAGGATAGCCTGGGAAGATTAAAGCGACGACCTATATCTGAAGAAGAAGCTGCCACAAGAGATAATTATAATAAAGCTGATTACAGAAACTATAGAGATGGTGATTTACAATCCCGCGTTGATTTTGAAAATCAGGAAGCAGCCAGAGGGGCTACATCAACTAACGAGATGTATGCTACAGAAGAAGGCGACTGGGCTTCATTAATTACGGATAAAGTAAGAGTATATAAAGGAGGCTCATGGAGAGACAGAGTATATTGGTTAAATCCAGCTTCCCGACGATTCCTCGATGAAGAGAAAGCTAAAGATGATTTAGGATTCAGATGTGCCATGACAAATGTTGGTAGCCCTGAAGGATTGAATTAAATAACCTTATATTATTTCATACATTAAAAAACCTCATTATCTTGATGAGGTTTTTTATTTCGTAGATGCCATGAAAATTGAGAATCTATACCAGGTATTTTTAGATCATCCTAAAATAACTACCGATAGCCGAATTGCTTTAAAAAACGGACTGTTTTTTGCATTAAAAGGCGAACACTTTGATGGAAATGCCTATGCACAAAAAGCAATTGAAAACGGATGTGCTTATGCTATAATCGATAACCCTGAATTTAAAGAAGGTGAACAATTTATTTTAGTTGAGAATGTACTTTCTGCATTACAACAATTAGCATATTATCACAGGCAACAGCTAAAAATTCCTGTTATAGGAATTACCGGTTCAAACGGAAAAACGACAACTAAAGAGTTGGTAGCTTCTGTGTTATCCAAAAAATATAATGTATCGTTCACGCAAGGGAATTTAAACAATCATATTGGAGTACCTTTAACCATTCTCTCTTTTACTAAAAATACTGAATTGGGTATTGTGGAGATGGGAGCGAATCATCCGGGAGAAATCAAACCATTATGCACCATTGCAGATCCTGATTATGGTTTGATTACCAATATCGGGAAAGCTCACCTCGAAGGGTTTCGAACATTAGACAATATTATTAAAACCAAGAATGAGCTATATGAATATGTAGCACTAAAGAATGGTAAACTTTTTTATAATGCCAATGATAAAATATTAACCCAATTAATTGCCGGAAATAATGAAGCAATTTCTTATGGAGATCAAAAACATTCAAAGGTTTTTGGCTCTATTGAAAAAGGGGGAATATTTTTAAAATTAAAAGCTTACATCGAAAGCAAATCCTATACTATCGAATCGAAACTTATTGGCGATTATAACCTGGATAATGTTTTAGCAGCTATTACAATAGGTAATTTTTTCAAGGTAGATGATAAGTCCATTGTTCATGCTATAGAGCATTACAAGCCAGACAATAACCGATCGCAATACTTAAAAACAGAACATAATCAATTATTTTTGGATGCTTATAATGCAAATCCAACCAGTGTAAAAGCGGCCATCAAAAATTTTGAACAAATCGATGTGCCCCATAAAAGTTTAATTTTAGGCGATATGTTTGAACTGGGCGATACTGCCCTTAACGATCATTATGATGTGGTTAAAATAATTGATAATAAAAAGTATGAACATATTATCTTAGTGGGAGCGATCTTTTCATCGTTAGAAGTAGGTGAGGATATTTTACAATTTGCGAATGTTGATTTATTAGAAGATTGGTTGAACAAAAACCCTGTGAAAGGGTCCAATATATTAATTAAAGGTTCACGAGGAAATCGGTTAGAAAGAATTGTTGATTTTTTATAAGCAGATATTATGGGAAATAAGATAATGGATCCAATGGTAGGGAGATTAATGGGATTAAGATATAAATCACACCCATGGCATGGAGTTGAA
The DNA here is from genome assembly GCA_051747085.1 of Bacteroidota bacterium. Taxonomy (GTDB): domain Bacteria; phylum Bacteroidota; class Bacteroidia; order Bacteroidales; family UBA12077; genus UBA12077. The sequence continues at coordinate 16,369 of JBNJFS010000026.1, forward strand.
ATTGGGAATGAAGCACCCGAAGTATTAACCTGTTTTATTGAAATGGTGCCTACCGATACCGTAAAATATGAAGTAGATAAGGTAAGCGGTTATTTGAAATTAGACAGACCACAAAAATATTCGAATGTAGTGCCTGCGCTATATGGTTTTATTCCACAAACCTATAGTGGTGATCGGGTGGCTGCTTTTTGTGCCGAAAAAACAGGAAACAGTAAAATATTAGGCGATAAAGATCCGATAGACATATGTATTTTAACCGAAAAAGAAATTACCCACGGAGATATTTTAGTAAGGGCCAGACCTATTGGTGGTTTTCGAATGATAGACGGCGATGAGGCAGACGATAAAATAATTGCCGTATTAAATAATGATGCCGTATATGGCGATTATAAGGATATTACCGAATGTCCGGATTTGATCCTTGACCGGTTGAAACACTATTTTCTTACCTACAAAGATTTGCCCGGAAATAAGGCAAATACAGAAATTACCCATACCTATGGTATTGATGAAGCTCATGAAGTTATCAAGCGTTCGATGGATGATTATCATGATCGGTTCAATAACCTGGAGAGTATGCTATCTATTTAGCTCCTTTAACTGAGAGAAAAACTTTTTTTTGCGGAAAAAATAGTTTATAAGGATGCTTCCTTGTAGCATCTCCCTGTGGTTATTAATGCTACGATTCAAAAGTAATTCTTTTCGTTTTATACGAAGCTTTTTTAGCGATTGATAAAAATGAAGGTGTGCTTTAAAAACGGCTGTAAAATTACGAAAGGAAAGTTTTAGTAAATAAATAATGGACGACAAACCATCCAAAACCATTCGTATAAGCATTATGGTAAATAATTTTCCGTGGGGGAGATTTTTATAGAGCAAAAATAGATTATTCCGGTAGTTAAGATAAAGCTTAAACGGACTGGCAGGTAATGTTCCGCCTCCCACATGGAATACCTCGGATTTTGGGTTGACAACTATTTTATATCCGGAATTTTTTAATCGCCAGCATAAATCAATTTCTTCCATATGAGCAAAAAAATCATCATCAAAACCGCCAAAATGATGAAATAGATCAGCTCTAATAACCATACAAGCTCCGGAAGCCCAGAACACTTCTCTTATATCATTATATTGCCCGTTATCTTTTTCCAGTGTATCGATGATTCGCCCACGGCAAAAAGGGTATCCAAACGTATCGATAAAACCTCCCGAGGCACCTGCATATTCAAAATGTGTTTTTTGGCGAAAGGCTTTTATTTTGGGCTGGCAAGCAGCAATTTTATCATCGGAATCCATTAAATCCATTAACGGATTGAGCCAGTTTTTCGTAACCTCAATATCCGAGTTGATTAAAACATAGTATTTTGCTTTAACATGCTGTAAGGCTTGGTTGTATCCACCCGTAAACCCATAATTTTTATCCAGCCGGATGATCCTTAATGCAGGATAGCTTTGATGTAAAAAGGCTATTGAATGGTCGGTCGAATGATTATCAGCAATAATGATTTCGGTATCGGGATCATCTGTAAATTCAGTTAAAGCAGGCAGAAATTGCTCTAAAAATTTTTTACCATTCCAATTGAGGATAACTACAGCAGTTTTAATCATTCATTATACATATTTAGTGAATGGGAACTTCAGGGGGTCTTTTATGTTTCCATCGTTTGTGTGACCATAGCCAATATTCCGGCTTTTCCCGGATATAATTTTCAAGCAATCGTAAATGAGATTCTGTTATTTCAAATTCTTTACAATTCTTAGCGTCATTATAAAGTAAAGTTGGAATAAGTAAATATTTTCCTCTTTTTATTTTGTCAACATGCGTATAAACTACTGCAGCATTTAGCTTTTTGGCTATTTTTTCGGGTCCTAAAAAAACGGGTGTTTCCTGATGAAGAAAAGTAGTCCAGTAGTTACTGCTTTTTAATGGAGGACGTTGGTCGGATATCAGCCCTAAAATTGTTAGCGTATTATTCCTGTTAAATTTAAGTACTTCCCGGTATGCATCATTCATGGTTACCGGCACTTCACCAAATTTGGCCCGCATTTTATAAAATTCCCGATCGAAAAATTTATTATTTAATGGTTTGTAAACACAAAGCGTTGTATGGGGCGAAAAAAGAGGCAACGTGATAAAAATTTCCCAGTTGCCATAATGTGCTGTAACGCCAACAATGCTTTTTCCCTGATTGTATAAATCGTTAATAATTTCATAATTTTTAAATTCAACCATTTTGCTAATGCGCTCAGGCTTCATCTTTATCAGCGCAATATTTTCGACAAAAATATCACTCAGGTGATGAAAGAATTTTTTCCGGATGGATTTAATTTCTTTGTCTGATTTCTCCGGGAATGAATTCTTTAAATTCCGGTAAACTACTTTTTTTCGGTATCCGATGATATAAAAAAGAAAAAGATAAATAATATCGGCAATACCATA
>JBNJFS010000027.1:0-17992 GCA_051747085.1 Bacteroidota bacterium
CCCATTACAACGGTTGCTGTTAGTTGGGCAAGACTTCCAATACCTGCTGCCAACAAACCATAAGTTCTTTTTCCTTTTTTTAAAAAATAAGCCCTTCCGGCAATTTCTCCTATTCTGTTTGGAGTGAATATACCAATGGTAATACTGGTAAAAATGATTTGCAATGATTGTAAGAAACGGATTGGTGTTATTCTTTTTACCAACTCTTTCCACTTTATAGCTTCAATACTCCAGTTTAAAATCATTCCGACAAATACCACAGCAACGAATGTTATCTGGTGGCGGGTAAATTTAAAATCTTGTATACTTAAATCTTTAAGCGCTTCGTAGTTTTTTAGCTTATGATAAATAAATCCGTAGGAAAGAACGATAATGATTATACTAATTAAGTATTTAAGGATTTTTTTATTCATTATAAAGAAAGATTTGCCTGTCAAAGATACCAAATTTAGCAAATTCATTTGTATGCGATATTATTTTTAAATTTTCTTTGTATGGTGCATTTGATTTTGATATAAGATTTTAGAACTTTACATCCTGACAACTTTTAATAGGATTACATGAGCTTTGTACGCCCCAAAAAACATCTTGGACAACATTTCCTGAAGGATAAAAATATTGCCACCAAAATTGTTAAAGCAATTGAACGGTGTGAGTCTGATACTGTATTGGAGATAGGTCCCGGAACAGGGATCTTAACCAGTCAATTAATCAATATACCCGATATTGACTTTTATGCCATAGAAGTTGATATTGAATCGTATGATTTTTTAAAGTCTGCATACCCTTCAATAGCTGATAAGCTGATATATAAAGATTTTCTAAAAATAAGTTTAACTGATTTTTTTCATCAACCGATAACCATCATTGGTAATTTCCCCTACAATATTTCGAGCCAGATATTTTTTAAGGTGCTTGAGCATCGCAACCTGGTAACCGATGTGGTATGTATGATACAAAAAGAAGTGGCCGACAGAATAAGATCAAATCATGGCAATAAAACCTATGGAATATTAAGTGTTTTGCTTCAGGCTTTTTACGATATCAACTATCTTTTTACGGTTGGGCCAAAAGTGTTTGACCCACCACCTAAGGTTAATTCTGCAGTTATTCATTTAAAAAGAAATAACAGAAAAGCATTGAACTGTGATGAAAACTTATTTTTCCGTATTGTAAAAGCCGGTTTTAACCAGCGAAGAAAAACGTTGCGCAACTCATTAAAAACAATTTTAGTAAATTTACAGATTGACCATGAGATTTTAACAAAACGGCCTGAGCAGTTAGATGTTGACGATTTTATCTTGCTGACAAATCTTGTGGATGAAAGATTAAAACAGGGTTAAAAAATTAAAATGTAAGGTTATGCAATTTGAATTGACCAAAGAGTTTATCGATGAGCTGAGAAGTTTCATCACAAATGATCAGGAAACAGAAGCTTTCAAGCTGATAAAAGACTTACATCCGGCCGATATGGCTGAAATTTATAATCAGATTGATATCGAGGAAGCCCGGTTTTTACACGTAATGCTTGATGGAGAAAAGGCTGCTGATGTTTTGGTTGAGTTAGAAGAAGACGACCGGGAACGGTTTTTAAAGGTATTACCCAGCCAGACGATTGCCGAGTTTATCGATAAGCTGGATTCCGACGATGCTGCCGATGTGATTGGTGAATTTTCGGAAGAAAAGCAGGAAGAAGTATTGTCGTTTATTAATAATCTTGAACAGGCCGGTGATATTGTCGACCTGTTGAACTACGACGAGAATTCTGCCGGTGGTTTAATGGCTAAAGAGTTAATTACCGTTAACGAAAACTGGAGCATTACCACCTGTCTTAAAGAAATGCGTAAGCAGGCCGAAGACGTGGATGAGGTGTATTATGTGTATGTTATTGACGACAACAAAGTTTTAAAAGGGACTTTATCATTAAAAAAATTATTGTTAACACCTACAAATACCAAAATTAAAAATATAATTAATGATGATGTTATAGCAGTAAAAGCTGATACACCATCTGAAGAGGTGGCGCACATAATGGATAAGTATGATTTAGTGGCCTTGCCTGTTGTTGATGCTTTAAACAGACTTATCGGGCGCATTACCATTGATGATGTGGTGGATGTGATACGTGAAGAAGCAGAACGTGATTATCAGTTGGTATCCGGTATTACCCAGGATGTAGAATCAACCGATAGTGCATGGATATTAACACGTGCACGAATACCCTGGTTGTTTATAGGTTTGTTTGGAGGAATATTAGCCGCTTTGATAATGGGAAATTACGAGGTGGAACTGGGTTTGTTTCCTCAAATGGCTTTTTTTATCCCTTTGATAGCTGCGATGGGGGGTAATGTGGGAGTACAATCTTCATCCATCATTGTTCAGGCATTGGCAAGCAATTCTATGGGGTTTGAAAGTATTGGACGAAAGTTGTTTAAGGAATTGGGTGTTGCAACATTAAATGGAATTGTTTTATCTCTCGTGATTTTTGGTTATAACTTTATTTTCAGCGATTCGTTTGCTCTAACAATTACAGTAAGTACTGCATTGTTTACAGTAATTATTTTTGCATCCATGTTTGGAACATTTGTACCGTTAATCTTAGATAAATTTAATATTGACCCGGCACTTGCTACAGGCCCCTTTATTACCACGGTTAACGATATTATGGGGTTGGTTATTTACTTAATGATTGGGAAAGTATTTTTTAATTTTATTTAAAATATTTTCCAGTAATAGAGTAATAGAAAAAGGACAGGAATGATTGCTCCCAAAATGGTTAGCCAGGCCCCACGGCCTGTAATACCATTTTTTCCTTTTAGAATAAATAATCCGGTCATGGCTAAAATGATTAACGAAGCAGCATAAATGTCGGAGAAAATGGTCCACCATTTTTGTGGATTGTAATGCAAATAATTTACCTGGTGAAAAATAGCCCGTCGCTTGGATGTTTCGATCATTCCTGAACCGGTTTGCGTGTTTAGGGTTATACTGCCATCTTTAATAAAAATTTTTAATTGTGTATCTGACGGGAAGTAATGATTTTTATATTTCTCGCCAGAAGCATATTCGTTCAATAAGGCAATTGCTTTTTCCCGATCTATCTGGTCATGATTTAAAGGCGTATGTTCGATATTTATCTCTTTAGTCCGGATTACATAATTTGGATTCCAATCGTTGATATGATTTAAGGCAATACCCGAAAGTCCATAAATAACCGTCATGGCAAAAAATAGATAACCTAAATCACGGTGTAAGGCTCTGTTTAATTTTCTAAGTTTCATGGCTGACAAAAATTACAAAAAAGTCCGAAAATGGTTAAATCTTCGGACAAACTTACTATATAAATTTTTGATTTGAAAATCAGCCAAATCATTGTTTAATGATCGTGACCATCTTCGTGTTCGTGATCATGTTCATGACTATGTTCTTCTGCATCTTCTTCCGACGCTGCTTTTTCGGTTTGGTCACTTTCTACTACTTCTACTTCGCTTGCTTCAATCCAGTACTGAGCATCAAAACCTTTTTCCGATTGGGCAATGTCAGCTTTCATTTGTTCTATCTGCTTAATTTTTGAGCTGTCTGCCGCAGATTCTTCCTCTTCGTCGTGTTCTCCGCCCGAATGATCATGAAGCGCTTCGTTGTCCATTCCTTCTGCAACTTCTTTCTCAAGTTGTGCTACATATTCATCATCAATAATTAATTCTTTTAATACCCCTTTTATCCTAACTGTATTTCCTTCAAGCCCCTTTTCGAAAACGCCAATTTTCTCATTGGGCGTAATTCTTAATGTTTCATCAGGGTTTGTTCCTAAAATAAACATTCGTTTGCCGCTATGCGAACAAACATGATTTACCATACCTTCTACCACTACATTTTTCTCGACATAATCTTGGGTGTTTGATAAAATTTTATCAACAGATATTGCGGTGAATTCATTGGTAGTCGTTTCCTGGTTTTCTTTTTGCTGTTTTGTACCGCAAGAAAATAATACGAAAGCGATAATTGATAATCCTAATACTTTTTTCATCATAATTCAGGTTTTTTGTTTTTAGATTTTAATAATCAGGTGTAAATATAATGAATCGTTAGTAAAATTAAGATATTTGCATCTTAAAATTTTTAAAATGCAGTGTTTATCGCTTCAACAGGATTTAATCGGGCAGCTGATCTTGCAGGAGCAAAGCCTGATATAATACCAATCACAATCGAAATGGTTAGTCCTAATAGAATGTTTCCAAAAGTCAGTCCAATGTAGAGTTCGGTTTGTGTGTTGGCAAATAAACTGCCAAAATAGATAAAAACTAATCCAATAATTCCACCTACCAATGATAAAAGAACCGACTCAAATAAAAATTGAAAAAGTATAAAAAATCGTTTTGCTCCTAATGCTTTTTGTATACCTATTAAGTTGGTTCTTTCTTTTACCGAAACAAACATTATGTTTGCGATTCCAAAACCGCCTACTAAAATTGAGAAACCACCAATTAACCATCCGGCCAGGTTAATGACCCCAAAAATACTTTTAAAAACACTATCTAATATACTGGATTGGTTTAAAGCAAAATTATCTTTCGCTTGTGGATGTAATGTACGTACAGATCGTAAGATGCTTCTTAATTCATCTTTGAATTCAGGGATTGAAATCCCTTCTTTTGCTTTGACCATAATCATCGGATTCGCATTATCGCTTTTTATATCAATTAAGGTTTTTGCAAAATTTACGGGCAAAACAATCATCTCATCAAGACTCCCTCCTGTATTAAGAATATCTTTCCCTTCTTTCTTAAATTTTCCAACAATGGTAATTTTTCGACCCTGGATTTTGATTTCTTTTCCAACGGGCTCAATATCTTTAAAAAGGTCGGTAGCGATTTGATCGCCAATTAAACAGATATTTTTCCCGGAAGCTGACTCGAAAGGTGTAAAATATCGACCGCTCTCTAATTCAAAATTTCTGATATTTTCAAATTCGTGCGTGTTTGCCCAGATAATAACATCCGTTGCCGTAAAATTTTTATATTTTACTTTTCGCATCGTGGAAACAGCAAAATTTACATATTGTGCTTTGTCAGAACGTTTTTTAATATATTCATATTCTTTTAATGAGGGAACCGGGCGGTTTAAATATTCCCACCAGGCATATTCCTCTCCCGGCTCAGGAGCCCATGGCCATTTTTGTATATATACCACATCATCCCCCATAGAGGATAAACTGGTTTTAATATTGTTTTCTAACGAATCAACAACCGTGAAAACGGAAATAATAGCAAAAATACCAATGGTGATTCCTAAAAGGGTTAGCAGTGTCCTTAACCGGTTAATTTTTAGTGCGTTAAAAGCAAAAAGAAAGCTTTCTTTTATGAGTAATAAATAGAGCATCCGTTATAAATAATCGTTGTTAAAACAAGGGGCTAACAAATATACATATCCAAATTTTTTTTTTACCTGATTATTCTTATTTTCGAACATTTAATCAGGTTATTCAATCCTGCAGAATATCGATAAAGATTTACCGATTTTTACCTTTGTAAAGTTAAAGAATATCGAGAATTTTTAACTATTTTTGTGGAAATTTAATAATTGTGTGTAAATGAATGATTTAAAGCGAATAAAATCGGCACTTATTTCAGTTTATGATAAATCTGATTTAGAGCCGGTTATTCATAAGCTTAATGAACTAAATGTCACTATTTTTTCAACCGGAGGTACCCAGAAATTTATCGAAAAATTGGGAGTACAGGTAACACCTGTAGAGCGTTTAACAGACTATCCATCTGTCTTAGGGGGACGTGTAAAAACATTGCATCCAAAGGTTTTCGGAGGAATCCTTGCACGTAGAGATAATGCTGAAGATAAAAAAGAGTTGGATCATTATGCTATCCCAACCATTGATTTGGTTATCGTTGATTTATATCCTTTCGAACAAACGGTAGCATCAGATGCCTCAGAACAAGAAATCATTGAAAAAATAGATATTGGTGGTATTGCGTTAATTCGTGCTACAGCAAAGAATTTTAAAGACACATTAATTATTCCTTCTAAAGAACAATATCCGGATTTGCTCACAATTCTGGAAGCCAATAACGGAGAAACATCTATACGTGATCGAAAGGAACTAGCTTTAAAAGCTTTTCATGTTTCTTCTCATTATGACACCGCAATTTTTAATTATTTTAATCAGGGGCTTAGTTTTCCTGCATTTAAACAAAGTATTACTTCGTTTAACGAGTTAAGATATGGTGAAAATCCTCATCAAAAAGGATTTTATTTTGGAAACCTGGAAGAGGTTTTCGAGCAGTTACACGGGAAACAGATTTCATATAACAACCTGTTGGATATTGAAGCTGCTGTTCAGTTGATTAGTGAATTTGAAGAAACAACATTTGCTATATTAAAGCACAATAATGCCTGTGGCATTGCTTCCAGGGATAATTTAACCGAGGCATGGAAAGATGCTTTGGCCGGGGATCCGGTATCCGCATTTGGAGGAATATTAATTACCAATAAAACGGTTGATAAAGCCACCGCTGAAGAAATTAATAAAATATTTTTTGAGGTAATTATTGCCCCTTCATATCATGAAGATGCTTTGAAAATTCTAACATCAAAAAAGAACCGTATTATCTTAATACAAAAAACAAATTCTTTCTCCAACACACAGTTTCGTTCAATGTTAAATGGTGTGCTTGTACAAGATAAGGATTTGAAAATGGAAGATAAGCGTGATTTAAATACGGTAACCAAACATACACCTTCTGATAAAGAAATAGAAGATCTGCTTTTTGCCAATAAAGTGGTAAAACATTCAAAATCAAACACGATTGTTTTAGCTAAAAACAAACAGCTTTGTGCAAGTGGCGTGGGACAAACATCCCGAGTTGATGCTTTAAAACAAGCCATAGAAAAAGCTCGAAATTTTACCTTTGATTTAAACGGAGCCGTCATGGCTTCCGATGCCTTTTTTCCGTTTGCCGATTCGGTAGAGATAGCCCAATCGGCCGGTATATCTTCCGTTATTCAGCCGGGAGGCTCCGTTCGGGATCAGGAATCCATTGATTTTTGTAATAATCATAACATGAGCATGGTATTTACCGGAACAAGACATTTTAAACATTAAAATAATTTATTTAAATAATTTAACAAATAATATATAATGGGATTGTTTTCATTTTTTACTCAGGAATTAGCGATTGATTTAGGAACAGCTAATACCATTATAATTCATAACGATAAAATCGTGGTGGATGAACCATCAATAGTAGCTGTAGAGCAAAGTACCGGAAAACTTGTTGCCATTGGGAAAAAAGCTCGCCAGATGCACGGTAAAACACACATTAATATTCGCACGATAAGACCTTTAAGAGATGGTGTTATTGCCGACTTTAATGCTGCTGAGCAGATGATACGAGGAATGATTAAAATGATAAATCGTAAGCCACAAATGTTTGCTCCTTCGTTGCGTATGGTGGTTTGTATTCCTTCCGGAAGTACGGAAGTTGAAATGCGTGCTGTACGGGACTCTTCAGAACATGCCGGCGGAAGAGATGTATTTATGATTTATGAACCTATGGCTGCAGCCATTGGTATGGGAATAGATGTTGAAGAACCCAAAGGAAGTATGGTTGTCGATATTGGAGGAGGAACAACAGAAGTTGCGGTTATTGCTTTAGGAGGTATTGTTTGTAATAAATCTATCCGTATTGCCGGCGATGCTTTTACTGCCGATATACAGGCTTACATGCGCCATCAGCATAATATTAAGATTGGCGAACGTACTGCCGAAGAAATTAAAATCAATGTAGGTTCCTGTTTACCAGAACTGGAAAATCCACCCGAAGATTATGTGGTTCGTGGGCCAAATTTAATGACTGCCATGCCAGTGGAAATACCTATTTCTTATCAGGAAATAGCCCATTGTTTAGATAAATCAATTTCGAAAGTTGAAACAGCTATCTTAAGTGTATTGGAACAAACACCCCCGGAGCTTTATGCCGATGTGGTTAGTGAAGGCATATATTTAGCCGGTGGTGGTGCTTTGATGCGTGGACTGGATAAACGTTTATCCGACAAAATAGGAATTCAGTTTCATGTGGCAGAAGATCCTCTTCATGCTGTTGCAAGAGGAACCGGGATTGCCCTTAAAAATGCGGATAAATTTTCGTTCCTGATGAGATAGAACAGAAATTCCGATAAGATGAATTAACATGAAAAGTTTATTAAATTTTTTATTACGAATACATTTCTTACTATTATTCATTCTTATCGAGATATTTTCTATTTCTTTACTTGTCAATAATAATAACTACCAACGTTCCCGAATGGTAAATTTTTCCAGGGAACTGTCCGGTAAATACCATCAGGAACTGTCCGGGTTAAAGAAATATTTCTCGTTACAGGAGGTGAATCAACAACTGGTTGAAGAAAATAATCGGTTATTAAATATCATTGAATCAACCTATAAATCCGATGATGTTTTTTTCCGCAATGTTAATGATACCATTTATAATCAAAGATATTTTTATACGCCGGCAAGGGTTGTGAACAATTCGGTAAATAAAAAACATAATTTTATTACACTGAATAAAGGCAAAAAGCAAGGAATAAAGCCAGAAATGGCTGTGGTATCTGATGGAAATATTGTTGGGGTCGTTAAAGGAGTATCTGAAAATTTTGCCACGGTAATCTCTCTCTTAAATCTTGATTTTAAAATTAGCGCCAAGGTTAAGAAAAATGGTTATTTTGGGTCGTTAGTCTGGGATGGACAAGATTATCATAGGGCTGTTTTAAATGAAATTCCATTACATGTAGATATCCAGCTTGGAGATACGATTATTACCAGTGGATTTTCATCCATTTACCCCGAAGGGATTTTAATAGGTTATATTGAAGAATTTGAAAAGAAAAGTGGTAGCTTTTATACGATTTATGTAAGATTGTCCACTGATTTTAAACGATTAAATTATGTAAATGTTATTGGAAATCTTACACAAAACGAAAAACTTAAATTAGAACAACAAGGAATAGATACCAATGATTAACACGGTTCCACGATATCTGATAAATTTTATTTTACTTGTATTGTTGCAGGTATTTGTCTTTAACAATATACAGTTTAGCGGTTATATTAATCCCTATATCTATGTGGTTTTTATTCTTACCCTACCTTTCGATACGCCTAAGTGGCTGTTACTTGTTTTAGCTTTTTTACTGGGAATTTCAATCGATTTGTTTTCCAATACATTGGGAATGCATAGCTCGGCAACGGTGTTTATGGCTTTCTTACGTCCCTTTGTGTTAAATATTATTGCCCCGCGAGATGGATATGAATCCGAAACTTATCCTCAGTTAAAATATTACGGGGGTACCTGGTTCCTAAAATATTCATCAATTTTAGTTCTTGCCCATCATTTATTTTTATTTTATATAGAGGTTTTTCGATTTTCAGATTTTTTCACAACATTGCTTAGAGTTTTGTTAAGTTCATTTTTTTCAATTCTATTAATTTTTGTTGGACAATATTTTTACCGAAAGGATAATAAACGACTTTAAAACAGAAGGTTTGTGGATACATTTGCCGTAAGGAAATATATTATTGGGTTGCTAATTTTTTTTGTTGGGTTAGTTTATGTCATTCGATTGTTTTTTCTCCAGGTAGTAGATTCAACGTATAAATTATCGGCTAGTAATAATGTTATTAGATATGTAACTCAATATCCGGCCCGGGGATTAATATACGACCGTAATGGTAAGTTGTTGGTTTATAACGAAGCTGCTTACGATTTAATGGTTAATCCGCTACAATTACAACCTTTTGATACCACAGAGTTTTGTCAAATACTGGATGTTGATAAGGCATATGTAAAAGAATCGATAAATAGAGCCAAAGAGTATTCAAGGTATAAACCCTCTATTTTTTTAAAGCAAGTATCCTCAAAAACGTATGCTCATTTACAAGAAAAACTGTATAAATTTCCGGGCTTCTTTGTTCAGGCACGAACGTTAAGAAAGTATTCTTCTGATGTTGCCGCTCATATTCTAGGTTATGTGGGAGAGGTGAATGATAAAGTCATTGAAAATGATCTTTACTATAAGTCGGGAGATTATATTGGAATTAGCGGAATTGAACAATCGTATGAAGAAAGTATCCGCGGGAAAAAAGGGGTAAATGTATTTCTGGTTGATGTACATAACCGGATTAAAGGTCCTTATGCCGAAGGAAAGCTTGATAAAGAAGCGGAGGTAGGAGCCAATATCATCTCGACCATTGATGCCGATTTACAAGCCTATGGTGAAAAATTAATGAAAAATAAGATTGGAAGTATTGTTGCTATTGAACCTTCAACCGGCGAAGTCCTGTCACTTGTTTCTTCCCCTACTTATGATCCTGATTTGCTTATCGGACGTAAAAGAACGGAGAATTATGTAAACTTAATGACAGATACTCTTAAACCTTTATTTAATCGTGCGTTAATGGCTCAATACCCTCCGGGTTCAACCTTTAAAGTTATCAATGCATTAATTGGTTTGCAGGAAAAAGTAATCTTTCCTGCAACAAGATATGATTGTAGTGGAGCTTATTATGCACGGAATATAAGAGTTGGATGTCATTTTCACAAATCTCCTACCGATCTGAGACAATCCATTCAGGTTTCTTGTAATACTTATTATTGTAATGTTTTTCGCAATATCCTGGATAATAAAAAATATGCTTCTATCCATGATTCATTTGACCAATGGCAGGAATATATTATGTCTTTTGGTTTTGGACAAAAATTAAATACCGATTTTACCAATGAGTTGAAAGGAAGTATTCCAGATAAGGAGCTATATAATCGGATTTATGGGGAGAGAAGCTGGAGTTCGTTAACGGTTCTTTCTTTGGCCATAGGGCAGGGAGAGCTTGGCACTACTCCGTTACAAATGGCTAATATGACTGCTGCCCTCGCAAATCGTGGGTATTATTATACCCCGCATATTGTTAAAGAGATAGAAGGTGACTATGAGATAGATTCCCGGTTTACAGAAAAACACAACACACTTATTGATTCAGCGTACTTTGAAATTGTTATCGATGGAATGGATTTAGCGGTTAATGGAGAGCCTGGAAGTGGAAGTACCGCTCGTAGTGCACACCTGGAAGATATTGTTGTTTGTGGGAAAACCGGAACTGCAGAGAATCCCCATGGAGAGGATCATTCTATTTTTATTGCTTTTGCTCCAAAGGATGATCCGAAAATTGCCATTGCAGTTTATATAGAAAATGGCGGATTTGGAAGTACATGGGCTGCACCTACAGCCCGACTGATGATCGAAAAATATTTAAATGGTACAATTTCTATCCCCTGGTGGGAACAATATATTTTAGATGCAAACTTGATGAATATAACAGATGAGGAGAAGGATTAATATATGGACTAATATCGATTGGTTGTCGGTAGTTTTGTATCTGCTGATGGTTTTTTTGGGGTGGGTAAATATTTATGCAGCAGTATATAACGAAGAACACCAGAGTATCTTTGATTTTTCTATGCGCTATGGAAAACAAATGATATGGATAAGTGCAGCCATTGTTATTGCTTTTTTAGTTTTTATTGTTGATATCAATTTCTACTCTTATTTTGCCTATGCCATTTATGGGTTAATGATTTTATTATTGATTTTAGTACTTTTCTTTGGAGTAGAGGTAAATGCTGCACGTTCATGGTTTGAGTTTGGAACCTTTAGAATTCAACCTTCAGAGTTTGCCAAAATAGCTACGGCACTTGCTATTGCAAGGTATTTAAGTACTTATAATGTGCAAATAAATACCTTTAAATCATATTGGAGACTGGCTTTCCTTATTTTTGCTCCTGCATTGTTAACATTTATTCAAAACGACACAGGTTCAGCTATCGTTTACTTTGTATTTTTCCTGGTCTTGTTTCGCGAGGGATTGTCTATAGAGATTCTTTTACTGGGGGTGTTAATGATAATATTATTTATCCTTGCGTTAGTTCTGGATAAATTGACAATAATATTATTGTCCATAGGGATGATTTTTCTTGTCTTTGCTTTTATTCATCGTAACTTAAAAAATATTGGTATTGCATTGTTGATCTTAATTTTATCTTTTTTATCAACCTTTGGTGTAAATCATATTTTTGAAACTGGATTATCATACTATTATATAATTTTTATATCCTTAGGATTTTCAGCTTTGGTATACATTATATTAGCCATAAGATATAAGATCAGAAATGTGTTTGTTTTATTAATTTTTCTTTTTGGGTCTATTGTATTTACCTTTTCGGTGGGTTATTTTTTTGATAATTTTCTTGAACCGCATCAGCAAAAAAGAATTAATGTTGTATTAGGTTTAGAATCCGATCCTCTTGGTGTGGAGTATAATGTTAATCAATCAAAAATTGCGATTGGTTCGGGAGGACTAACTGGTAAAGGCTTTTTAAAAGGGACACAAACCAAATATGATTTTGTTCCCGAACAAAGTACGGATTTTATTTTTTGTACAATTGGTGAGGAGTGGGGTTTTTTAGGTACGCTTACTATTGTTACCTTATTTTTAATTCTTTTGCTGAGGTTGATAACCCTTGCCGAACGACAACGTTCGGCATTCAGTCGTATTTATGGGTATGGGGTAGTTTCCATATTGTTTTTTCATTTCGCTATAAATATTGGAATGACTATTGGTCTTGTTCCTGTAATAGGTATACCTCTTCCGTTTTTTAGTTATGGCGGATCTTCTCTTTGGGCTTTTACCCTGTTGCTGTTTATCTTTTTACGTCTGGATGCCAGTCGGTTGGAAATGTTAAGATAAACAGGCTGTTCAAAAAAAAATATTTATGTTCTCAGCTTCACTGGGACAGCCTGTTTAAAGTTTCTTATTCTTGTAGTTCAAGATTTGTAAATTCCTCTGTAATTTTAAAATCGTATTCAGGATAAATATATATGGGCATCCTTTCTTCGGTTTCTCCAATGGTGTACCCCCATAAATTTTTATATTCATTCATGTCTTCACCCATTTCTTCAATCTGGTTCAGGTATTCTCCAATAGGTTTTGATTCTACAATAATAACTTTTCCCATTTGATCGATTATAGGACTATGTATTCTATTGGCATCATGATCAAACTCAAGTATTCTTCTTCCCTGTCTTGTAATGCCTACAGTTCTGAATGTCAGGCTTTTGCCAACTCCCGGAAGATTGAGTACATTTCTGTCTGTGGCAAGAAATGGGATATCTGCTTTTTCCCGGAGAGCGTTTATATTTTCTATCATATTTTCGGCATTCTCGGGGAATGTATGAACCAGCTCATTATACGCTTTCGGAATAACGCCTAATCTTTTTTCTTCAAGCTGCTCTTGCACTGCTCTTGCATTGGTTGCAAAATTGTGGTAATTTTCCATATATCCTTTTACCGAGAAAGTGTAATAGGTTAAAACCCCTGTGTCATTAAGAATTTTTCTTAATTTAGCAGTATGTCCGCGCCGCGAAGCAGCTGTGGTAAAAACCATTTGATTTGTTATAGTCCATCCGGCAGAGATTAGTTTTTTTAACCCACTTACCGTATCGGGAGTAACTTCCATTGCTGATTCAAAGTGTGTTTGAATAACAAATTGTTTAATCCCTATTTTCGATGCTTTTTGTTTAAATTCAGATAAAATTTCAGCAAGTTCATCCGTAAGCCTTTGCGGGAGGTAAACGGGGAGTCTTGTTCCCAGTCTTACACGTAACATCTCAGCGTGCTTTTCACCCTCTTTTAAATATTTGTTGTTTTTCTTTTTGGTCAAAGCCATTTCGTAAACCGCATCGAGAATTCTTTTCAGCGATTTATCAGAACTCATTAAAGCATCCCCTCCAGTTATAAGAATATCTCTGAGCTGGGTGTCTTCTTCAAAATATTTTAATAAGCGGATAAGTTTTTTGGGCCAGGTTTCAGTAGGTTTTAGTTTGTCCAGGTTGAAATTTAGATTTCCTCTTTGAAAATCATACATTCGTTGACAAGAAACACATAGCCCTCCACAAGCTCTTCCCATCGAATCTGGGATTAATATGGCCACTTCGGGATAACGTCGGTGGATGTTATGGTCTGAAGGAAGTAGCCATCCGGCAGCATTTGGCTTCCCTGGTTCAACAATATCCTCTTTTTCCCATGCTACAATATGTCCAAACTCATCAATGAGTTCCTGACTGTAAATAATATAATCTCTGATAGCTAAATCAGCATTAGTGCGGTCTTTAGTATCGAGTAATGAAAGATAATAGGGATTAACAAAAAAAGGAATTCCTGCTTCTTTAGCTGCATGAAGCGTTTGCATGGTTTCCGGATTAAGAGAGTAATCTAGCATCTTATTCAATAGGTCGGGTTTGCGGACAGCAAACTTCAAATGGAAAAGCTTAGACTCCCACCATTCGTTCATCTTCTTCATCTTTTCTTCAAAGGATGTTCCCGGCTCAAAAGAAAAGCTGCTGGACTTAACTTCTCCGGAATCAATCATTTCCAGGATAATTTTTAAAATGCGTTGTTTGTTTTCTTTTCGGGCCTCAATAATTTCCTGATCTAATCCCGAAGGATGTCTGTCCATCCATTCCTGCACCTGACTTGCACCAGGCTTGTTGTGCTTGTTCTTTCCGTTAAACTGCCTGAAAAGCTCAAGCATGTCAAGAAAAAATAAGTAATCACCTCCGCCGTTTCCATGGTTAGCTGCAAGCCACAACACCCGAAAAGGATTGCTAATATCTTTTTTTCCTCTTAAATTAAGATCTTCGTATTCAAGATTTGCATAGTTAATATAATCCAGGATTCTGATGGACGCAAAATCTTTCCACTTTAATTTTTCGTAAGGTTTTCTCCCTTTTATTTCTCCCTGGTAATATTTGTAAGCCAGATTATTTTGTTTTAGTTCTTCTTCAGCCCATTTTTTTAATTGATCTGTAGCTTCTTGCTCAGAGTGTGACAGGATATCATTTAATCTTGGGTTTTCTTGTAAAAGCAAGTTTAATATTCGGTTAGCCTTTGGGCTTATTTTTACTTTTTCTTCATTAATTCTATCCACCATAACATTTCCTCTTTTTTATTTATAATCACAACAACTCCATGAATAAGTCATAACACTTATTTTGAATAATTATTACTTACACAAAAGTGAAAGTAATGAAATCCCTAAAATAAAAGGGGGCATACCAAAAATATGGCAGTGTTCGTTTAGTTAGATGTTACAAATTAATGAAAATAATTGGAAAAATCAAAATTCAATAATTGATAAACAGAGCCTATTCACTTGTTAAATCAACGTTGTGGACTGTTTCAATGTAATAAATAATTTCTTTGAAAAATTTAAAAAATAGATTTTTCAGGTATCCATAATTTTCCTGAAGAGTAATTATTGCAAATTCAGAATGATCAGGTAAGGACGTGTATTTTGCCATAGTGCTTAATACATCTTTAATGCCTTCAATCTTGCGGTACGAATATAATCGCTGATTCCTGATTAACCGGGGAAACATCTCTTGAACATCGGAAGGCATCATTTCTTGATATTTGTATAATAGTTGATGAAAATTTTCAATATAATCTTTTAGATGGATAGAAGAAAATTGCTCCCAGTTACCAGCCAGAAAATGGTCGTAGATAATATCAATAATAATTCCTGAGTATTTTCGGTATTTTGGGGTAAAAAGTTGTTTCGCTTCAAGGGTATTTTTATTGCTGTCTGTAAAGCTGTCAATATAACGATGTAATAAGATGCCCTCTTTTATCTTATCAGGATAAATATGGAAAGCTTTTCCTTTGATATAATCACCCATAAAGTTGCCAATCTTTATTTGTTCCTCTTTTCCTGAAAGATATATGTGTGCTAAAAAATTCATTGGATGTATTATTTGACGCTGTAAAATCTAATGCTTACTAAGTTAAAGTTTGTTTTTAGCAAATTGTTCAAACCCTAAATAATTTTTTATTTATTTCATATGTTTCTTAACATGTTTTTAAAAATTTATTTTTGAACTCCCTGAAAAATAACGAAAAATCTTATTTAAATTATGTTTGTCCATTTGGCTGGAAATAACTTTAACTACTGAAAGTTATGATTTTTCGGTTTAAAAATTAACTTTGTTAAGCAATTTTTTAAAAAACGTTAATATTTTAAAACATAAAAAAGGAGAAATTATGGCAAAGAAAAATGTTCTTATTATCGGAGCCGCTGGAAGAGACTTCCACAATTTTAACACTTATTACAGAGATAATGATGATTATAATGTAGTTGCTTTTACGGCAGCTCAGATTCCGGATATCGACGGGCGAAAATATCCTGCCGAGTTAGCTGGTAGTTTATATCCCGATGGCATTCCAATTTATGCTCAGGATGATTTAGAAAAATTAATCAAAGAATTAAATGTTGAAGATTGTATATTTTCATACAGTGATGTACCTTATCAGGTTGTAATGAATATTGGTGCAATGGTTAATGCTGCAGGAGCTAATTTTGTTTTATTAGGTCCGGGCAAAACGATGATTGAAAGTACGAAGCCGGTTATTGCTGTTGGTGCTGTTCGTACAGGTTGTGGTAAATCACAAACTTCACGCCGAATTATTGAATTGTTGATGGAGCAAGGGCTTAAAGTTGTTGCTATTCGACATCCAATGCCTTATGGTGACCTTGTAGCACAAAAGGTTCAACGTTTTGCAACAATTGATGATTTAGCAAAACACAAATGTACTATTGAGGAAATGGAAGAATATGAACCTCATGTACAACGAGGAAATGTTATTTATGCAGGAGTTGATTATGAAGCCATTTTAAGAGAAGCAGAAAAAGATCCTGATGGTTGTGATGTTATTCTTTGGGATGGTGGAAATAACGACTTTCCTTTTTATAAACCGGATTTAATGGTTACAGTTGTTGACCCGCACCGACCAGGACATGAACTGTCTTATTATCCCGGTGAAGCTACTTTACGGTTGGCAGATTATGTCGTTATTAACAAAATGGATTCTGCCGATGCCCCTGCAATTCAAATTGTAAGAGACAATATTGCTAAAGTTAATCCTAATGCAGTGGTCGTTGATGGTGCTTCTCCACTTTCCATTGATAAACCGGAGTTGATAAGAGGGAAAAAAGTATTAGTTATTGAAGACGGCCCAACATTGACACATGGTGAAATGAAAATTGGTGCCGGAACCGTTGCTGCCAATAAATGTGGCGCTTCTGAACTGGTTGATCCAAGGGAATATGCTGTTGGGAAATTAGCTGAAACATTTAAAATTTATCCTAATATTGGTACCTTGTTACCAGCAATGGGGTATGGCGATCAGCAGATAAAAGATCTTGAAGCAACCATTGAGAAAACACCTTGTGATGCTGTGGTTATTGCAACTCCAATTGATTTAACACGAATTGTGAAAATTAATAAACCAACGGTAAAAATAGGTTATGACCTTCAGGAAATTGGTCAGCCGGACTTATCTCAGGCAGTTAATGATTTTATTAAAGACAATAATTTGAAATAATTAATAACTATAATTACAGAAAAAAGACTGTCTCAGTAATCGAGACAGTCTTTTTTATGCTGGCATGATTTTGGATACTTGTTACCTTGAAATTTTTAATAATTAACGTATTTTTGTAATGTTGTTTTATTTACTAATTAAAATTAATATGAGAATCTTTGTTTTATTCATATTGTTTCTGTTTCTGAATATCCCCTTAAGTGCGCAGGTAATTTTACCTGATCAACCTGATACGACAAAAACAAATAAGGTTGATGCAAAAGATTTGTCAGACAAAGTGGCCAATAACGAAGATGTTGAAGCAGATAAGATTTATTTACATGATGAAACCGTTATGAAGGTTGATATAAAAAGAATTTATCAAAATAATATCTATTATTCACTTCCCGGGGAAACCAAAGTAAACCAAATGGATCAGCGCCTGGTTCATAAGATCGAATATAAGTCGGGACAGATGGAGATTTTAAACGAGGAACCCAAAACGGT
>JBNJFS010000028.1:0-17919 GCA_051747085.1 Bacteroidota bacterium
TTCTTCCGTAATTTCTTTGATAAGGTTGTCAATTAAAATGGCCGTTTTAGGGTCTAATCCGGAGTTTGGTTCATCGCAAAACAGATAATTGGGATTTAAAGCAATAGCTCGAGCAATCGCAACTCTTTTTTTCATCCCTCCACTAATTTCATCGGGATATAAATGATTTGCATTAACAATATTCACCCTTTTCAAGCACTCATTAGCGCGTTCTTGTTTTTCATCATATCTCATATGGGTAAACATGTCCAACGGAAACATCACATTTTCTTCCACTGTATTTGAATCAAATAAAGCACCTCCCTGGAATAACATTCCCATCTTTTGCCTCATCTGTTTTTTATCTTCAAAATCCAATTCATTAAATATGATATCATCATATAAAATCTTCCCGGTATCAATATCATGTAGCCCCACAATAGATTTCAATAATACTGTTTTTCCCGAACCGCTTTGTCCGATAATTAAATTGGTCTTTCCTTTCTCAAAAACAATATTAATATCTCTGATTACCTCGATACCATCAAAAGATTTTGAAATATTTTGTACCTCGATCATGATAACAATAATTGGGTTAAAATTACATTAAAAAGTAAAATAAAAATACTACTATGAACTACCGCTTTGGTACTGGAACGTCCAACATCTAAAGCTCCACCGTAGGAGTAATATCCATGATAAGATGAGATTGTCGTTATTAAAAAAACAAAAACAACGATTTTAATTACGGAATAGGTTATATAATAAGGAATAAAGGCATATTGAATTCCATAAATATATTGCTGCGAGGTCATAACCCCTGTACTTACACCGGCAATCCAACCTCCAAATAAGCCAATAACCATACTCATAAGGGTTAAAAATGGTGCGAATAGAACAGCAGCAGTTATTTTAGGCAAAATAAGGAAATTGGCTGAATTAACGCCCATAATTTCGAGGGCGTCAATTTGTTCGGTAACTCTCATAGAACCAATTTCGGATGAAATATTTGAGCCAATTTTCCCAGCCAGAATTAAGGCCACAATAGTTGATGAAAATTCTAAAAGTAATGTATCTCGTGCCGTAAGACCAATAAGGTAAGCCGGATAAATCGGGCTTTCTGTATTATAGGCAGTTTGTATGGTTATCACTGCCCCCATAAAAACAGATATAATAGCAACAATACTTATAGAATTAAGGCCCAGTTTATCAATTTCATGAATGGTCTCTTTATAGAAAATCTTAAATTTATCGGGCTTAGTAAAAACCTTCTTTAATAATAAAAAATACCTCCCTATATGGAAAAATAAATTCATTGTTCTACTATTTATTTTCAATTCTTACAAATATACAATTCTTTAACTGTAAAATTTAAAGGATTAAAAACATTTAAAATGAATATTCGATAAATTTATTCCTATTATTACCTATGGTTTTTATAAATTAGTAGAATAAAAAAATATTAAGCTATGAACAAAAATAACTACTGTGTTATTATGGCCGGGGGTGTAGGAAGTCGTTTCTGGCCTTTAAGCAAACAAAAGAAGCCCAAGCAATTCCTGGATATTTTAGGAACCGGAAGAACTTTGCTTCAGATGACTTTTGACCGGTTTAAACAAATCTGTCCGGTAGAAAACATTTATATTGTAACCAGCTTAGATTATAATCAGATCGTAAAAGAACAGTTGCCTGAACTCAACCAGTCACAAATTTTGCTTGAGCCTGTTAGGAGAAATACAGCCCCCTGTATAGCTTATGCCAATTATAAAATTTTAAAACATAATCCGGATGCGAATATTGTAACAGCTCCATCAGATCACCTTATTATAAAAGAGGATGAATTTGTTAAAGTAATTGAAGAAGGGCTTGAGTTTGTTTCCAATAAAGATGCCCTTTTAACGTTAGGAATTAAACCCGGCAGACCTGAAACGGGATACGGTTATATTCAGGTTGTTGAAAACAAACCGATAAAAGAGAACCAACTCATTTTTAAAGTTAAAACATTTACAGAAAAACCCAATAAAGAATTAGCCCAGGTATTTTATGAAAGTGGTGAATTTTTATGGAATGCCGGTATATTCATTTGGTCATTAAAATCAATTATGAAAGCATTTGACACTTTTCTTCCTGAAGTAAATTCATTATTTCAGGAAGGGATTCAGAACTATGACACAGAAAAGGAAAATGAATTTATTGCAAAAACCTACTTTGAATGTAAAAATATTTCTATCGATTTTGGGATAATGGAAAAAGCTGATAATGTATTTGTTTATAGCAGCGATTTTGGTTGGGCTGATTTAGGCACTTGGGGATCATTACATGAAAATTTAGACAAAGATAAAAACAATAATTCTATTCAGGGTGATAATGTATTTGCATATAACCTTAAGCATTGTATCGTTAAAATGCCCAATGAAAAACTGGCTGTTTTACAGGGCTTAGAAGATTATATTATTGTCGACTCAGATAATATCTTATTGGTTTGTAAAAAAGAAGATGAGCAGGAAATTAAACAATATGTAAATGATATAAAATTAAAATTAGGAGATAAATTTTTATAAAAAAAGAGGCGTTAGATGCGCCTCTTTTAATTTATTATCTAATAATTTAGAATATTAATATTCCCATAAATCATGTTCAATTTCAAACAATTCCTGTTTAATTTTTTCCGCTTCTAAAAGATTATTTACCCCTTGCATATATGAGCTAATTGGCCTGTTATCATAAACATTCGATTCGGCAATAATGTAGCTGCTAAATCGTCTTTGAAAAAACAGATCATCAAAACTTATTCGTTGGGCATCATTGTTGCGATTGAATACTTCCTGATTTGCCAATAAGTGACGGGCTGCCGGGAAATATACCCAAAAAGTTCTTTCTTTTCTTGCCTGTTCTGTTTCCGGATCAACATACTTTCTAATCGGGCATATACCTAAAATGCGTACCCTCATCGTTGAATTCTGTTTGTCGAAATACCACTGTTCTTTTATTTCAAACTGACTTATTTCATCGTAATTAATAGTACCTTCGATTACTCTTTCTTCTAACTCGCCAGTTTCCGGATTCGTAACTTGTTGTGTTTGGGGTAATGCATCTAATTTTTCTTTGACCTCATCCAACGTCATAATATCTTTAAATTCATCATCTTTATACACAATCAGTCCTTCATTTTCAATGCCATACATAAACAGGTTCATCAAACTTCTTCTATCATCCACTTTTCCTTCCAACGGGAAGTATAAAGAATGATTCATCTTTTTTCTACCGTCAATAATTTGCCATATTTTTTTAGACCACATAATATCAGCTTCACGTAATTGACGATAGGGCACTGGACGTTTACCTGGTATATTTTCTTTTACATATACCCCATCGTTTACCGTTTCGTCCTGGGCAAATATTTGTTGTTCATTAAAAATAGTAGTAATTAGCCCGACAACAAGAAAAACAACAAAAAATCGTTTCATAATTTTATTTTTTAATGTTAAATAATTTCAAATACTATTGGAGGCAGATTTCTAACTTTTCCATCAGGACCTACTGCCTTCACATCCTCAATATTAATACGCGAGTTTCTGCGTAAATTATTAATTAAATCTAATTGCGCCTGAGTAAACACATTATTTTCAGATTTTTCTCCGATAAAAAATCCACCACGATCAGTAGTAGATACTGTAAATTCAATAATCTTAAACTCAAGATCAAAATCAAAATTTTCCATTTCGGCAAAGACTCCGGCCTGAGCTGCTAATACATTCTTCGCGATTTTTCCTCCCTGCTTTCCTGCAACCTTAACAACGGGGTCAGGTAAAGGTTTAACCCTAAACTGAGCGGTTCCCATATTTTTCATTACCCCATCAATTTCAGCTTGAACCGAGACAATACTATTTCCGGGGCGCGTTGGATTTACGATATATTCACCGTCAGATCGTTTTCTAATCCTTGCGTTTGTTATTGATGGTGCAATTTTATTTCCTGGAACTCCGGCGATTGAAATACTTACCGGGTTATCTACCCCAACATAAAATACATTCATTCTTGTAGGAGACACCACAAGATTGGGTCTAGCAACCTGATAGGATTTTTGGAAAGATTTAACAATATAATTTCCGCTGGGGTCAAGCAATTTTATTAATCCCCTCCACTCGTGTGTCCCAACGGCCTGGCCTCTTACCTGATATTTTGCTTTTCCCTGAATAACATCCAAAGTATCGTAATCACCAACCATATTATATTCCCAGTTTCCATCTTCTAAACGGGTTGAGTCATAATCTCCAACAAGAACCACCGGAGGTTGCGTGGTATCGACTGCCGCAAGGAAAACATCTGCCGAATAATCATTTCCTTGCAATACATAACTTGTATTGGGTATAATAGTAGATTCCAGTTTATTAAAGGTAATTTCTCCGGCAACAATCTGGTTTAATAAATACCTTACCATCTCAGTCTCAGAATTTCGAATATCAACCTGAAACTTCGTTAGCAAAGGCATCACAGCGGCTAATGGCATTTGTCCAAAATGTTTTACCTCCCACGATTTGCTTTCACCCTCTTTATTTGGGGGAGGATCAGAGGTGTCAAGATTACTTTCTATGGATTGAATAATTCGTTCATCATTAGGATCACATAAACTAACCAGGTATTCTCTATATTCTGCAATCATTTCTTTAAAATCAAAAGCTTTGCCATTATTGTTGGGGCCGATTAAGATCCTTGAAGCAACATCGTATTTGTCCTTTCCCATTAAAAGATCATTAACAATCTTTCCATCTTCAGTAATGGCCTCCGTATCTTCTCCCTGGTTCTCTCTAATAATTTCAAGTTTTAAATTCTGAATGTAGCTAAAAAGTTCTTCGGATCTACGCTTAACTTCATCCGATTTTTCTTTCCACGGTTTTACTTTTGTTCGATTTATGGTATACTGTTCGTCAAACTCTTTATATAATTCTTTATTTTTTTGTACATAATTATGAGTTGTTTTAGTTAAGCCCTCATCAACAGCTGCAAATGCATCCAACACTTCAGCCGAAACATTTAGCGCCAACATTGCCGTTAACACTAAATACATCATACCAATCATTTTCTGCCTGGGAGTTTCTTTGCCGTGACCCATAATTCTAAGTTTATCTAACTAACTGTTTACTATTTAACCACATTCATGGCAGATAACATGTTGCCATAAATTGAGTTTAATGCGGTTAAATTGTTATTTAATTTTGAAATCTCATCTTTATACGCTTTTGTCTCATCAACCGATTCTTTAATATTATTCATAAGCACATCCATTTCATTGAATACGGTTTTGGATGATTCAACATGCTCGCTTGTATTCTGCATTTGTAATTCATATACAGAATTTAAAGCAGATAAGTTTTTGTTAAGAATTTCCAGTTTTTCATTATATGACTGATTTCCAGTAGCTATTAATTCAATATTCTCCTGAATTCTTTCTTCAAGGCTCTTATAATTATCTATAAACCCCTGACTTGACTGAGTGAATTGTTCAGCCATATTCTTGCCTGCATTTTCCATAACCTCGGCCGAACCATCATAAGATTCGATCAAACTGCCAATTGAGTTTGTCAGTTGTTCAGATGATTGTCCGTAGCTTTCAGTCATTGAATTAATAGACTCTGAAGCAGCTTGCAAATTATCAACAAATTGGTTGGTTGCCTGTGCCGCATCGGAGACATTCATTAAGTTCTGAGTTGTTTGGTTCAGGTTTTTCAATCCTTTCCCTAACTTCTCAAATAATTCGGGGGTAATTTCTGCATTTTCCAGCATTTCATCAAGTTTACCTAACCCGGCACCCCCGGCACCACTACTTAATTTTTCTCGCTCTGCTCTTGGGGTGGGTGTAAAATCTTCATCCTCATTAATTCCTGCTAATTCAGGATATACAAGAGTCCAGTCTACCTCTTCGTGCTGAGGCTCAAATGCAGAGAAAAAGAATATTACTGCTTCAGTTAACATTCCAGCTGTTAACATGGCTCCTGCAGCTGGCCAGTGC
This sequence comes from Bacteroidota bacterium, assembly GCA_051747085.1. Classification (GTDB taxonomy): domain Bacteria; phylum Bacteroidota; class Bacteroidia; order Bacteroidales; family UBA12077; genus UBA12077. The sequence continues at coordinate 5,990 of JBNJFS010000028.1, forward strand.
ATTAATTTAAATAATGCTCCCAGAATAACTAATGAAGCTCCCCATCCATATAGCTTTGCCATAAATTTTCTCCATCCGGAGCTCTGTACTATTTCAGTTAGGTTAATCATGATACATAACTTTAGTTTATAACTCTATCTAACTAATTTGTTCCCAGATATGATCTTACATTTCTAAAACCTACATATGATTTTGCAGAATCTTGATATTCATAGGTTCTTGTTCCATTTTGCAAAAAATATCCAATATCTTTCCAGGAACCTCCACGAACTATTTTTCGTTTCATGGCAGGAGGGTCATCCGGTAACGCTTCATATTGATAGTCAGGGTTCATGTCATGCTGGAAACTATATGCCGACTCATCATAAGCATTAGATGTCCATTCGGCAACATTTCCTGCCATATCAAATAGTCCGTATTCGTTTGGAGCATAGCTTCCAACAGAAACGGTTATCAATCCGCCATCATCAATATAGTTACCTCTTAAAGGTTTAAAATTAGCTAAAAAACAACCCTGTTTATTTCGGGTATACATTCCTCCCCAGGGATACATGGATAAGTCAAGATTTCCTCTTGCAGCATATTCCCACTCAGCTTCGTTAGGTAGTCTGAAATCCTGAACAAAACCTCCTCCTTCTCCTCTTAGAAAATCGTTTAAATATTGTGTTCTCCAAACAGAAAATGCTCTGGCCTGTTCCCAGTTAACTCCAACCACAGGATAGTTGTCGTAGGAAGGATGCCAAAAATACATATTTGTATATGGTTCGTTGAATGAGTAGGTAAAGTCACTGATCCAACATAGCGTATCAGGATACACATTAATCACATCACGAATAACAAAAGCAGAACGATCGTCCACATCTATTTGTTCTCCCTGTGCATTAATAGCCGTTCCGTTATATTGCCTTGTATCAAAATCGTAGCGATTGGATTTTTTTGCTGCCTGTTGCATGTCAACTCTATAATACTCAAACATTAGCTTACGGGTATCAATCTCTTTCCGGCGATAAAATCTTTCATGCTCGGCAAGATACAATTCATTCAGGATTTCTGAAACTTCCTCATCCCGTGGATCAATCTCAACATCCCAATTAATAATTGGAGGATCAATAGGATTTCCAAAATCATCTTCAGCAATAAGATAATCTTCGATTACTTCACCAAGTTTGCGTCTCATAATAGAATCGCGAACCCAGTATACAAATTGACGATATTCATTATTGGTAACTTCCGTTTCATCCATCCAAAATGCATCAACAGAAACAGTCTTGGAAAATGAATTCATTGCCCAGGCTACGTCCTGATCACTCGGTCCCATCGTAAAGCTACCCATGGGGACAAAAACCATTCCGTAAGGCTCAGATTCAAACCATCCTTTTCTGCCTTTTACACCAGTTAATTCTCCAGCATTGTATTTACTGCAACCATAAGAAATTGCTAAAAGAATGCCTACAACTAATAATTTTTTCATAATATTTCCAATATTTATTTTGCAAAATAACAATAATTCATTTTCTTTTTATAAAAATCTAATACTTTTATATCGTTCAGGGGTTTTATCTTTTTTAACATCAAAACTAAATCCCATCATAATTTCATGCGAACCATTATTATATTCTTTCATCCCTGACACAACAAAATCGTACGAATAACTAACCTTAACCCACTTAAATAATTCAATGCCAAAAATTCCTATTATTGCATAATCTGTTCTTAAAGAAACGCCTCCCCATATCTTTTTATTGTATTCAATTAATCCATGAAACCCTAATTGTGAATTTTTTCCGTCAGATTGAACTATTAATCCCGGCTTAAATTCATATAATGGATTATTTAAAGGTAAATTATATCCTGCTGTAATATAATAATGCCGGGTAAGCCGGGTTTTACTTTGATCGAAACTAAACTCAGCTTGATTGATATGAGTAGATGAGATACCTAAATATAAATCCTGCGTTTTATAAAAAAATCCAAAACCAAAATCCATAAAATTCAAATCCTCACTTCCATCAACAGGGATAGCAATATCATTCTCAACAGGATCAACCGGTGTTATCCATTCTGAACCTCCGGTATTAATACTTGTATTTGCAACACCCCATTTCACACCAATACCTAAATTCCCGTCACCTAATGGTTGTTTATAGGCTACAGATAAATTTAACAGAATATCTTTATTAAACCCTAATTCATCATTTTGTAATGAAACACCAATACCTAATGGGATATTGAATGGATTTATTGCTGCATCCATATTAAGGGTAGTAACCATGGGACTTCCCTCAAATCCAGTCCACTGGGTTCTATTTAAGGCATACACGGTAATATTATCATTACTTCCGGCATAACCGGGGTTTGTTAATAGGTGTGTAAACATATTCTGACTATATTGAGGATCTTGCTGCGCTTTTAAAAACACAGATAAAAACATTAAAAAAGTCAAGAAAAAAATTGATCTTTTCATATTATTTTTTACATTCCTCAGTTACAATAAACATTACCAAAGTAAAATAAGTAAAAATATTATTCCTAAACAAATTTTATAAATAATAAAATGCTCTTAATCGATTGCTTTATAATATCACATTATACTTTATAAATTTAATAAAGTTACTAATGTTTAAAAAAAAATAACGATTTTTCTACTATTATTTTGTTAAATCGCTGATTTTTAATTTATTTTTTGATATGCTTTCAACCAGTTTTCAGGTACTTCTCCCCGGGTTGCCATTTGATAATCTTGTGGGGTACATGAAATAATCACATTCTTTATTTTATTATTTTTAAACGAAGGCACTTCAATCCACCATCGCTGAGTTTCTTCGCTATTATAGAAAACTAATTCCGACTTAAAGGTATCAAGATTTACAATAATTTTTTTAAAGTTCTTATCATTCTCTAATGGATATTCCACAATACGAGAGCTATACCCGTTAATAAAATACCAAATAATTTGTGCAATCAGTTGTGCTGTTTGATTATTTCTATCGTTTGAGAAAAAATAATCAAATAAACCAAAAACCGAAAGTTTGTTTCCCAACCCCGCATAACGTGAAATCTGACAAATTTCATCCCCGGTAAAACCATTGGGTGAAGGATATATTTGTGCCGGAGCATCAGATTGTTTTATGGATGATACATTAAGTGCCACAAAATCCGCATCACGAAATATTGGCTCGATATTTTGAAAATTTTCTCTCAGAGCACCTATCCGGTATGCATTATGAAGAGTGTCTGTAACAAACTGAAGCGTATTTGCTCCAACAAAATGGGATTGAAATCCAATGTTACTGAAAGAAAATAAAGATTCGTTTTCTTCAACTAAAATTTTCCACAATGCAGATTTCGTATTTTCAGCAATATTCTGGCTTATATCAATTTTGTTATCAATATGAATAAAATTTACCTCTTTATTACGTTTTTGATAAGCAGTGTAAATTGGATATAGAGTATTATCTGAAGCTCCCAAGACTATAGGAATTATATTTAAAGATATTAACTCAATAATAACATCCCTTAGGGCTGCTTCATTATCTTTTTCTGATTTTCCTGATTTTAAGTTTCCTAAATCGTATATTTTTGTTTTATAATCAGGTGCCGCTAATCCATATAATTGATTCCTTACAGCAAAAAATGATTTAGCTGCCTCTTCGTCATCTAAAGTGACCCCAACAATAGCCAGGTGAAAATTCTCAACATCTGAAATTGGTTTATCTTTGGTATGTTGAACAACCAAGGAAGAAAGTTGTTTGTCGGATCTTACAAAGGATTTTATATTCCTTATGGGATCAACCGGATTAAAATAATCATTCAGGTTCATTAAATACGTGTTTATTTATTCTTTTTCTTCGTGTTTTTCTTCGTATTTGTTTTATTGGTTTTCTTCCCTTTCGGCTTTTTGGTATCTTTCTTCTCCGATTCTTTTATAATTTTCATACAGTCTTCATACGATAATTTCTCAGCCTTCTCTCCTTTGGGGATTTTATAGTTTTTCTTTTTATAGGAAATATAGGGTCCCCAACGACCGTTCAGTAGCTGAAGGTCTTTGTCTTCTGGAAAATCATTGATTATTTTAGCTTTATCCTTCTCCCTTTTCTCTTTAATTATCTCAATGGCCCTATCTAATTCAATCTTATACGGATCATCATGTTTTTTTAATGAATAAAATTTTGAGTCATGCCTTACATATGGACCAAACCGACCTATTGAGACCACTACATCTTCTCCTTCAAACGTTCCAATTTCACGGGGTAATTTAAATAGATCTAATGCTTCTTGTAACGTAATCGACTCTAGGTGCTGACCTCTTTGCAATGAAGCAAACTTTGGTTTCTCTTCGTCGTCTTTATCTCCTAATTGCACCATTGGTCCATAAGGTCCTATTTTGGCTAGTATCGGTTTGCCTGATTTGGGATCTTTACCCAAAATTCTTTCACCTACACTTCGAGCAGAAGTTTTCAAGGTTTCATCAACCCGCTGATGAAATGGCCGATAAAATTTATCAATCATTTGCGTCCAGGGCATATTCCCCTGAGCAATTTCATCAAACTCCTCTTCAACCGAGGCCGTAAAATTATAATTCATTATCTCATCAAAATGATTCCCTAAAAAATCATTAACGACCATTCCAATATCATTAGGAAAAAGTTTTGATTTTTCTGCTCCGGTAATTTCTTTTTTTATTTCCTCATCTATAGTACTGTTTCTTAAGCTTATGGCAACATAACTCCTTTCCTGACCCGGACGATCTTCTTTTACAACATATCCCCTGTTTTGAATGGTAGAAATTGTGGGGGCATAAGTTGATGGACGACCAATACCTAATTCTTCTAATTTTTTCACCAAACTTGCTTCGGTATATCTTGGCGGATGATGAGTAAAGCGTTGGATGGCAACAATTGAATGGTAATCCATTTTTTCTCCATTGGTAACAGAGGGTAATAAGCCTTTTGTCTCTTCGTCATTTTCATCATCCCTCGATTCAATATAAACTTTTAAAAAGCCATCAAATTTTAAAACCTCTCCACTGGCAATAAATTTTCTTTTATCTTGATTCGATATATCGATAGTAATCGTAGTCTTTTCAAGTAAAGCATCACTCATTTGGGAGGCAATGGTTCGTTTCCATATAAGTTCATACAACCGTTTCTCCCTTTCGGTACCTGAAACCGTTTCTTTTTCGATAAACGTTGGCCTTATGGCTTCGTGTGCTTCTTGTGCTCCTTTCGATTTTGTGCTATACTTCCTGGTTTTCAAATATTTTTCTCCAAACTCATCCAAAATAACCTTTTTTGCCGAATTAATAGCCATATCCGATAAGTTTACCGAATCGGTTCGCATATAGGTAATTTTACCTGCTTCGTATAATCTTTGGGCTACAGCCATGGTTTGGGCAACCGAAAAACCTAACTTCCTGCTGGCTTCTTGTTGCAAGGTGGATGTAGTAAAAGGTGGGGCAGGAGATTTTTTCCCTGGTTTCTTCACTACATTATTCACAACAAAAGATGCTGATTTATTCTTCTCCAGAAAATCTAATACATCTTTCTTATTCTTTATGCGTTCATTTAAGTCTGCTTTTAATTCATGTTCACCAGCTGTTTGAAAAATTCCTGTAACCTTAAAATACGATTCGCTTTTAAAGTTCATGATTTCTCTTTCTCTTTCCACAAGCAACTTTACAGCCACAGACTGCACTCTTCCGGCAGAAAGGGAAGGTTTGACTTTTTTCCATAACACCGGGGATAACTCAAATCCAACCAGTCGGTCTAAAATTCTGCGGGCTTGTTGTGCATTGACCAGGTTTTCATCAATGGGTCGTGGATTTTTTATAGCATTTTGAATGGCATTTTTTGTTATTTCATGAAAAACAATCCTCTTCGTTTTTTCAGGATCCAGTTCCAATACCTTAAACAAGTGCCAGGCAATAGCTTCTCCTTCGCGGTCTTCATCAGATGCTAACCAAACCGTTTTAGCTTCTTTAGCATCTTTCTTTAATTCTTTTACTACCGCTTTTTTATCATCAGGAACAATATATTGAGGTTCGTAGTCGTTATTGATATCAATACCAAAATCTTTTTTTGCCAAATCGCGTATATGTCCATAACTTGATTTAACAACAAAGTCTTTCCCTAAAAACTTCTCAATGGTTTTTGCTTTTGCCGGGGATTCTACAATTACCAGATTTTCACTCATATATATTATATGTTAAAATTGTATTTAAAATGACACAAAATTAATATAAATAGTATTTTAACTTCAACATTTTGAATTAAATATTATTTATTATTTTTGACAACAAAGAGAAAACAAGCAATATGAGCAAAATTAAATTTACAAAAAAATTTTATATCCGGTTGTTCTGGGCTTTATTTATCTTTCCCATAATAACGTTAATAACAATTTTTGTTTTAATCTCAGGGGAAAAGTTTGGAGATATGCCTACTTTTGAAGATCTGGAGAATCCGGATAACAACCTTGCATCGGAGGTATTTTCTGCTGATAGTTTATTGTTAGGTAGTTATTATTATCAAAACAGATCTTACGTTCAGTTTGATGATCTTTCACCTAACATTGTTAATGCACTCCTTGCCACTGAAGATATTCGTTTTCATAAACATCCTGGAATTGATGCCCGGGGGTTAGGTCGTGTAATTGTATACAGTATTCTGTTAGGAAACCGGGATGCCGGAGGAGGGAGCACAATTACCCAACAGCTGGCTAAAAATCTTTTCCCGCGGGACACAACCATATATCGTTCAACGGTTAAACGAAATATAAACCTCGGAATAACTAAATTCAAGGAATGGGTTACCGCTGTAAAACTGGAAAAAAATTACACCAAAGATGAAATTCTGGTAATGTATTTAAATACAGTTCCTTTTGGAGGACATTCGTTTGGTATAAAATCGGCGGCTAAAACCTTTTTCAACAAAACCTCCGATTCTTTAAAAGTTGAAGAAGCTGCCGTGCTGGTAGGATTGTTAAAAGCACCAAGTTATTATAATCCATTACGAAATACCGAGCGTTCCAGGCTAAGACGAAATGTTGTTCTTTCACAAATGAATAAGTATAATTACATAAGCGATAAAATGTTTGACTCGCTTAGCGTTTTACCTATTGAATTAAATTATAAAGTACAGGATCATAATGTAGGTTTAGCCACTTATTTTAGAGAATATTTAAGATTATTACTCAACAAGAAAGAGCCGAATAAGAAAAATTATTTTTCACACGATAGTTATATCAAAGATTCTGTTGAATGGGCAACAAACCCTTTATATGGCTGGTGTAATAAGAATAAAAAACCCGACGGTACAACGTATAATTTGTATCGCGATGGGTTAAAAATTTATACAACCCTCGATTCCAGGATGCAAAAATATGCTGAAGAAGCCCTTAAAGAGCATCTTGGGGGAGAATTACAACAAATCTTTGACGAAGAGCAAGAATCAAACCCCAATGCACCCTATGCTGAAGATCTTTCATCAGCTGAACTAAGCGACATTATCGAGCTAGGAATGCGAAGAACAGAAAGATACAGAGTATTACGACAAAAAGGACTGGATATGGACTCCATTATTTCCGTTTTTAACACTCCCGCTGAAATGACCGTTTTCTCATGGGAAGGTGATATTGATACGGTAATGACACCCATGGACTCATTATTATATTATAAACAATTTTTGCGCGCCGGATTTTTATCTATCAATCCTCATAACGGTTATGTTAAAGCTTATGTAGGAGGGCCTGATTTTAAGCACTTTAAATACGACCATATAACACAGGGTAAAAGACAGGTAGGATCTACCATAAAACCTTTTTTATACACCCTGGCTATGCAGGAGAATTATTCACCATGCCATAAAGTAGCTAATGTCCCTTCTACTTTTACTGTTAATGACTCAACATGGACTCCCAAAAATTCGGGCCCTTCCGACAAAGATGGTAAAATGGTTACCTTGAAATGGGGGCTTGCTAATTCTGTTAATTATATATCTGCCTGGTTAATCAAACAGTTTAATCCCGAATCAGTGATTGATGTAATGCGAAAAATGGGAATTGAAAGCCATATCGATCCGGTACCATCCATATTTTTAGGTACTTCTGGTATCAGTTTAGAAGAAATGGTGAGTGCATACTCAACTTACCCGAGTAAAGGAGTGCATTCCGAGCCAATATATATTACCCGCATTGAAGATAGTAACGGTTCTGAACTTGCCCGGTTTACATCTTCAAAAAATGAAGCAATAAGCGAACAAACAGCTTATTTAATGGTGAATTTGCTTGAATCAGTCGTTAAAGAAGGTACGGCTGGAAGAATACGGTGGAAATACGAGTTATTTAATGAAATTGGGGGTAAAACCGGAACGACTCAAAATCATTCTGATGGATGGTTTATGGGCGTAACTCCTAACCTGGTTTCGGGCGTTTGGGTAGGTGGCGAAGACCGAAGCATACGCTTTGAAGGAATTGGTATGGGGGGTGGCCATAACATGGCTTTACCCATATTTGGACTGTATATGCAAAAAGTGTATAATGATTCTACCATTATTTCGGTTACCCGTGAAGATGAATTTGAAAAACCGGATAACTTTTCCATACCAATTGATTGTGGGGAAGATGATCAGGAAACAAAAACCGAATTTGACAATGAATTTTTCTAACCTTTAAGTTCGGGTATTGAGTCAATTAATTTACGCGTATAATCAGAAGCAGGTGAATGATAGATTTCATCTGCTTTATTTATTTCTACCAGTTGCCCGTCTTTCATTACCATAATTCTATCGGACATATATTTCACTACCGACAAATCGTGAGAAATAAAAATATACGTTAATTGATATTTTCTTTTTAAATCATTTAAAAGGTTTAAAATTTCAGCCTGCACAGATACATCAAGTGCAGAAACCGATTCGTCACAAATAATAAACTCAGGGTTTAAAGCCAGTGCCCGGGCAATAACAATACGTTGCCTTTGTCCGCCGGAAAACTCATGGGGATATTTTGCATAATCCTCTTCGGTTAATTTAACCTGTTTTAGTAAGTCAAAAACTCTTTGTTTTCGCTCTTTTGACGTTTGGTAAAGCCGATGTACTTTTAAAGGCTCAGCAATGGCTTCTCCTGCTTTTATCTTCGGATTCAAAGAGCTATAAGGATCTTGAAAAATAATTTGTACTTTTTGGCGGAATTGCTTTAACTCATTTGTGGATAAATTTTTTAATGACTTCCCCTTATATTCGATATCTCCTGAGTTATAATCCAGTAACTGTGTAATTACCCTCCCTAAGGTGGTTTTTCCACAGCCTGACTCACCCACTAATCCTAGTGTTTCTCCTTTATATACATCAAATTGTATGTTTTGAATTGCTTTTAAAGAGTGCCTGGATTTACCCCAAAAATTTACTTTTGACACAAAACTTTTATTCAGCCCGCTAACCGACAAAACAATCTGTTCTTGTTCCAATACATGAAACCCTTCCTGACTTACTGGTTGTGAACTATTTCCTGAACGTTGCATAAAATCAGAAAGCACAGGAAGTCTGACTCCTTTTGAACTCAGTTCCGGCCGGCATTTTATCAGTCCTTGGGTATAGGGATCTTCCGGATTATTTAATATGCTTTTTACCGCTCCCTTTTCAACAACCCGCCCATTATACATCACCAGAACCTTATGTGCGATTTGTGCAATAACACCTAAATCATGCGAAATAAAAATAATACTGATCGCATATTTCTTCTGAATATCTTTTAATAAATCAATAATTGCCTTTTGCACGGTCACGTCAAGTGCTGTTGTTGGTTCGTCGGCAATTAAAATGGCCGGCTTAAGGGCAATAGCCATAGCAATCATTACTCGTTGCTTTTGTCCGCCCGATATCTCATGAGGATAACTATTATATATTCTTTTAGGGTCGGGTAATTTTACTTCTTTAAACAACTCTAATACACGGGCATACCTTTTATCAGGCGATAAATTTGTATGCATAAACAAAATCTCAGAAACCTGTTTCCCGCATTTCATGGTAGGGTTTAGAGAGGTCATGGGTTCCTGAAAAATCATAGAAATATTTTTCCCACGAAAAGACAACCAGTTTTTATCGGATAATTTTAAAAGATTTATTTCCTTATTCTTTTCATAATAATAAATATCCCCGCTAACAGATGCATTGGGTGGCTGCAAATTTAAAACGGATAATGCGGTTATTGATTTTCCTGATCCCGATTCGCCAACAATCCCTAACGTTTCTCCCTTATTTAGTTTAAAAGAGACATTATCTATTACCTTTTTAGAATCTGTTTCACTTCCAAAGGTCAGGGAAAGATTATTTACTTCGAGTAATTTCACCGGCATTAATTCTTTTTGAAAAGAGAACGAAATAGCTCTTCCACTTTTCCAACTTTTATAATCTCTATGTTAAATTTTGATGTGTCAATTCCTTTGCTATTAAACCTTGAAATATAGATTTTTTTAAATCCTAACTTATCTGCTTCACTAATTCTTTGTTCAATTCGGTTCACGGGCCTGATTTCACCGGTTAATCCAACTTCGCCGGCAAAACAGATGCTTTTATCAATGGTTAAATCGAGGTTTGAGGAAAGCACCGAGGCTATAACCGATAAGTCTGTGGCAGGATCATCCACTTTAATACCTCCGGCAATATTTAAAAATACATCTTTTTGCCCCAGTCGGAAACCGGCGCGTTTTTCTAAAACAGCAAGCAACATGCCCAGTCGCCGGATATTGAAACCTGTAGATGAACGCTGTGGAGTACCATAAGCAGCAGAGCTCACAAGCGCCTGTATTTCAATTAACAATGGACGCACACCGTTAATCGTTGATGCCACTGTTGTTCCGCTTAATTGTTCATCGGTTTGAGTGATTAATACCTCGGAAGGGTTGCTTACTTCACGAAGTCCTTTATCACTCATTTCAAAAATGCCTAATTCGGCGGTAGAGCCAAACCGGTTTTTGGTGGTTCGTAAAATCCGGTACATATGGTGATGGTCTCCCTCGAATTGTAAAACGGTATCTACAATATGCTCCAACACCTTTGGGCCGGCTAAATTTCCTTCTTTGGTAATATGTCCTATTAATAAAACGGGAGTACCGGATTCTTTCGCAAACTTTAGTAAGCGGGCTGCTGTTTCACGGATTTGAGAAACCGTTCCGGCTGTTGATTCTAAATGCTCTGAAAACAAAGTTTGGATAGAATCTACAATAATAATATCAGGCTTTATATTAACGATATGATTAAAAATACTTTCCAGCGAGGTCTCACTAAGGATAAAACACCCATCGTTGCTTAGTTTTAACCTGTCGGCGCGCATTTTTATTTGTTGCGGGCTTTCTTCTCCCGAAACATATAAAGATTTAAGATGATGAAGCCTGAGGGCCATCTGAAGGGAAAGGGTAGACTTTCCGATACCCGGTTCTCCCCCGATTAAAATCATCGACCCCGGAACAATCCCTCCTCCTAAAATCCTGTCCAGTTCCTGAATATTTGACGATATCCGTCCTTCTTTTTTAGGTTTTATTTCGGATAGTTTTTGAGGGGTCTGCTTTTCAGAAAACTCATGAGCCAGAGAGGATTTTGAGTGCGTTGATTTTGAAATAACCTGTTCAACAAAAGTGTTCCATTCACTGCATGAAGGGCATTTGCCTACCCACTTTGAAGATTCAACACCACAATTCTGACAAACATATACTGATTTTGATTTAGCCATTATTCTTTTATTTCTTCAATTTTTCAATAATTGATGTAGTTGAATAGCCCGGGATAAAATCAATCGTTTTTACCTCTCCCCCTTTTTGCATCACAATATCATAACCTACAATATCCTCAACATGATAATCGCTCCCTTTGATTAAAATATCGGGTTGTACTTTTTTGATGAGATCATAAGGGGTATCTTCATCAAAATAAACCACG
>JBNJFS010000029.1:0-17633 GCA_051747085.1 Bacteroidota bacterium
GCAGAACGGACAACGGTTTTCAAGACCGCCGCATTCGACCACTCTGCCATTTCTCCGTCGGCAAAAGTATAATTAATTTTTATTTGCACAAAATTTTTTGAGAAAAATAATTATTTGTTTTGATTGGATATTTATGGGTAAAAATGTGTAATTATTACCCATGAAAGGCCTGTAATATGCATTTTTACGCTCAATTATTAACAAAATCAATATATTTATCAATAAATAAGTATTTTTTTTTGGTTTAGATTTGCTAAACTTAAGAAATACTCTATATTTGTATGTAGAAGCTAAAAAAATAATTATTTTACTAACCCTAAAAATTTTTTTATTATGAACAAAGCAGAATTAATTGATGCAATTGCTAGTGGAGCAGATTTAACAAAAGCAGACGCTAAAAAAGCTTTAGACGCTTTTATTAAGAGTACAACAGGCGCTTTGAAAAAAGGTGACAGAGTAGCTTTAGTTGGTTTTGGTTCTTTCTCTGTAGCAAAAAGAAATGCAAGAACTGGTAGAAACCCACAAACTGGTAAACCTATTACTATTAAAGCTAAAAACGTAGTTAAATTTAAAGCTGGAAGTGATTTAGCAGACGCAGTTCAATAAAAAACTTTAACTAAATAATGGAAGGGAGTAACATAGCTTTTGTACTCCCTTTTTTTTATAGGTATAAGATCATGAATTCCGATTTAGTAAACTACCTGGAACAATTTATTACACAGAAAAGGCTTAATCTATTTCATCAGATTCTTAATCAACGGACAAGGTATATTACTGTTGTGCTGGAAGATATTTATCAATCGCAAAATGCAAGTGCTGTATTACGAACTGCTGATTGTTTTGGTATTCAGGATGTGCACATTATCGAAAATAAAAACGAATACCAAATTAACCCCGATGTGGCTTTGGGTTCTTATAAATGGTTAAATCTTATAAAATATAATAACCAGAAGAGTAATACCCTGGAAGCAATCAGTGATTTAAAAAAACAAGGGTACCGGATTGTTGCTACTACACCACACACTAAAGACGTTAATCTCGAGGATTTTGATTTAACCCGGGGAAAAACAGCTTTGTTTTTTGGGACTGAATTAAATGGGCTTACAGATACAATGATTGATAATGCAGATGAATATATAAAAATCCCTATGGTTGGATTTACCGAAAGCTTTAATATTTCCGTTTCAGTGGCTATTATCTTACACCATCTGACTTCATTATTGAGAAAATCCGAAATTGATTGGCAATTGTCTGATAATGAAAAAGAAGAAATTTTATTGGAATGGTTAAAAAAGACGATAAAAAAATCATCATTACTTATAGATGATTTTTTATCTAAGAAAAATAACTTTTAATCACAAAAATTCGTATATTGATGTAATTTTTTTCATCTTTATCGTTTAAATATCTTGTGAATAAAAATAACAGCATTTGAAATAAATATACACTGTGAATAGTATGAATTGTATTATTATAGATGATGATGCCCTCTCAAGACGTGTAGTAGAAGAATTTGTTGAACGAACAGACTTTCTTTCGCTAAAGCACTCTTTTAAGGATGCCGTTGAAGCCATTAATGCATTTAATAAAGGAAAAGAAGAAATTGACCTGATATTTCTGGATATTGAGATGCCTGAAATGGATGGAATCGACTTTATGAATGCACTGAAAAACCTGCCACAAGTGATTATTATTTCATCTAAAGAAAAATATGCAGTAAATGCTTTTGATTATGATGTTACCGATTATCTGTTGAAACCGATAACATACAGTCGTTTTTATAAAGCTGCATTAAAAGCAAAAAATATACATGAAATTAAAGAACGGGATGATGTTGATGAAATATATGTCAAAAAGAATTCTGCGCTGGTACGATTAAAATATGATGAGATTCTTTGGGTTGAGGCACTTGAAAATTATGTGATTATCAATGCTTTTAGTGAAAAGTTTACCATTCATTTTACCATGAAGTCTATCGAAAGTCAGCTGCCTTCAAAACAATTTAAACGCGTACATCGTTCGTATATTATTAATGTAAAGAAAATTGACCGGATAGAAGATAATTCAGTTTATATCAGAAATTCGGAAGGATTGAAAAATATACCAATTGGCAAAGCTTATAAAGAAAGGTTTATGAATGACATAAATCTTATGGGAAAATAAATCCTTATCATTAACTTTGTATTTTATAAATTGGGATTTTTCCCAATTTTTTTTGTTTAATAACGCTAATAAAATCATTATATGATTTCGCAACGACAACTATTTTTGCAGCATGTAGGACAGACCTCTGATTTTCCATTACAATTGGAAATTGAACATGCTGAGGGAATTTATATGTATAGCCCGGAGGGAAAATCCTATATTGATTTAATTTCAGGAGTATCTGTTAGCAATGTAGGACACCTTCATCCTAACGTAGTTAAAGCAGTACAAAATCAAGCGGAGAAATTTATGCACCTGATGGTGTATGGAGAGTATATCCAATCTCCACAGGTAGAGTATGCCAAATTATTAACCGACTTATTGCCCGAAAATTTAAGTTCGGTTTATTTTGTAAATTCCGGCAGCGAAGCTATTGAAGGAGCATTGAAACTGGCTAAACGATATACCGGGCGCACTGAAATCGTTGCGTTTAAAAATGCTTATCATGGAAGCAGCCATGGAGCATTAAGTGTAATGGGAAACGAAGCGTTTAAAAATGCTTTTCGTCCATTATTGCCCGATATCCGGTTTTTGGATTTTAATGATGAAAAATCGATAGAGCAAATTACCGGGAAATCAGCCTGTGTTTTAATAGAACCTGTCCAGGGAGAAGGAGGGATAAGGGTTCCGGGAAATAATTTTTTGCAAAAATTACGGAAAAAATGCGATGAGACAGGCACCTTGCTCATCTTTGATGAAATACAAACCGGTTTTGGAAGAACAGGAAGTCTCTTTGCTTTACAGGAGTTTGATGTTGTTCCTGATATTATGACCATTGCTAAAGGAATGGGTGGTGGAATGCCTATTGGCGCTTTTGTTTCTTCCCATGAAATCATGTCGGCTTTTAAAACAAACCCGATTTTAGGGCATATAACTACTTTTGGTGGGCATCCGGTTTCTTGCGCAGCAGCTGTTGCTTCTTTAAATACAATCGTAGATGAAAAACTTTGCGAAAAAGTAAAACAGAAAGGCCAGTTGTTTCGTGATTTATTGACTCATCCTGAGATTAAAGAAATCCGCGGCATTGGTTTGTTTATGGCGGTTGAATTAAAAAACTTTGACCAGGTAAAAAAGGTAATCGATATTGCCGTAAGTAAAGGTCTGGTAACCGACTGGTTTTTATTTCACGACAGTGCTTTTCGAATTGCTCCCCCTTTAATTATAAACGAAAAGCAGATTAAAGAGGCTTGTAATATCCTTTTAGAAGCTATTGATGAATCGGTAAAATAAATTGAATATATACTTCTGTTGGGATGAATGTTTTGGACTTATTTTTGCTATTAAATTTAAAATTTTTAAGATGAAACGTATCGCTTGCTTTATTCTTTTTACTGTTTTTTATTTTTCTCCAGCGAAATCATATGCACAGGAAATAAGCGTTTATTCCGATAGCCTTAAACATTATTTCAGCTTAATGGCTCAGGAACGAGACGATGATAAAAAAGAAGAGCTAAACAAAAAAATAACAGAGTACTTCCGAAAAGCACTGGCTCAGGATGATAGTTTCGATTATAATTTTTCCTCTTTAAAATATATTGGAGATATAAGATCTGAAGATGATAAGCTTAGAATTATTACATGGAACCTACCTTATTACGATGGAACCCATCAATATTTTGGATTTATTCAGTATAAAAAAAATCGATGGAAAACATTAACCTATGAACTTACAGATCGATCAGAGCAGATCAAAAACCCGGAATATGAAATTTTATCCCATAAAAATTGGTATGGTGCTTTGTATTATCAAATTATAGTGAATAATCACCGACGAGATGATTATTATACCTTATTGGGATCAGATTTAAATGATTTGCATAGCAAAAGGAAACTGGTTGAAATACTCCAATTTGACCAAAACGATCACCCCGTTTTTGGGGCTCCTGTATTTAAAAACAGAGAAAAAAAACTTGCCCGGGTAATTTTTGAATATAGTGCACAGGCAAATATGGGGTTAACCTATGATGAGGATAAAGAGATGATTATTTACGATCACCTTTCGCCTTTCCGGCCCAGCTTAAAAGGTAAATACCAGTTTTATGGACCGGATTTTTCGTATGATGGACTCAAATTTGAAAATGGAATTTGGAATACTTACCACGATATTGATGTAAGGAATTATAATATTGAGTAATATGACTAATAAACAAAATAATGAATTGTTTCCCTATTTTGTAGAGCAATTTGCCGATTTAAGGATTTTACGCTATCAAGTCCCGGAGTTTGAAAATTTATCCTTACATAAAAAGAAATTGATTTATTGTCTTTCTGAAGCAGCAATTTACGGAAGGGATATTATTTTCGATCAGAATTTTAAATATAACCTCATAATCAGAAGATTGCTTGAGGCGATAATTAAAAATAATGAAGGTCATAATGAGGATAATGAATGGCAGGAGTTTATGGTTTACACCAAACGTGTTTGGTTTTCCAATGGTATACATCATCATTATTCTACCGATAAATTTTTACCCGGTTTTTCGAAAGAATTTTTATTGGATTTAATATATCAAATCCCTGAAAATAAATGGACTGTTAGTTTGTCCAAAGAGGAGGTAATCCAAAAAATAATCCCTGTAATTTTTGATCCAAAAGAATATCCCAAGAGGGTATGTCAGGATCAATCGAAAGATATGATTACCCGGTCAGCCAACAACTTCTATGAAAACCTGACACAGCATGAAGTCGAATCAATTTATCAGCAAATGATAAATCCTGCTGAGGAAGAACCTGTTTCTTACGGGTTAAATTCAAAATTGGTAAAAGAAAATGGAAAGGTTAAAGAAAAAACCTGGAAAGTGAGTGGAATGTATGGTGAGGCCATGAAAAAAATTGTTTATTGGTTGGAGAAAGCTACTGAAGTGGCTGAAAATAAGAAGCAAAAGGAGAGTTTGCAAAAACTTATCGATTATTACCGCTCTGGTGATTTAAAAAAATTTGATGAATATAGCATTTTGTGGTTAAGCGATACCGATTCGTTTATTGATACCGTTAATGGATTTATTGAAATTTATGGTGACCCTCTGGGGCGTAAAGCTACATGGGAGGCTCTCGTTAATTTTAAAGATGAAAAAGCTACCCGGCGAACCGATATTTTAAGTCAAAATGCACAGTGGTTTGAAGAAAACTCCCCTGTTGATCCAAAATTTAAAAAAAAGAAAGTACAGGGCGTAAGTGCTAAAGTAATCAATGTGGCTATGCTTGGCGGTGAATGTTATCCTGCCACACCCATTGGGATTAATCTTCCAAATGCCGAGTGGATTCGAAAGAAACATGGCTCAAAATCGGTAACCATTGAAAATATTACCTATGCTTACCATATGGCTTCGCTTAAAAGTGGATTAACTGAGGAGTTTTCGTTTTCGGATCAGGAGATTGAGTTACATAAAAAACATGGTTTTTTAGCCAATAACTTACATACTGATTTACATGAATGTTTAGGACATGGATCGGGTCAGTTAATGCCCGGCATAAGCACCGATTTATTAATAAATTATTACTCACCTATAGAAGAAACAAGAGCCGACCTGTTTGCCTTATGGTTTATGATGGACCAAAAATTAATTGATTTGGGTATTATGCCCTCATTTGATGTAGCTATAGCCCAATATAACAGTTATATTAAAAATGGATTGATGATACAACTCACCCGAATTGAGCCGGGGAAAAATATTGAACAGGCTCATATGCGAAATCGTCAACTAATTGCTAAATGGTGTTTTGAAAAAGGACAGGATGAAAATGTTATCGAGAAAAAAGTTAAAGATGGAAAAACTTATTTTGTGATACATGATCATCATAAGTTAAGGGATTTGTTCGGAGAGCTTTTGTCTGAAATACAACGAGTTAAATCTGAAGGTGATTATGAAGCCGCTAAATACCTTATTGAAAACTATGGAGTAAAAGTTGATAAAGAATTACATGATGAAGTTCTTGAAAGGTTTAAGAAATTAAGCTTAGCCCCTTATTCCGGTTTTGTAAACCCAAAATATACACCGGTTTATAAAAATGACGAAATGGTTGATGTTACGATTAATTACGCTCAGGAATATACTGAACAGATGATGGAATATGCAGAGAATTATTCGCTACTGCCTGATTTAAACTAAAGTATTGATTTATTTGTTTATTAATCGTAACTTGAAGGGTAATTTAACATTATGGCAAACCGAATATCCAGGCAAAATACGTATGTTTATTTCATCGATAACGATGATTCTTATATTCGCGATGTGTTAGCCCGTTTTGAGGAAGTAAACGATTTTAACATACGTATTTATACCCGGAGCAAAGAATTCTTTGAAGATTTTACCGAAGTGTTACCCTCAAAAAAACAAATTGATATCATTTTTCTTGCCACAACACTTGAAACGGATCAGGAAAATCAAACGGTAGAACCCATTGATGTTCTTAAAAAAATTAAAGAGATCAATCCGTATGCTGAAATTATTTTATACTCCGAAAATGATGATATAAATATGGTTTCTTCTGCATTTCATTATGGTGCGTATACATTTATTAAAAGAAATGAAAATATAACATTACGCATCATAAATAATATTAAAGGAATTATTAGTCAGAGAAATTTTCAGTTAAAAAAAGAAACCGGGATCTATATGGCTAAATTGTTTCTTCTTTTTTTCTCGGTACTTATTGTTCTCTTTGCCTTGCTTTATTACTTTTTTCCTGAGTTGTTTGCATTTTAAAATCTTAATTAATTCAAATCCGAATAGGAAATTCTACCGAAAGAGATATTTAAATGATTATTTTCTCTGCTAAAATTTCATTTTAATTCAAAGGATAATTACTCTTTGCTGTCTATTTGGCAGGAAAAAACCTATGGCACAACTATTGAAAACTAAGTTTCGGAAAACAAATGTTAAACATAAAATACGGATATAAAATGCAAAAAGGAAAAATTGGAGTTACTACTGAGAATATTTTCCCAATCATTAAAAAGTTTCTTTACTCCGACCACGAGATTTTTTTAAGGGAATTAATGTCTAATGCCGTTGATGCAACCCAAAAGTTAAAAAAACTGGCTTCGCTGGGCGAGTATAAAGACGAGCTGGGTGATTTAACCATACGTGTTTCGTTAGATCCTAAAAATAAGATTCTTACGGTTAGCGATCGCGGTATAGGAATGACAGCTGAAGAAATTGATAAATATATCAACCAGATTGCATTGTCAAGTGCCGAAGAGTTTATCAATAAGTTTAAAGACCAAACAACCATCATCGGTAAATTCGGACTTGGGTTTTATTCATCGTTTATGGTAGCAAAGAAGGTGGAAATTGTTACCCGATCGTATAAAGAAGATGCTCAAGCCGTAAAATGGACCTGTGACGGAAGTCCTGAATATAAGATTGAAGAAGTGGAAAAAGAAGATCGTGGAACCGATATTATTTTACATATTGATGACGATTCAAAAGAATTTGCAGAAGAAAACAGAGTAAATGAATTATTGAATAAATATTGCCGGTTCCTGCCCATTGAAATAGCTTTTGGAAAGCAAAAAGACTGGAAAGATGGCAAAGAGGTAGAAACCGATAAAGATAATATCATTAATGATACTAATCCTTTATGGACTCAAATGCCAGCTGATTTAAAGGATGAAGACTATAAAGCATTTTATAAAAAACTTTATCCTTATAATGATGATCCGTTATTTCATATTCACCTTAACGTAGATTATCCCTTTAATCTGACAGGGATTCTGTATTTCCCCAAAATCAAAAATAATATTGAGATACAGAAAAATAAGATACAACTTTATGCCAACCAGGTGTTTGTTACCGATTCGGTAGAAGGAATAGTACCTGAATTTTTAACCCTTTTACATGGTGTTTTAGATTCACCGGATATCCCTTTGAATGTATCTCGCAGTTATTTGCAGAGTGATGCCAATGTGAAAAAAATATCAAATCATATAACCAAAAAGGTAGCCGACAGGTTAGAGGAAATATTTAAAAGCGATCGTGATCAATTTGAGAAAAAATGGGACGACCTTAAAATCTTTATCGAATACGGAATGCTTACCGAAGAGAAATTCTATGAAAAAGCACAAAAATATGCTTTATTCAAAAACACCGATGGTAAGTATTTTACTTTCGAAGAGTATGAAAAATTAATTAAAGAAAATCAAACCGATAAAGACAAGAATCTTATTTATCTGTATGCTACTGATAGAGATAAACAATACACGTTTATCGAAAATGCAAAAGCCAAAGGATATGATGTGTTAATCATGGACGGGCAGCTTGATACGCATTTTATCAATCATATCGAACAAAAGATGGATAATTCCCGTTTCTTGCGTGTCGATTCTGATATTATTGATAAGCTGATTAAGAAGGAGGAAGTTGAAGAATCCAAATTATCTACCGAAGAAAAAAATCAACTTACGCAGATGTTCGAGAGTCAATTGCCCAATAGCGCTTCATTTACCATAACTTTTGAAAATTTAAAAGAAACCGACGATCCTATTGTAATCACCCAATCGGAATATATGCGCCGGATGAAAGATATGGCTGCTATGGGTGGCGGGGGAATGAATTTTTATGGAGACCTGCCCGATAGCTATAATGTGGTTATAAATTCGAATCATCGATTGATAGAGAAAATTCGTGAACAAAAAGACAAGAAAATGGGATCTAAGATTGAAAAGATTTTAGAAGAATTAAAACCAATCGAAGAAGAGAAGACTGCATTAGAAAAAGCCAAAGAAAATAAAAAGGAAGAAGAAATTAACCAGTCCGAAAAAGATAAATTAAGCGATGTTGAAAAGAAAATTAATGAGTTGCAGGAAAAGAAAAATGAGCTTTTAGTGAAGCATGGAAAAGACAATAAGTATATTAAGCAACTTGTTGATTTGGCGTTACTTGCAAACAATATGCTGAAAGGAGAGGAGCTGACTAAATTTGTTAAACGAAGTGTAGAATTGATTAAATAAGCTGTTAATTTATTATTAATTATTGCCTGTCAGGTTACTGACAGGCTTTTTTGTTTAAATATTTTTGTATTTTAGATTAAAATTGTAAAAAATGGTCTTGTAAAATTTTAAGAAACTAAAAATATATTACAGAAATTTTGCAATGAATAAAGGTAATAATGCATGGATTACTTTAGATTAACCCTATTATCTGTATGTTTGATGATGTTTCTTTCAGCTTCATCTTTGAGGGCGCAAAATAATTCGCAAAGTACGACTTTTGGACTGAAGGGCGGCTTGTTACTATCTAACATTAGCGGAGATGAAGCGATTGATCAGTATGCCAAAAAAATTGGTCCTCAGATTGGGTTTATCGCGGCTTATTATCCTCATGTTAACTGGTCAGCTCGTGCCGAACTCAACTATGAGTTTAAAGGGGGTAAATTTGATATGCACGAAATGAAAATGAATCTTCATTATGTGACCCTTCCATTGTATGCTAAGTTTACATTTAATGAAGACCCCAAAATTTATTTTTATGCCGGAGGATATGGATCGTTTTTAATTTCAGCCAATACAAAAGGGGAATATGAAAAAATTATTGAAGAGGATTATCTCGTTCAATCAATAAACGAAGATATTACATCTTATTTAAATCGATTTGATGTTGGCATATTAGCCGGACTTGGAGTACAGGGAAGGTTTAACCGTTACCTGGATATTTTTATTGATTTAAGATACACCAAAGGCTTTTTTAATTTGGATAATAATACCGCAGAATTGAGGTATAATTTTAACTATGAAGAGTTTTTTCCTTATGAACAAAAATTAAATAATCCTACCAATAAAGCTTTTATGCTTACTACAGGATTTATTTACTATTTAATCCCAAGATAACAAAATAAAAGATTTTTATTTTGTTATTTCAATGAGCGAAAAGGGAGCTACGGTTTGAACCATTTGATTTATTTTTAATCCGGCGTTATTAGCTATTTGGTTATATTCTTCTTTCGTTCGCTCTTTACCGCCGTCCTGGCTAACCATCATCTGGATATCGAAAAGCTTAGCAAACGAATACCGGTTTTTATGGCTTATGACCGGTTCGATAATTAAAATTCTACCTTTTTCGGGTAAAACATGATTTATCCTTATTAAAATGTCAGTGGCTTGTTGGTCGCTGAGGTTATGAATAATATTTTTCATCAAATAGGTATCTCCACCGTCAGGTATTGTTTCAAAAAATGAACCGGTTAGCAATTCAACCCGCCCTGATAAATTGTGTTTTTTAAAATTTTCTTCTGCACTTTTTATAACATGAGGAAGGTCAAATAATACCCCTTTCAGCGTTGGATTTTTAATTAAAATCATGGAAAGTAAGGTCCCCTCACCACCTCCAATATCTACAATACATCCTGTCTTTTTAAAATGATATTTCGAAAGGATGGCATAACTAAGCATCAACGATGAGTTTGTCATGGCTGTGTTGTAGATTTTATTATTGGCAGGATTCTTTTCAAGAAATTCAAAAACCTTCATCCCCAGAATTTTTTCAGATGCATTATTCCCTGTTTTTACCACTTGGTTCAGTTCATTAAACAGTTGCCAGTTAACAGGGTTAGCCAGATGCATAATCATATAACGCATGGAGTCTGTTCGATCAGTCATTGTTTTAGATAGTCGGTTTTGTGAAAATATACGTTTTTTCTTTTCTTTAAAAATGCCCTGGCTGGCCAACATGCGCATTAAACGATACAAAGATTCTTCATCGGTATTCGTAAGCTCTGCCAATTCAGAGGTATCTCTATCACGCTCTTTAAGATGTTCTGCAATATTTAATTCGGCAGCCACACCAATTGCTTTTGATACATAAAAAGACTGAACCATCTCTACAATAGCTATGTTTGGCGCGGTAAATTTTCGGGATAGTTTCAATAAAAAATACCTGAATCTGTCGAGAAATTTAACAATAAAAGGTGAAGGGTATTTGGGTGTTTGTAAAGGTTCTTGCATTAAATAATAAGTTTAATATTTAACGGTAAAAATAGTGAAAATATTAAATATTAGCCTGACGTATTCATAAATTTTAAGCACTTTTTCCCAGCTGAAAAAAGGATTTAATCAGGTTGGGATAATAGCTGGAGGAATAATGTTTGGTTGATTTTTTATAAAATGGTGCTGCCTTTTGACGAATTATTTAAAATTCTTTATTTTTCTGACTATTTTTACCCATCATTTAAACGGAACGGATGAAGTACAGATATAAAACCAATGTAAAAGGATACGAGCTTGATTCATACGGACATTTAAATAATGCAGTGTATTTAAATTATACCGAACAGGCCCGGTGGGAAATCCTCAATAAAGAAAGTTTGTTACATTTGTTTTTTAACCGTGGTTTTTTCCTTGTCGTTACGGAAACCAATATAAGGTATAAAAGAGAATTAAAACTTTTTGATGAAATTGAAATCGAAACCACCATAAAATTTGAAGCACCATACCTTATTTTTTATCATGATATTAAAAATGTAAAATCCGGGTATAGTGCGGCAAAAGCTATTGTAAAAACGTTGTTAATTAATAAAGACCGGATACCGCAGGATATTCCTGAGGAGTTATTAGCCATTACAAAATAAATGAAATGGATAAATATGATACTGTACACTGGAAAAGGGAAGGAGATATTGGAATTTTTTCTTTATCCAATGGAAAGGAGAATTACCTGGAGGTTCCCGATTTTATTCAAATAGAAAAACTTAGGGAGTGGACTGAAGAGCCTGGCTTAAAAGGCGTTATTATACATGGTGCAGGAAGAAATTTTTCTGCAGGTGCAAACCTTGAAAAATTAAACGAGCTGGCTAAAAATTATAAATTATTATCCGAAAGGATAACCCAGGGAAAAAATCTACTTAATTTTATTGAGCATCTTGAAATTCCGGTTATTGCTGCTATAAATGGTGTTTGTTTTGGTGGCGGACTGGAGATTGCACTTGCTTGCTCTATGCGTATTGCTTCGAAAAATGCGTTGTTCGCTTTTCCTGAAATCAACCATGGATTAATTCCCGGTTTAGGGGGCGCATATCGTTCGGTAAATTTGGTAAAAAATAAAGCTTTCGAAATTATTTTAAATGGTGATATGCTGAATGCAGAAAAAGCTTTAAAGATTGGCTTAATTGATGATATTGCCAATGATAAGGATGCTTTTGAATATGCACATAGAAAAATGCTTAGCATGACCGAAGGCCGGTCACCCGAATTGATACGTTTTGCTATGAAAGCCCTAAAAAATGCAGATCTGTTAAGTAAAGAAGATGCTTTACGAGAAGAAACCGAGATGTTTTGTAAACTGGCAACGAACCTGAAAATATAATGTAAGACAGGGTAATAAAAAATGTATAAAGAGATTATATCCATAAAATCAGTACAGGAAATTGAATCCATCCTTTTTAAACAAGCTGATGATTATTATTTTATCCAGGATGAAATTAAATCATCAGAAAATAAACATATCATTAAAAGTTTGGGTGGAAGGTATCTGATAAAAAAAAGCATTATCGATTTTTTGGGCTTTACAGATGGATATCATGATATTGAAATTCAAAACGAACCGACAGGAAAGCCTGTTGTTACTGTGAAAGGAAGAGTTAAGGAGGTTTTGTCGGAGTGTAATATTCAGCAAATACATGTTTCTATTTCTCATTCAAAGCATTATGTTTCTGTTTTAGTTATTTTGGTAAAATAAATATGTTTAGTACAATCAATTGGCATATCATAAATCAAATCGGATTTTTAGAGTTAAATAATCCGCCTTCAAATGCAATGAGTTCCATTTTTTTTGATGAATTTTATCAATGGAGGAACAAGGTTGTTCAAAAGGCAGATATTAAATCGATTATCATTAAGGGTAAAGGGCGGCATTTTTCATCGGGAGCTGTTGTAGATGAACTGGTACATACGATTCAGGATAGTAAAAAACACTCGGGAGATATCAAGGATGTAAGTGCTGTTTTAAATCAGAACAGCCAACTGTTTTTATCCTTAAAAGATTTAGCAATTCCCGTAATATCAGCAGTGCGTGGAGTTTGTTTGGGTTCTGCTTTCGAACTGGCTTTATGTGCCGATTATATTTTGTGTGCTGATAAAACTGTATTAGGATTACCCGAATCTACTTTTGGTTTAATTCCAGGATGTACAGGTACTTATATTTTACCTAAAATGACCGGAAAAGCATTGGCCATGGAACTAATCCTTACCGGGAAGACATTTTCTGCCGAACAGGCATTAAAGTGGAACTTGATTCATCAGGTAGTCCCAGCCAAACAAATAGAAGAAAAAGCCATTGAAGTAGCCCATCGATTGCAAAATAATTTTCATACAGATTTGAAGAAGATTTAATATGATACAAGCTAAAAATTCTGAGATTTTTGTAAAAATAACCGGAACAGGTTCATATTTACCCGGTAAACCCATCACTATTGACGAAGTAGATCATTATCTAGGTGAACTAACGGAAGCTCCTAAAAAATTACAGAAATGGCTGCAACGGATGAAGGGTTTGATGCGTGAGATGCTTGAAGTAAAACACTATCATTTTGCAATCGACCCGGAGACCCGTGAATTTACCGATGATAATATTACCATGTCGGTAAAAGCGGCAAAAAAAGCACTCGACTCTGCCGGATTGCTAGCGGATGATATCGATTTGATTGTATACGGAAGCGCCCATCAGGATCAGATGCCAACTCCTTCGGTACGAATTCAGGAAGCACTGGGTATTGAGCAATGTGGAGAAATGGGGATCCATGCCAATTGCACCTCGGCATATAAAGCTTTACTTGTTGCTTCTGATTTTATTAAATCCGGACGCTATAAAAATGCATTGGTATTATCTTCAAGTATGTCATCGTCTGAATTGCGGGCCGAATATTATCATCAACCGATGGTTAAAAAAGAAGAATTGTTTCTACGTTATTTTTTAAGCGACGGAGCAGGAGCATTGATTCTGCAGGCTGATGAAGAAAAGAAAAATGGGCTTTATGTTGAAGAAACTTATATGGAATCGATTGGAGGGAAAAAACCGGCTGCCATGTTAAACAAACGTCCGGCATACTGGATGAACCCAAAACAGGAATATGAATTGGGTTACCATCATTTAAGCCAGATGTTTAACGACCAATTGCGAACACATTTTCACGATAACGATGGAAGCGTATTTATAAAAGGATTGAAGAGAATGCTTAATGAATATCCGGTGGATCTGGAAAAACTAAAATATTTCCAGGTAAACTTTCCTTCCAAACATATTTCAGAATTAATCATGGACGAATGCGAAGCATTGGGAATAGATCGACATACATTGTATACCAAAATGTCGGATATGGGATATGCAGGTCCACCTATGGCTTTTATATCAATAAATAAAATAGTAAGCGAAGAAAAACTACAAACGAATGATTTAGTTCTTAGTTTTGTTACGGAAGTTAGTAAGTTTATGCAGGCAGGATATATTTTAAAGTATTATTAGTTTGGCATAATATATGAAGGTTAATTTTTAATTACCAATTGTTTAAAATTAAACAACTTACCATAATGAAAAAAATCTTAACACTGGTATTATTCGCCTTAATGATTCAGATTAGTTTTGGGCAAGAAAGAGAAGAGAAAAATGATAACGATGATATCCAAACCATTTTCTCTGATCGGAACTTAAAATTTTCTGGTGGTTTTATAGCTCCGGAACTGAAAGTAGGAAATATTTATGATGATAACGGAGTATTTATTGGAGGACGTATGGGAGCTATCTTTAACGACCGTTTTTCTGTTGGTTTAGGCGGTTACGGGTTAACAGCAAAAAGCTCATTTGATTATGATTTTGATGGGACAGGCCCTGAACCTGTACGAAATGTTCGTATTGGTATGGGATATGGTGGTTTAGCCCTTGAATATGCGTTCTTTAGTAAGAAGGCTATTCATTTTACTATTCCTGTTTTAGTGGGAGCTGGTGGTTTTGTTTTCTATGAAGAAACAGATGATTTTTGGAACGAGTTTAACGAATATGAAAGCACAGCCGCATTTTTTCTTGAGCCGGGTATCCATTTGGAATTAAATTTGTTTAAACATTTCAGATTTAATGTAGGGGCTTCATACCGTTTAGTTCAGGGAACCAGTCTGGATAATAATGGATTGGGAGCTGTGGTTTCGGATGAAGATTTATCAGACTTTGTTATTAATGCTTCCCTAAAATTTGTATTTTTTTAGTCAAAGATTCTATCATAGCTAAATAAGCTCAAGTACTTTTAAGAAGCTGTTTTTTTATTAGAACAGCTTTTTTATTTTTGAAAAAGATTTATTGAGTTATGATACGGAAAATTGGAATTATTGGCAGTGGCAAAATGGGACAGGATATTTTTAATTACCTGAACGATTTTGATTTTCAGCTTGTTTGGTTTGTACGAAATCCGGTAAAAAAGGATAAACTGGAAAAATCATTTCTAAAAAAAAATACCCGGCAATTAAAACATCATTTGATAACAAAGGAACAGTTCGAGCAAAAAATAAAAAATCAACTAACCCATGATTTAAGCGAAGTGTCGGATTGTGATTTAATTATTGAAACCATTATCGAGAATAAAGATGCTAAACTGCATACATTTTCGGAGTTGAAATCAATGATTGGGCCCGGGTGCATGGTCGTTTCCAACTCTTCATCCATTTTGCCTTCTTGGTTGTCAACAGATTTTCCGGTAGCCGGAATGCATTTCTTTTATCCCATCGCATTTAAAAATATCGTTGAGCTGGTATTACCTGATAATTTTGACTCGGACAGGGCAGAGGGGTTAAAGGATTTTTTATCATCCATCAATAAAAAATATGTAATTCAGAATGAACGAAATGCTTTTTTACTCAATCGGTTTTTATTGGATTTGCAGGTAAAAGCTTTTCATTTTACAACTGAGCAAAATATTCCATTGCAGATAATGGAGAACGCCTCACAAACCCTGATTACGGATTTTGGCTTATTTGAAATGATGGACCATGTTGGTTTAGCTACCATGTATCAATCAATACAGAATTATGCCTTACTAGAAAATGCTACAAAAAAATATGATGCTTTACTTGCCCTGATAAATAGGAGAATGGCAATGGAACAACCGATGCTGGGTTCAGATTCTTTACATGAGGTGGATGAAAAATTAAATGTTGCAGTCTTAGAGTTTTTACAAAAAGAAATTCAGAAATCTTATGATTATTACTTTTCAACCCAACCTCATGACGCTGGAGCTTATCAGGATGCCCTCAGAGAATTCTGCGGATTAGAGATGTAATGGCCAAAGGATTTTCTAATCTGATTAATTCCTTTTTTTAGTCGTGAAAAGCTCATAAATATTATCAATTAACCTTTTTAACGAAGAACCTGTAATTACATTCATTCGTTAATATTCATTATTTTTTTGTTAAGATTAACCTGTACTATTCATAAATAGTTGAAAAGATAATATTTATAAATACGTCAGTCTAAAATCCAATTTATTTATTATTTTTGGCATTGTATTACCTGAAAATAAAAATGATTAAGTAATAAATGGCAGAAAAAGTTGTAGTTACAGGGTTTAATATGCTTACTGCATTAGGCCTTGATTGGGAAGAAAGCTGGAATAATATTAAAGAAGGAAAAAACGGCATTCATAAAATTTCTTTATTTGATGCATCTGATAATCAAACACAAATTGCAGCAGAATTGTCTGCTGAGTTTGGCGAAAAATCATCCTCGATAATTAAAAAACGTCTTTCTAAACAAATGACCCGTGTAACACAAATGTGTTATGTGTGTGCTGTTGAGGCAGTTGAGAAGCATGAAGTGGATTTGGATGCCATTGATAAATTACGTGCAGGAGTAATAATAGGGGTTGTAAACACGGGTGACTCGAGTACTGAGCAAGGAACAACCTCGAAAAATATGATTATCAAACGCATGAATAACTCTATGTCGGCCTGGATTGGTATGCGCTATAATATCGAAGGCCCTAACTTTACCACATCATCTGCCTGTTCATCATCGGCTTATGCGATTGCTTTAGGATATGATATGATAAAGAGCGGACGGGCCGATTTGATGATTGTTGGTGGTGCCGATTCAATTATAAACAAGGAAGAAATAGACGGGTTTAACGAGTTATATGCCATCTCCATAAAAAATGATACTCCGGAAAAAGCAAGTTGTCCGTTTTCTAAAAACCGCGATGGTTTTGTTATTGGCGAAGGTGCCGGAATTATGATTCTGGAATCTGAAGAACATGCCAAAAAGCGAAAGGCTAAAATTTATGCCGAGCTGGCCGATTATGCTTTTACCAACGAATCGTATAACATTATGGCACCAAAGCCCGAAGGTGAAGGAATGGCTAATACTATGGCACTGGCATTGAAAAATGCAAATGTTTCACCCAATGAAGTAAATTATATTAACGCACATGGTACATCAACCATGTTAAACGATTTATAT
>JBNJFS010000030.1:0-17576 GCA_051747085.1 Bacteroidota bacterium
ATAAGCATAAATACCGGATATACCACCATCTAATGCTCCCTGGGCAATCGCTTCGTCTCCTAATAATAGTAATTTTTGCATATTATAATGATTTTTATGTTTTAATAGAATCAGTTAAAAAAGAATAAGTTAAATAAAATTATTGATTCTGGAAAATATTATATGAATGTAGAAAATATTAAAGACCACCGAATCTTTTTAAAAATCCGACTTGTATTGCAATTACATAAAAAAAAATAACTTTACTTATATCCATAAGAAAATACTATTTGTTTCTAATAGAATTTGCTTAAGCAAATGTAGGTTAAATTTTATAAATAATCTAAAAAAGTCAGGTTTTGAATAACATATTTTTAGTATAAATTATTGTTTGATTACAAATTGTAACTAAAGTGTGGTAAATGTGATTAGTTTCGAATCTCCCCAAAATACAGGGGTTAAATATAGATAGGCGTTTGGATTGGTTTTGTTGAGTGGATTTTTTAGAAATTTATTTTTTTTATAATTTCAAATTTTAATTTTAGGATTTCATTTAGTAATAAATTGTTATAACAAGTTTTCTGTTTCCTCCATGATTTCGAAATTCGCACAAATAAATACCCTGCCAGGTTCCCAGATTTAAACGGTGATTGGAAATGGGAATGGTTAGCGATTGCCCAAACGTGGAGGATTTTAAGTGGGCAGCCATATCATCGGGACCTTCCATTGTATGTGAATAAAGTGCATCACCATCCGGAATTAAATGATTCATAAAATTTTCAAAATCAACAGTTACGGATGGATCTGCATTTTCATTAATGGTTAATGCCGCTGAGGTATGTTTAATAAACAGGTGTAAAAGCCCTTTTTCAGGCAATTGTCCAATATTTTTTGTAATATGACTGGTAATAATATGATAGCCTCGTTTAAATGTAGGCAGAATTATTTCCTTTTGCTCAATCATTCTGTTTATTTTTGTATTTTTCAAGAATAAAATTAGAAATTATTTTAATAACAAACGAATAATATTGATTAAGCTTAACAGAAAACTTTTCTTTGGGTTATAACGAAATAAATTCTGTTTTTAAGGGTTATTATTCTGATTGAATAACGAGAAAATGATAAAACCTTATATAAAAAATATAATTTTTTTTATACTATTTATTTCTTCATGGCATGTAAATGCTCAAAATTTAGTTGAACTTAAAGGGAAAATAATTGACGCTGAAGGAAATCCCGTAAGCGAAGCACACATTCGCAATATGTCGAATAATACCGGCGTAATTTCTCAAAAAGATGGCTCGTATCTTTTATCCATTCCTGCCCATCGTGATGTATTAATCCAGGTAAGTTGTATTGGCTACGAAACACGCGAGTTTAAAATAAACTATCAGAAAGAACAGGTAAAAAAGTTAGATATTGTATTAAATATTTCGGTAAGCAATATTGAAGAGGTTTCTGTTGTGGGAGAGGGGGGAGCTGGAAATAACCTGATAAAAATTGAAAAGAAGGATATTCAATTAAATCCTGATATATCCGGTAATTTAGAATCCATTATTAAAACGTTGCCCGGCGTTTCTTCCAATACCGAGTTAAGTTCACAATACTCCGTACGGGGAGGTAATTACGATGAAAACCTCGTTTATGTTAATGATATTGAAATTTACAGACCTCTTTTAATTCGTTCAGGTCAACAGGAGGGAATGAGCTTTTTGAATTCTGATATGGTTTCTTCCATTCAATTTTCATCCGGGGGGTTTGAAACCCGATTTGGCGATAAGATGTCCTCGGTTTTGGATATTCGTTATAATAAGCCCGTAGAATTTTCCGGAACGGTTTCTATGAGCTTGTTGGGTGGCAGTGCCCATATAGAAGATGTTTCTGAAAACGGAAAGTTTACCTATAACACAGGATTCCGGTACAAAACATCAAAATATATTTTAAACACACTGGAAACAGAAGGAAATTATACCCCCCGGTTCTATGATTTACAAGCCTACTTTACCTATAAAGTTAATCGATACCTCGATTTTGATTTTCTGGGGAACTATGCCTTAAACAGCTATCAGTTTGTTCCCGAAAGTCGCGAAACTTCTTTTGGGACCATTGATAATGCGTTAAGTTTGCGTATTTATTACGATGGGAACGAACTGGATAAGTTTGAAACCTATATGGGCGCATTTACAGCCAATTACCATCCCAATGAAAGTGTGTCATTAAAACTTATACTGTCAGCTTTCCAGACCCTTGAACAGGAAACGTATGATATTTTGGGACAGTACTATTTAAACGAACTGGACAATACGATAGGCTCTGAAACGTATGGCGATAGTATTATGAATATCGGTGTAGGCACCTTTTTAAATCATGCCCGGAATTATCTTACGGCCAATGTGTATTCAGCTGCTTTAAAAGGTGGATATTACAAAGCTGACCATAAGTTACGCTGGGGATTAAAATATAATGTGGAACGAATTGATGATAAAATAAACCAGTGGAAGATGCTCGATTCGGCCGGTTATTCGTTACCCTACAATGGCGAATCGATTGAATTATACGAAGCTGCACGAGCTGAAAATACACTCCACACAAATCGCATTTCCGGTTACATTCAGGATACTTACCAGCGAGAATTAACCAATAATGCAGAATTGTTTATTAATGGAGGCGTCCGGTTTCAGTATTGGGATTTTAACCGGGAGTTTATTGTTACACCAAGATTATCGGTTTCGTACAAACCCGATTGGGAAAAGAATATGTTATTCCGATTTGCTTCGGGTTTTTATTATCAACCTCCTTTTTACAAAGAGATAAAAGATTATCAGGGAGTAATTAATCCTGCTATCAGATCTCAAAAATCTATTCATTTTGTGTTGGGTAATGATTATCAATTTTTAGCCTGGGAAAGACCTTTTAAACTGACTACCGAAGTGTACTATAAAATTTTAAATGATTTAATCCCTTACAAAATTGATAATGTACATATCGATTATTCGGCACAAAATATGGCCGACGGTTATGCCGTGGGACTGGATATGAAAATTAATGGTGAATTTGTAAAAGGGATTGAATCGTGGGCAAGCTTATCGCTTATGCAAACCCAGGAAGATATTGAGGGAGATTTTTATTATAATAATGAGGGAGATAAGATTGAACCCGGGTATTATCCACGTCCTACCGATCAGTTGTTTAACTTTAGTCTTTTTTTCCAGGATTACCTGCCCATGAATCCGTCATATAAAATGAACCTGAGTTTACATTACGGCAGCAGGCTTCCTTTTACTTCTCCTGATAAAGAAAGGTACGACCAGGTGTTTCGAATGAAACCCTATAAACGGGTAGATATTGGGTTCTCAAAAGTGTTAATCAGCGAATCTAAAGAATTTAAGGAAGGTAGTGTTTTAACTGTTTTTAAGGATATGTGGTTAAGTTTCGAAGTCTTTAATCTCTTGGATATCAATAATACCATTTCCTATATGTGGATTAAAACCGTTGGTAATCAATCCGGACAGGCAAGTCAATATGCCGTGCCCAATTATCTTACATCCCGCAGGTTTAATTTAAAGTTAACCGCCAAATTTTAGTAATTTAAAAAATCATTGTAGATTTGATGAGGTTATTTGATTAATTTGAATGTACTTAAAATTAAGTACCGAATAAGACATTTTATTTTACAACCTCGTAGTGTGTATTAGAGTTTTTCTGTCTTAGTGGCAAATAAAAACAGGAAACAATGATAAAAAAACAGATAAAAAATATGTTTACCGAAAAAGATATTGAACAAATTGAAAAGCAGAATTTAACGATAAAGGAAGTTGAGAACCAATTAGAACGATTTAAAAAAGGGTTCCCGTTTTTAAATTTGGTCAAGCCGGCTACTATTGACGATGGTATTATCCAGCTCGATGAGGCTGAAGTGAACGCTTATGCTAAATTGTACGATGACCTGAAACCCGAAGCGTTGAAATTTGTTCCGGCATCGGGTGCAGCATCACGTATGTTTAAATTTCTGTTTGAATTTTATCGTCAGGCAAAAAATAAGTACGAATCACTAAACAAAATTGAAAATGATGAGGTGAAAAAGTTTTTACGGAATATTAAAAAGTTTGCCTTTTATGATGAGTTAAGATTAACCCTTCAATCTGCCGGATATGATATAGATAAGCTGTTAACCAATGGTGAATACAAAACCATCCTTCATTATCTTTTAACCAGCGAGGGTATGAACTATGGAGCCAAACCAAAGGCTGTACTTTTATTTCATCAAGAGGAAAATAAAATAAAAACAGCTTTTGAAGAGCATTTGTCTGAAGGAGCTAAGTATGCTAGAAATACCCATGGAAAAGTGAAAATTCATTTTACCATTTCGCCTGAACATGCTACAATGTTTGATGAGCTCTTGCAAAAGGTGAAAAATGAGTATGAGCAAAGGCTCAATGTTCAATTCGAAATTACTTATTCGCAGCAAAAACCATCGACCGATACCGTAGCTGTTGATTTGGATAATCACCTGTTTAGAAATGAAGACGGAACCTTGCTGTTTCGTCCTGGCGGACACGGAGCTCTGATTGAAAATTTGAATGACCTGACTTCTGATATTATTTTTATAAAAAATATTGACAATGTCGTTCCTGACCGGCTAAAAGAAGAAACGATAAGATATAAAAAAGCACTGGCTGGTGTTTTGTTAGCTTATCAGGAGAAGATTTATAATTATATTGAGAGGCTTGAATCAGAAAGTGTTTCCAAAGAACAGCTCGATGAGATCGTTTATTTTACCCAAAATAAATTATGTTATACCTTTGATTTAGATGAAATATCTGATAAAAAGCAATTTTTATATACTGTTTTAAATCGCCCGATTCGGGTTTGTGGTATGGTGAAAAATGAAGGCGAGCCGGGTGGTGGCCCGTTTTGGATTAAACATCCCGATAATCATGCTGATTTACAGATTGTTGAAAAATCTCAAATTAATCTGCGCGATCCCGGTCAGGTTGATAGCTTAAAACAATCGACCCACTTTAACCCGGTAGATTTGGTTTGCTGTATTAAAGATAATAAAGGGGATAAGTTTAACTTACTTCAGTATAGAGATCCTGAAACAGGATTTATTTCTTATAAATCAAAAGACGGGAAAGATTTAAAAGCACAGGAACTGCCGGGCTTGTGGAACGGAGCAATGGCCAACTGGAATACTATTTTTGTTGAAGTGCCTGTTGTTACCTTTAATCCGGTAAAAACCGTTAATGACCTGTTAAGGCCGGAACATCAATAAACTTTAACGAATTTTCCCTGACTGGCTTAATAGGGTCCAGCCGGAAAGCCAGTCATCTCCTCCGGGAGCAAAGGCCCCTTTGTAGCCCACCGGTTCGAACCAGTCATTCGGGTAGGGTGCCAGGTTCGTTGTTACATTCCCTTTAGGGATAAGATCGTAATCGGTTGCTGTAACTTCAATTTGTGGATCGATAATTTGATTTTCACCCGCTGAAAAATAGTTTTGTAAAATAGTCTGTTCTTCTGATATATCTTCAGATGTTTTGGTGAATATGGAGAAGATGGTTTCCTGGTTATTATTTTCGATAGAATAAAAAATATTGTTTTCTATTTTAAGATTTCCGGATATAAATTGGTAGTAGCTGTCGTTAAAACCGGTAACATACTCAATAAAAACACCCTGCAGCTGATTTAAGAAGATAGAATTGTAATACTTTCCTCCGGCATTATCCGCGAAAGTCATTAGTTCGGCCGAATTAAGATGTCCGTTTCCAATATACGTAGCATTATAAATTTCAGGAATACAAAAAGGTTCTCCCCAAATCGGATCGGTTCCGCCATCATGTTCAGCCAGATGATCGCCCAACGAAGGAGCCTGTAATGCTAAAAAAAATTGACCTTTGCCCCGATATCCCTGGTCAAAATCGAATGCATCATCGCCACAAAAGGCCGACACCAGGTATTTACAATTTACAGTTCCGCCAAAAAATTCGAAACCATCATCTTCATTCGAAATAACCTCTACATACTCAATGGTTGTTCCTGAACCAACTCCGCCAAGCGTTAGCCCGTTAATTTCGTTTCCATCGCCAATATTAGTGCCTCCGTGTCTTATGGATACATACTTTAAAATGCCTGAGTTATCGTCATTTTTATTTCCTCCATAGATACCTCTCGATTCGGAAATGGGAATTCCTTCAATCTTAGCTTCATTATATTCAGTATTTAACTCAGCATTGCCAAGAATAATAATACCACCCCACAAACCTCTAACCTGAAGTGGTACAGAGCCTGCCAAATCATCACCTTCTACGGTAAAAATAATAGGCTCATCTTTGGTTCCCCGGGCAATAATTTTTCCTCCACGGGCAACAATTAATGCCGAAGCATTTTCTCCTTGTCCTGTTTTTGCCCGGATAACAGTCCCCGGCTCAATGGTTAAGGTTTGCCCGGGATTTACAAACACGAAACCGTCTAAAATATAGTTTTTATCCTTGGTCCATGTTATGGTTCCTGTTCCACTGCCATCATCTGATAAAAGTGTTTCATCATCAATGATAATGTCACTTTTACGACAGCTGCTCATCAGTATAAGAATACTTATTATGGAGAGTAATATTTTGTTAATCATTTTTTATGCTTTAGAATTTATATTCCAGGTTCAGATAAAAGTATGATTCGTTTTCCAGATTTTTTGCATAGGGATACCAATCCTGGTAGTTGGCGGCAATTTTTATATTTTTTATCGGACTGTACTGTATTCCTGCGATTACAGCACTTCCATCACGGGAGATATTCCAGTTATAGGGTTCGCCACTTAAGGTGTTTGACCATAATTTGTCGAAGCGGCCAAAAAGTTCAAATTTTTTGCTGATGTTAAATGATGCATAGCCGGAAAAACCATTTTGATTGCGGTCTTTTCTAAATCCCGAATTGAATTGATAGTTATATTCTGCCCCAATTTTTGCCATGTCCTTAATTTGATAACCAATAAATGACGACCATGTAGACTGAATTTCTTCGTGCTCAATGTAATCGGCATATAAACGAATGATTAAATTTTTCAAAGGCTTTACGGTAAGACCCAGTGCACTTTTATATGAATTATCTGTTTGTAACTGGTTGTACCCTTCACCATTCATTACGGTAATATCAGCTGCAAAAAAATCGTTAAATTGATACGATGCTGACACTCCTAAATCGGCACTGCTACCAAATTTATGCCGGTCCTGAAATGATTTGTAAATGTATCGGTGCCCCCAAAATTTTTCCTGTACTTTAAATTGATATAAATCGATTAACCCGGCGTTTAAAGTAAAATGATTATGATGATAAATTAGTGCAGCATTTTTAAAGTAGGCATAGCGTTTTAAAATATCATAAGATGATATATGTTCGGGACTGCCAATATCCAGTTTAATATTTATCGAATAATTTTCAGTAAGATGATAAGTATATCCTAAGTAGGCTCTTTGAACTTCAAAAGCCGATTCGTTTTGGTTTTCATTCAACTGATAATGGAAATTACTAAATACCGTTCCATAAAAAAATCCTGATGGGATGAATTCTTCTGTTTCTTGTGAGATTAAAAAATTAGAAAATAGTAAAAGAATAGCCGTAAAGAATAGTTTCTTTTTTCGTTTGCCGCTCATTACTTTTAAAGGTTAAAATTTGATTGCAATTATACAGATTATAAAATTACATAATATTAATTTAATGTTAAATTAACGCAGGCGTAAAGATTTTTTAACCTTGTCAGGAAAATGAAGCAGGTAGTGATTAGATAGCGTGTTATTAGGATTATACTCATTAAACCAACGAGTTAACCCTTTGGTTTAGTACCTGGTGTGACAAAGAATTTTATAGAAGTTGTTGTAATCACTTGTTTAAGTAAAAAAACAGACGGGTTAATCCGCCTGTTAAGATATGGAACTATTAAAACCAACGGGTTAACCCGTTGGTTACTAATTTTTTATTTTAATTCATCCAACACTTTTTTCATCCGCTTCAGCGCCTCTCTAAGCTGGTCGTCTGAAGTAGCATATGAAAAGCGGATATAGTTTGGCGAACCAAATGCATCGCCCGGAACGGTTGCTACATGTCCTTTTTCTAAAATATACATACATAAGTCCATCGCATTTTCAATGGTGCGTTCGCCATCGGTTTTACCAAAGTAATAGCTTGCTTCCGGGAAAAGATAAAAAGCGCCCTGGGGGACATTGTTTTTCAATCCTTTAATATCTTTCATCAGTTCAACAACCAAATCGCGGCGACGCCTGAAAGCATCAACCATCTCGGTAATGCATGAGCTGTCGGAGTTAAGTGCCGCAATGGAGGCCATTTGAGAAATAGAAGAAGCTCCGGAGGTCATTTGTCCCTGTATTTTATTGCAAGCCTTAGCAATCCATTTTGGGGCAGCAATATAACCTATTCGCCAACCGGTCATGGCATAACCTTTGGATACGCCATTTACAATAATTACGTTATCGCGAATAGAATCAAACTGGGCAATACTTTCGTGTTTTCCAACAAAGTTGATATGTTCGTATATTTCATCCGAAATAATATAAATATCCTGTTCTGCTGTATCAAGAACCTCGGCAATAGCTTTTAATTCATCGCGCGAATAAAGGCTGCCCGATGGATTTGAGGGTGAACAAAGAAATAATGCTTTTGTTTTGGGGGTAATCGCTTGCTTTAATTGCTCAGCAGTAATTTTAAAATCATTTTCGATACCGGCTTCGATAACCACATTTTTACCTTCGGCCAGTTTTACCAGCTCCACATAACTAACCCAGTAGGGCGCAGGAACAATTACTTCATCGTCCTTATTAACAATTGATAAAATAATGTTCGCTAATGAATGTTTGGCTCCGTTTGAAACAATGATCTGGTCTTTGTCATAATCTAAATTGTTTTCTCGTTTCAACTTATCTGAAATGGCCTGTAACAATTCCGGGTAGCCAGGTACCGGAGCATAATGACTGTAGTTCTCGTTTATGGCTTTTATCGCAGCATCTTTAATATGTTGGGGGGTATTAAAATCGGGTTCACCAACACTCAGGTTAATTACATCAAACCCTTTGGCTTTTAAATCGCGGCTTTTCTGACTCATCGCCAGGGTTTGCGATACCGCTAAACTAGCTACTCTTTGTGATACGTTTTCCATAAATAATATTATTAAAAGGGTAATTTTATAAATATCAATGTAAATGTAATATTTTTCGTAAATTTGATTTTTATGTACATTGCAAAGATAAAATATTTAAAGGTTTTTATTTGTGTTGTATAACAATATCCCCAAAAATCAACAGAATAAAAAAGGTATATCATATGAATATTGTATTAGAGATTTTAAAATATATTCTTCCGGCAATCATTGTTTTGATAACAAGTTGGTTAGTTCTTAAACAAATGATAAAAAACGACCAGGGAAGGCGCAATTATGAAATGATCTCCAAAAATCAACAAATGATAACACCCATAAGACTTCAGGCTTATGAACGGCTAACCCTTTTACTCGAGCGGATATCACCCGAATCGTTAATTATGAGATTAAACAAACCTGAAATGGGGGCGAAACAATTACAAACGGAGATTATAAATACGATTCGTTCTGAATATGATCATAATGTTTCGCAGCAAATTTATGTATCTCCACAGGCCTGGGAATTAATAAAAAATGCTAAATCAACGATTGTGCAAATTGTGAATAATTGTTCTCACAAAGTAAAGCCGGATTCATCAGCTTTTGAATTAAGTAAGATGATTTTGGAAGAATTGATGAAATATGAAAAATCGCCGGTAAGCCTTGCACTTGAGTTTTTAAAAGCTGAAGTTAGAAAGATATACTAATTTTTTTATTTTAAATTAAAAAAGAGGCTGTCCAAAAAGAATTTTTTCCAAAGTATACACTTCGACATCCCGATAATTATCGGGACAGTGTGCCGTTTTGATTATTAGTTGCCATATTGAGGGTTCAATATGGCAACTAATGAACTTTTTGGACAGCTTCTTTTTTTTGTTTAATTATCTAACATTGAGTTATCAATTAATTCTCATTTTCTTGCAACATCATTTGAAATTTAGCTTGTAAATCAGGGTCACTTTGGATTGCTTGTTCAATTTCCTGGTATCTTTCAATGCTTAATCCTTCATTTTCAATCAACTCAATCATTCTTTGCTGGTCTTGAGATTGTATTTGTTCCAAAAATTGAATAGCTTCCTGATATTTTTGTAATTCTTCTTGAGTAATGTCGTTTTCTTCACCTGGATTTTGCTGTGCTTGTTCAATTTCGGTAAATCTTTCAACACTTAACCCCAAATCTTCAACTATTTTTACTTTTTCCTGGTAAGATTGTTGATTTATGGTATTAACCTGTTGCTGTATTGTAGTAAATAATTGTAATTCTTTATCATTTACTTCTTCACCTTTTTGTTCATTAGTAGGAGTAAATTGTTCTTCTCGTAGCTCTTTATCATTTTGTTTTGGTTTTTGCTTACACCCTGATAAAACTAAAATAATTAAGGCTAATCCAAAAATTGTTTTTAAATGCATCATAACATAAATGTTTTTTGATTTTTAAAAAATAATATACTTTTATTATATTTATTACGAATAAGTATAGGTATTATTGCCTTTTTTTAATTTTTTTTATATATGGTTGGTGCTATCATTGGCGACATTATTGGTTCCACTTACGAAGGTAATGCGACAAAAAATTACAACTTCGAACTTTTTACCCCGGGAATGACCTTTACCGATGATACGGTATTAACCATAGCTGTGGCTGATGCTTTACTCCATAAAAAACCATTTGATAAAACTATCCACGAGTGGGGAAATAAATACCCAAACAGTGGTTATGGTTTTAACTTTAGCATCTGGTTATCCCGTTCTGATTTAAAGCCTTATAATAGTTTCGGAAATGGCTCTGCTATGCGGGTAAGTCCGGTAGGTTTCTTTTTTAATACTGAAAATGAAGTGTTAGAATTTGCTAAACGTTCTGCTGAAGTAACGCATAATCATCCCGAAGGGATAAAAGGAGCCCGGGCGGTTGCCCTGGCAGTATTTTTAGCTAAAACAGGCCAAAATAAGGAAACCATCAAATCAGTTATTGCAGAGAAATTTGATTATGATTTAACAAGCAAATATAAGGATATAAAAGAATCCTACTCATTTGATGTCACCTGTCAGGGTTCAGTTCCCGAAGCGTTCATTGCTTTTTTTGAGAGTAGCGATTTTGAATCTGCTATCAGGCTTGCTATTTCCCTTGGCGGGGATGCTGATACACAGGCATGTATTGCCGGTGCAATTGCTGAAGCATATTATCAATCTATCCCTAAGAAATTTATCGATAAATGTTTGCCGCTTTTAACCGAAGAAATGCAGGCAGTTCTGAATCTATTATATGCACGTTAGAAAGAGTTATCTTAAAATTTTCCGAACAAAAGCAACGGTAAAGTAAGACATTAAAAATAATCCAACAAAACCTTCCAATCCTGAAATCCATCGAAATAACCCCGAAGGGTAATAATCTCCATATCCGATGGTTAAGAAAGTTATCGCACTATGATAGAAAGATACAGCCACAGGCCCTAACTTATCCGGATCACCCAACGACGAAACAATTCGGGTATTTACAAAATACGGAAGAACTAAATAAATTAACGAGAAAAAGATATAACTAAAAAGCATGCTGGTAAGTACCCGCAGGGGATTGGTTGCATATAAACCTACTTTGTCAAAAACAACCCACTGAAAGACATATGAAGGGTACTGCCAAATCCTGCTTAACGGATTTTTTTTAATCGCATCCTGTAAGTCTGCTTTTAATTCATTGCGTTTAAATTCAACGTATGCTTTATCCTCATCGGTATATTGGCCTGTAGTATTAAAATTTTCCTTCAAAATTCTGAATTGTTCTGCCAACTCCCTCCGTGATGTATCTTTTTGTGAATAAATTAATTGCTTGATATGATTAATATTCCAGTCGATATAAATTCTCCCAATCAACCGCATACCGGAAAAATTGATAGTATCAATTTTTAATGGGAAATCATAAGGTTTAATGTCTATAATATCACGTGCAACAGTATCGGATAAATCAATAAACCGGCATTTAGCTATCCTTAAATCAACATAATAATCTAAATGACATGATTTTAACGATAGTTCCATAATATTGGATCGGCTAAAACTTAAATTTCCTTTACCAAAATCAGCATTATCCAGAAAGAGTAATGTATTTTGAAATTCTATTTGTTCGAATGATACATTCCCAATGCCCCATTGTGTCCTTCGGA
Source organism: Bacteroidota bacterium (assembly GCA_051747085.1). Lineage (GTDB taxonomy): Bacteria > Bacteroidota > Bacteroidia > Bacteroidales > UBA12077 > UBA12077. Next base: position 12,280 of record JBNJFS010000030.1, read on the forward strand.
AAGTGACTTTACCGCCTTTATGCTGTGCTGCTTCAAAAGATTTTTCTCCATTTCCAAATATAGCCCGGTTAAAACTTACTTTAGCATCACTAAATTCTGAGGTTCTGAAATCTACTTTTCCATCACCAAATTCGGTCCGATCGAAAATCAATTCTTTGCAATGAAAACGAGCAAAATGGAAATTGATTTTTCCATGTCCAAACCGGGCAATCTTAAACGTAACCCTCCTTGACTCGAAGAGTGTATTTACAAAGGTAACATCACCCTCGTTAAATTCAGTATTAACAAATAAAACATCAGCTTTACCAAAGTAAGCATCCTGAAAATTTTTATGCCCCGGGCCAAACCATGAGTTTTTAAAATTTACTTCACCATCACCGAACAACACATTGGTAAAATCAATATTCCCGTCATTAAACCAGGTATAACTAAAATTAATACCGCCATGATTAAATTTAGCCGATTGGAAAGAAACCGCACCATTAAGAAAGTGCGCATTTTCAAAAGTTTTATACTCATCATCAAACTCGGCAAATGAGAAGTCAGTAGCTACCCGCGAGTCGAAAAAAGTATTAAAGGCTGAGAATTGGTGTAATTTAATGTAAGTTTTTTTTTCAATATTGCGGCTTTCGCGGTATTGCGATAAGGAAAAATTTTCGATATAGAAGTGTTCCAGGTTAATAGGTTTTTTCTCATCAATTAATCGGTATATCTCCTCTTTATCTATGTACCCCAGTTCGATGTATGCAATCTCTTTTTTATTGGCATCGAGAAATGAAATGGATGCGGTATTGTCCGATTTTCTTTCCCCTTCAATTTCAAAGGGGGTATCTTTAATTTTTATTTTATAGGTTAAAAAGTCCTTTATCATAAACCTGAAAATTCGCAATGGATCTCAAATATACTAAAAAATCCCTATAATAGCTTTTAATGAGCTAATTTATAGGGATTAAAATATATTTTGATTTTACTTTATTCCAGTCCTAATGATTGCATCATCTTATGGAAAACATCGGTATTTTCATAAATTCCCATAAAATTTTCGGCCCCGGGACCGAAAGCAAAGACCGGCACCATATCGGCAGTATGATAATCAGTAGAAAAGCTTGCTTCAATGGTTTTATTGTTAATGCTTCCTCCTGTAAGGGTTAATCCTCCGGTTTCGTGGTCTGATGTAACAATAACCAATGTTTCTCCGTCTTTTTTGGCAAATTCGAGGGCTTTTCCCACAGCACGATCAAAATCAAACAATTCGGTTAAAATGTAATCGATATCATTATCGTGGCCACCCCAGTCGATTTGGGATCCTTCAACCATCATGAAAAATCCTTTTTCATTCTGATTGAGTACTTCAATCGCTTTTTCGGTCGCATTAGGTAGCATATCACCTCGTCCGTTTCTGTATTCGGGATTATGTTTTTCGGCTGTAAATACAGCAAATTTTTGGTAGTCTGTTAGATTAATATCATTAATTTTTGTAGTTACCTGGTATTGCTTGTTTACTAGTGAGTCGATAAGATTAAGTCCGTCATCACGATCTTTAAAATTTTTTCTCCCACCGCCAATAAATATATCGATATCGGTTTTTAGAAAGTCGAGCGCAATCTCCTGGTAATTATTCCTGCTGATATTATTGGCGATAAAAGCTGCCGGTGTGGCATGTAAAATAGAGCTTGTTGAGATTAGTCCTGTGGATAGGTCAGCATCTTCGGCATATTTTAGAATTGACTTATAGTGATTACCTAATGAATCGCAACCAATATGGCCGTTTTTTGTTTTTTTACCGTTTGCTATTGCCGTACCTGCAGCCCCCGAGTCGGTTATATAATCGGAGGCAGAATAAGTTTTCTGTAATCCGGTATATTTAAAACTTTCGATGTTAAGTGGGGTTTCAGATACTGTCATTGCAGCATATAAGTGAGTTACACTCATCCCGTCGGCAATTAAAAGAATGACATTTTTTGCTTTATTATCGGGTTTTTTCTGCTTCTGTGCTTCGTTGTTACACGATACAAGAAGTATTGAGATTGAAAGAAATATGAATAGTATTTTTTTCATGCTGTATTATTGATTTAAAAGTTCGTAATCATGTTTTTTTGCTTTTTTCCACCAGTCTTCGGGGTATATTGACCATTCGTTTCTGGATTCAGGATGAATGGTTTGCTGTTCTTTGATCCATTTCATCATATAATATCGAATATCCTTATCGGTAGAGCTTTTACGACGTGAATTTAGCTCTTCTTCAGGAATACCTGCACCATTAACCAGATGTCCTCCTCCGCCGTTTCCGCGGTAGCTGTTTATGGCTACAGTATAAAAGCTGTCTGTATCAAACTTTTCTCCCGAAGATAATGAATGAATGGTAACTTTATCTCCGTCAGGCTTAGAAATATCCACGGTATATTTTATTCCGGCAGCTACATCAAAATTGTAATAATTATTTTTCAGGCTGTACGATTGATATTGCTCTGAGTAGATCGGCTCACCGTTTTCACCGGTTTTAAAAAGTAACAGATGGTCCTTTTCATCTTTCATCGTGTTAAACCAGTTAGCAAAAGAGTATTCCATGTAACCATCAATTTCTTTCCCCGAGAGGTTCATCGTGTACAAGAAATTCTCAAAACGATACAATTTAAACATATCGCGAACATACACAGGTCCTTTTTCAATGGTGGCATTAAAAGATAAGGGTGCAGCAAATGAGATTGCTGCATCACTCATGTCCAGCTGAATCGTATTGATTAAATCAACAAACTCCGACGGACCGTAAATTGCTTCATGGGCATCAACGGATTCTGCGAAAGTTCCCACTTTTTGCGAAACATAATTTTTTACTTCGTTTCGTTGCTCTTCAAACTTTCGGTTAAATTCCGGATCCGTTTCCAGGTTATAGCTGTCAATGATTTCGGTATGAAAAGATTTTTCATATTCATTCTTTTCATTAAGTACCATATCTACTTTAGCAACACAAAATTGGTTGGCATTTCCTTTGGGGCCCATAATAATAACTTCATCCCCATTTATATTTTCGATTTTTTCGTTCCATGTTCGATGGTCATGCCCGACAAAGATGATATCAAATCCCGGAACCTGTTCGGCAACAATGAACGAAGCATTTTCATTTCGGGGTGTATCATAATCTACATCTCCGTAAGTATAATCGTATCCCGAATGGAAAAGACCTATGAACAAATCGGGTTTTTCTTTTTCCATGATTTTAGGAACCCATATTTTGGCCGATTTAACCATATCGATAAATTCAATACCTTCCCACAGTTCTTCGGGTAGCCATTTGGGAATACCTGGTGTTATTAAACCCAGCACGGCAATTTTAACTCCGTTTTTATTAATCATCGTGTAGGGCTTAAAATATGGTTTTCCTGTTTTTGTGCTGATAGCATTTGCTGCCAGCCATGGGAAGTTAAATTCTTTCACTAATTTATCGTAAACGGCATGTCCTGCTTCAATGTCATGATTCCCGATTGTAGCGGCATCATATTCCAAATAGTTCATGACCTGCGAACAGATATGTTTTTCATTAACATTTTCATAATTGGAATAGTAAACTACGGGTTGTCCCTGCAATATGTCGCCATTATCCAATAAAACTACATTACTGTTTTTTTCTCTTACATCTTTTATATAAGATGAGATTTTGGATAACGATGTATTCGATTTTTTATCATTAATAAAATCATAATCGAAGATGGCTCCGTGTATATCACTGGTTTCGATAAGATGTAAAGTGATCTCTTCTGGTTTCTTTTCGTTCGTACACGAAAAGGAAACAATAAGCAATAGTGCCGAAATTATTGAAATGATATTTTTTTTATTCATAATATAAAATTATAGCAATATAACAGATAAGAAATAAAATGGTTTTAAAAGATTGTTAAAAATCTTTTAAGAAAAAGGAATAACAAGTTTTAACAAATGATAGTAATGTAATTTAAAACTTTACTTTACTAAACCTAAGTGCTTTAATCATCCAGTTGGGTAGCGGTTTGTTGCGGTCTCTCTTTTTTAGGTTCAGGTACCATCCGAATTTTTCCATAATGGGGATTTTATGGGTTTCCACAAACTCGATTAAAGTACCGTCCGGGTCTTCGATATAGGAAAAATGGCCTGCCGCTTCGCCCATATCAAAACTGTTTTCATCATTATGATTTACAGAGCTGTCAATAGTAAAAGGAAACCCTTTTTCTTCACAGTCTTTTTTTAGCGCTTCCATTCCGGAAATATCGTAACACAGGTGAATAAAACCAAGGTCGCCCCAAAAGCGATTTTTAAATATCTTTTTAGGTTCGCGGTCTAAAACTTGTATAAGCTCTATATAACTATTCCCTAATAATTGACTGAATATGCCCCGTCTGTCTTTACTTGCTTTTAAGAGTACCCTGCGGAATTTATGATGACCTCCGGGCAGGGGTTTAAAATCATCAAAAACACCTTCGTTGTCATATACTACTTCATCGTAACCCAGAATATCGCTGTATACTTTTCGGGCTTTGTCAATATCAGAAACGCCAATCATAGCACCGGCAACTGCTCCGGTAAGTTTATTTTCCTTTCTAAACCAGATCGAGTCGTTAATTACCTGGAAGATATTGTCATAAGGATCTTTTATAAAAAAGTGGTCTGCATATAAATCACCTATAACATGAAGGTTCCGTGCTTTAAACGTTTCGTATGCTTTTTTTAGGTTTGGACTTTTAATTTTAGCCGCAATTATGCCTAAATCGCCCAGCTGAAGATCAAATTCGGGGGCTTGTGGAGTTCTTTCCGAGTATTGCCAGATTTCAAATCCTCCTCCTCCGGAAAGGTTCATTGCCAAGGCAGCATGACGTTTTCTTGGTTCTCCTCCAGTGTAGGGCAACATTAGTTCGGCGACCGTATTATCTTCAAAAATACGGATATCCATGCCAAAATTTTCTTTATACCATTTCCATGCCTGATAAATATCCTTAACTCCAATCCCGATTTGTTGAATTCCGCTAATAATTTTTTCCATTTTACTCACTCAATTTCGATTCTAAACAGGTTTTATTTTGCGTGCTAATTTATAAAATATTTTGGGAAAAAATTTATGAATATACACCATAAGTAATTCGGTAGAACCAATTAATACCTCTTTTTTGTCTTTTTGGATTGCCTTAAGATATTGTTTTGCACACTTTTGTGCGGATATTCCGGTATTCTGACCTTCATCCATTTTTCCGTGTGCAGTTCCGTCTTTGGTTAGCGCATGTAATGATATGTTCGTTTTTATCCTTCCGGGAAAAGCAATTAATACTTTG
>JBNJFS010000031.1:0-17515 GCA_051747085.1 Bacteroidota bacterium
AATGCAATTTGCATTTTATTCCATTCCATCAACGAGTCTATTTTATTACGTTCGTGTAACTCTTTATATAAATTAATAGATACCGGAACAAAATCGGTACGTCCTAGGTAATCCAGATCTGCATCGCACATAATTTCTTCCAGCAGATTTTTTGGTTCAGGTGGCATTTGCGTGACTTCAATTAATCGGCAAATTTTCTCAATTTGTATTTTGCTATACTGGTATTTGGGAAGTATTTTTTTCGCCATTCTTACCCCTTCTTCCTCATGCGTATCATAGTTGATTAAATGTCCCATATCATGAAAGAGAGCAGCCGTTTTTAGCAACAACATTTCTTCATCAGATACTCCTTCGGACCGGCCGATGAGTTCTACCTGTGTAACCACGTCAATGGTGTGCTTTACATTATGGTAGTAAAGATTATTAGGTAAACCCTCTTCAAGTTTGGTTAATACAAATTCTTCCACATCGTTAACTCTTAGTAGCTGGAGCTGAATAAAAAATTTGTCGTTCGGATGAAGCCCTTTTAAGTCGGAAGCGAACTGAGGATTAAAACCTTCAACAAAGTACATGTCAATTTCCCCTTTGTATTTAACGGGCATTTTTCCACGATACTGACATCTAAAGAAGTCTTTAATAAGCATGTAAGTGTTTTCGGTAATATTGATTTTACCGGGTTGTCCGGATGCTTCCATTCGGCTGGCGGTATTTACGGTTCCACCCCAAATATCGTAGGAAATTTTTTTACGCCCCAGCACACCTGCTACAACAGGCCCGGTGTCGATGCCAATACGCAAATCCCAGATTTGGCGGTTTCCTTCATCGGTTTTCATTTTCAGCGATTTCATGTATTGTTGCATCTCCATGGCCGCAAGAACAACTTCAATCGGATTGGTCCGGTTTTTTTCAGGAATACCCCCCGCACACATATAAGCATCGCCAATGGTTTTAATTTTTTCAATGTTAAATTTTTCGACCACCGAATCAAACTGTAAGAAAAACCGGTCCAGCTCGTCAATAAGATGCTCGGAATCCAGTTGCTCTGATATTTTGGTAAATCCCTGTATATCGGAAAACAGAACCGTTACCATGTTGTAGTGATAAGGCCCGGCCTTTTGTCCTGATTTTAATTCTTTGGCAGTGGTTTTTGGAAGCACCCGCTCCAGCAAGTTGTCTGCTTTTTCTTTTTGGATTACTATCTCCTCCGTTCTTTCGTTGATAATGTTCTCCAGCTTAAATCTTTCTTTGGCAAAATAGTATGCTCTCCATTTAAAAATTAATACGATAAGAAAAACCATGAGCAATACATAAAGAATATACGCTGCAATTGTCCGATAAAAAGGGGGTTTTATTATAAATGAATAGCGAACTTCCTTCGCCCGTTCATCAAAAATATTTTTTGCCCTGACCCTGAATGTATATTTTCCTTCGCGTAACTGGTTATATTCCTTAAAATTAACCGGCGACCATTTTGACCAGGTAGAATCAAACCCTTCTAATTTAAACTGAAACTGCAGGTGATCTTCACTGGCATAATCGTTCGCCGTAAATTCAAAAGATACGCTGTTCAACTGATAATCGAATTTTGGTAATTCACTATCTTCCGAAAAGGATTGAGAATTTGTGTAGGGTAAAAGAAAAAGAGTTGAGTCCTGACCAACGACGACCTGATGAAGGTATGTATTAAAATTTTGTTTCCGACTTTTTTCCTTGTTTAGCTCCAGCCGGATAAGCCCTTCGTAACCACCAAACCATACGATACCCGAATCATCCGGATGAATGGATGTTATGAAAAAATCTTTTTCCCGGTTTACCGGTAAGGGTCTTAGCGTTTTTAACGATTTGTTTCCACTTTTTTTTACTAAGGTTTTGTTGGTCATGTTCTCCTTACTCATAATATTTAACCACAAATTTTGATGGTTATCCTCAACAATGGGATAAACCCACTGAGATTCATTTGCAAACTCATCGTTTAGCAGGGTGGTGTCTTTATAAAACAGGTTATTCTTTTTGTCATACCTTAATATACCCTGGGTTGAAGTAAAGAGTATTCCATTGTGTGTTGAATACAGAAAAACCGAACGGAGCTTTGTAGAATAAATGGAGTCATAACGAAAATGGGTAAATGGAAGATTGGGATGATATTCTTCAAAAGGATCTATTTTAAACAGCCCCGTATGTTTTGATGCCAGCCATAAGGTTCCATCGGCTTCTTCGGCAATAGAATAAATATTATCATGAATTCCCTCCAGCCGTTTTTTGATAATCAGCAACCCTTGTTCGTATTTTAATGCCGAGAAGCCATTCGTATGCCCTAAGAATATATAATAGGGATTTTTTGTTGAATGTAAAACGCTGGTAATATCCTCTGATTCACGGTTGTAAAATAACAGTGATTCTTTTCCGGTGATTTCATATATCCCTTTTGCAGTAGTTACAAAAAGGTGATTTTTAAATTGGTGAAAATGGTAACTGGAAGATCTAATCCCCGCGATTTGCTTAAAAACTTTAAAATGATCGGTTTCGGACGGATGATGTTCATTGGATAAATAAAAAACACCCAGGCTTGTAGATACATATAAGGTATTATTAAATCGAATGACATCGGTAACATTTCCTCTTAATCCATGATTGCAGGAAAAATAACTGTACGCCGAAGGGTATTCAATGCGGCTTATTCCCTGATCATGAAGCGCCCATAAATTCTGTGACTGATCAACATATAGATTGTTTATTGAAATACTGAATAATCCTCCCAGCTCGTTGATATGTTCCACAAGATTTCCTGCTTTATCCATAATGAAGATACCATTAAGCTTTGTTCCAAAAGCATAATTTCCATCGGGCAGGATACAGGCTGATGTGAACAGGTTCTCGTCGATTAATTGATTGACCTTTGTTTTTAGTGGGGTAACCGAATAATGGTTAAAAACATAAAATCCTTTGTTTGTTTTAGCTAATAGTTGTTGGTTGTAGGGAAGAATCGTTATGATTTCTTTATCCCTAAACAGAGGATGAGCAGGGGTGTTTTTAAATCTTTGATGGATATACTCCTGTAATCCTTCACCCTTTTTTTTATAAAAAAGCTGATCACCGGCTTTATAAAGGTTTATTTTCTTTGAGGAAGAATCTAAAAGATCAATCTTTGCTCCATCCCATCGGAATAGTTTATTCTCCGCAATAAAAAAAACATTGTCCTTAAAAGAAAGGATATTTTCAATAAGCCCTATTTTTTTATTCGCCATTTCTGACGAGTCGATTAATGAGATAAACCCGGGTTTATTAGATTCTCCGGGCCATAAATATCCGAAATCATTGTAAGTGCCCACATAAATTTTCTGGTCAGTGTGTAGAGTTAAACATGACTTTTCAGGTAATTGTATAATTTCCCAGAAAGACCCATCGAATTGTAAAATCCCATTGGTGTTACTAATATACAGAATGCCATGATTATCCTGTATTATAGAGAAATTATTGTTTTTAAATCCATAATTATCCAAGGTGATCTTTTGTATATAAGGGGTCCCTTTTTCCTGGCTTGAACCTGGTTGTGAATGAATTAAAAAGATAAATATAATCAGGATGGGAAAAAATTGTGTATTTTTACTGAAAATTCTGATAAAATCCATATATTGGGTCTTTATTAAGGAATGACCTGAATTATTTCTTTGAAAGATAATAATTTTTTTTGTTAAAGAATATTGAAACTTAATAAATATAATGATTTATGGGAAATAAAGACCACATCATTTTAATACCCTGGGATTTTACCCCTGTTGCTGAATGCGCCTTGAAACATGCTTTTAAGTTTGCAGAAAAAGCCAAAAGCAAAAAAATTGTATTACTGCATATTATTAAATCTGAAAAAGAATATGATGAAGCTTTTAGCAAACTGAGTAAAACAGCCAATGATTATAAAGGGATTAATAAGCTTGATGTTGAGCCAATTGTGCGTAAAGGAAGTATATTTACCACGATTGGTGAAGTGGCTTCAGAAATTGAATCCGAATTGGTAGTAATGGGAACCCATGGGTTAAGGGGCATGCAAAAACTTACCGGTAGCTGGGCGCTTAAAGTTATTGTCAGTTCAAAAGTACCATTTGTGGTTGTTCAGGAACCTCCTAAAGAAGATGAACTGAAAAATATTGTATTTCCTATTGACTTTAAGAAAGAAAATAAAGAAAAGCTTAATTGGGCCAGCTATTTAAATAGTCACTTTGATACCAAGTTTCATATTGTAAAACCTAACACAACCGATGTAGGATTTATAAAAAGGATTAAGGCAAATATTCTTTTCACCCGCGACTTTATGGATGCCAAAGGGATTGATTATGAAATTAATGCTATGGAAGGGAAAAAAAGTTTTGCAATTGAAACCATCGATTATGCCAAAAGTATCGAAGCAGATTTAATATTAATAATCTCAACTAAAAATATTGGTATTGCCGATTATGTGTTAGGGGCATCAGAACAATATATTATTGCTAATAGTGCTCGTATTCCTGTTATGGTGGTTAATCCCCGTGAAGATTTAACCAAATATGGAGGGTTTTATTAAAATGAATGATTTGTAGTTTATTTACCTGTGGATGATCTTTTGAGAGCATCCACTTTTTTTGAATGGATGATGGAGATTATTTTTGCAACAAACAATCATAATAAATTAAAAGAAGTACAACAGTTACTGGCCCCGAAAATTAATTTATTAAGCCTGGCCGATGTTGGCATTACAGGAGATATCCCTGAAGATTATCTTACCCTCGAAGAGAATGCTTTACAAAAAGCAAGGATCGTGCATCAACAAACAGGGAAAGATTGTTTTGCGGATGATACAGGATTGGAAATTGACGCTTTAAACGGACAGCCCGGAGTACTTTCAGCACGTTATGCCGGAGAGGAAAAAGATGCTGAAAAAAATATGCAAAAAGTACTTCGGTTGCTGAAAAATATTAACAACAGGGAGGCTCAGTTTAGAACCATTATTGCTTTAATTATTCAGGGGAAAGAATATCTTTTCGAAGGAAAAGTGAAAGGAGAAATTCTACGAAACAAACAGGGGCGTGAGGGTTTTGGCTACGACCCTATCTTTAAACCCCTGGGTTTTGAAGAATCTTTTGCCCAGATGAATATCAACCTAAAAAATGAAATTAGCCACAGAGGGAAAGCAACGGCCAAACTTGTACATTTTTTACGGAAACAGGAACCACAATAAATCCTGTAAAACAAGGTTTATTATTAAAATACGTTGGGCTGTGAGAAAACATTTTCTATTATTCATTCTATCTTTATTCATTTCTTTGTGCTTAAAAGGGCAGATTGGGGTTGGCGAATGGCGCGATCACCTTCCTTTTACCTTCACGTTAAATGTGTGTGAATCTCCTTCAAGGATATTTGTTGCTTCCGAACAGGGTTTGATGACGTATGATAAACAAAATCAGCAGATAAAAAAATATACGAAAGTTAACGGATTATCGGATGTTGGTATTTCTGCAATTGCCTATTCTGTAAATGACGATTTGCTTTTAACCGGGTACTCCAACGGCAATGTCGATATCCTTAAAAACAATCAGGTGATTAATTTTTCAGCCATTAAGCGGGCTAACATTATCGGAAGTAAAAAGATTAATCATATTCTGTTTGTTGACGGATTTGCCTATTTATCCTGTGGCTTTGGAATTGTTGTGTTAAATCTTGAAAAACTGGAAGTAAAAGATACTTATTATATTGGAGATTATGGAGAGCAGCTGCAGGTTAACCAGTTAGTTTTTGATAATAATTATTTTTATGCTGCTACGCAGGAAGGAATTTTTTTCGCCGACTATACGAATCCTAATTTGGCTGACTATGCAAACTGGACTCAGATTGTTGATATCCCTGATTATACAGCCAGCTTTAATGCCATTTATGTTAACAACGGGGTTATTTTAGCCAATAAAGTAAATGAATCATCAAAGGATATTACCTATTTATATAATAATGTTTCATGGACTGTTTTTAACCAGGATTATAACTCCATAAAAAAGATTAAGCATGGCAATAACCAGGTTCAGATGGTTACAGAAAGCAGTATTGTGGTTTATGATAATGATTTAAATTTTCAGGATTCGATTACAAAAGATGATATAGAAAGGCTTAACCCAAATGATGTGCTTGTTGATAACAACAATACATTTTGGATTGCGGATCAGGGGGATGGATTAATCAGATATGACCGGGGGAATTATGAAATGATTTATATCAATGCTCCCTACACATCCAACTCATATGCGGTAGATATTTTAAATGACAGAGTACTTGTTGCTGGTGGCGGCATTACCCCTTCGTGGAACAATGTGTTTTTAAACGGCTCAGTCTTTTCCTTCCAAAACGAACAGTGGAAAAGCATCATGAACTATGAAGCACACGATTATGTTGCCGTAAAAATAGACCCTTATAATACGGAGCATTATTTTGTGGGCAGCTGGGGAAAAGGGGTAATTGAATACAGGAATGATGAGATAATAAAAGAGCATAACGAATTGAACAGCTCATTGCAATCCATTATTCCGGGCGATGATTTTATCCGGATACCCGGAATGGCCTGGGATAAAGAGAATAATCTGTGGGTAGCCAATACCGGAGTGACTAATCCTGTATCTGTTAAAACAGCCAATGGAGAATGGTATAGCTTCAATTTTGATTCAGAAATAAGCAATATACAAATTAAGGATATTATTGTTACCGAAAATGAGCATAAATGGATTATTTTACCCGGAAATGGTCTTTTTGTTTTTGATGATAACCGTACGCCGGATAATGAAAATGATGATCTATATAAAAAATTCAGTATTGTAGATGAAAACGGTAATATTATCACAAATAATATTTTATCCATTGCCGAAGACCTCGATGGTGATATATGGGTAGGAACCGACCAGGGTGTTGTCGTTTACTATAATCCGGCTGATGTTTTTGAAAGTTCGTCATTCTATGCCCATCGAATTGTATTAACCATTGATGATTACACTCAATATCTGTTAAATACAGAAACGGTTACATCGATTGCTGTGGACGGAGCCAATAAAAAGTGGATTGGCACTCAAAATGCCGGGGTTTATTTGGTATCAAAAGATGGAACCGAAGAAATCAACCATTTTACTGAAGAGAATAGTCCTCTTTTATCCAACAGAATAAATGATGTGGCTATCAACCATGAAACAGGAGAAGTATTTATGGCTACCGACAAAGGACTGATAAGTTACAGAGGATCGGCAACCATGGGGAGTGATGAATTTCGCGATGTATATGTTTACCCCAACCCTGTTCGCGAAGATTATCACGGTGATATAACTATCCGGGGCCTGGTATCCAATGTAAATGTAAAAATTACAGATATAAGCGGAAACATTGTTTATGAAACTACTGCCGAAGGCGGACAGGCCACCTGGGATGGTAAAAACTTTTCAGGAAAAAGAGTCAGCACCGGTGTTTACCTGGTATTTTGCTCCAACGATGATGGCTCCAAAACGCATATTACCAAACTTTTATTTATCCGGTAACCACTTATTGATGAGAAGACAGGCCCTTTAATTATCTCTTGTTATTTATTTTTTAATGTATTTATCTTTACTTTTGTTCGGTTGATGTAATAAAGCAGAACGATAGATGATTTATAAAACGCGGGGCATTGTCTTGCACCATATAAAATATTCGGAAACGAGTGTAATTGCTACTATTTACACCGAACAGTTCGGCAGGCAGGCGTTTATGATTAATGGTGTGCGGGGGAAGAAATCAAAGATTAAAGCCAACATTTTACAACCGCTATATTTACTAAATATGGAGGCTTACCATAAAACGACCCGGGATTTACAACGGGTAAAAGAAATCCAAAATGCCTGTATTTTCAACAGCTTGCCTTATGACCTGAAAAAAAGTACGCTCGCTTTATTTATTGCCGAAATATTAAATCAAACCCTTCGGGAGCAGGAGCCTCATCCGGAGTTGTTTAATTACCTTTACCACTCCATTCAAATGCTGGATGTAAAAGAGGAGGGATTGGCTAATTTTCATATTTACTTCCTTCTCCATTTGACTAAATACCTTGGGTTCTTTCCTAATAATAATTTCTCGGAAAACAATCCATATTTTGATTTAAAAAAAGGCGTTTTCACACCGGTAAAACCGTTGCCTCCGGATACTTTATCCAAAGAGGAAAGCGAAATGCTGAGTCGATTGCTTGTATTTTCTGAAGATCAACATGAAAAATTAAAAATGAATTATCTGCTGAGAATAGGGATTATCGAGAAAATATTAAAATACTACAAACTACATCATGAAGGGGTATCCGATATCCGGTCGTTTCAAATTCTTAAAGAAGTTTTTCATTAATCAATAAATAGGGTGCATTCGTAAAAATCTAACTTCCCGGAAGAAGTTGAACTTTCCCTGGTATAAGCCCAAAAAAATGGTAAAAAGTTTAATAAGGGTGTTTTTTAAGTGCTTTTTTAGAGATATATTTTTTTACATTTGCCCTCCGATAAATTTTTAGTAAAAAAAGAAGGTATGATTAAAGCGAAATTGTCAAATACAGGAAAGGATATTTTTACCGTTATATCAGAATTAACAGAAGATTCGGAAACCATAAACTTAGCAAAAGTATCCCCTGATTTTTGCTGCCCTGAAGAATTAAAAAACCTTGGTATTAAATATTTACAGAATAATTGTAACCATTATGCCCCTGTCTCAGGAGTTACAGAATTACGTGAAGCAGTTGCCCGTCATGTTGCTGAAAGGACTGACATAGATTTTAATCCCTTAAGTGAAGTAACCATAACTGCCGGAGCAACACAGGCTATATATACTGTCATTAGCAGCTTTATCTCTGAAGGGGATGAAGTTGTTTTGTTTGAGCCCGCTTACCATAGCTATGTTCCTGCCATTGAGAGTAATGGTGGCCGTCCGGTTTTTGTTCAGTTAAAGCATCCCGAATACTCTATCGACTGGGAGGCTGTACAGAAAATAATTACAAGCCGCACAAAACTTATTATTATTAATACACCCCATAATCCTACCGGGGCATTATTTTCAAAGAACGATATTGCTCAGTTGCAGAAAATTACGAATGGCACCAAAATTAATGTTCTTAGCGATGAGACTTTTGAAAACATCATTTATGAACCCGAAAATCATATCAGCGTATTAAGTAACCCGAATCTTGCCGAAAGAAGTATTGTGGTCTCTTCATTTGGAAAGACATTTAATATTAACGGCTGGAAAATAGGTTACTGCCTTGCTCCCGAAAAACTTATGATCCCTATTAGAAAAAAACAACAATTTCAAATTAACTCAGTCAATACTCCTTTGCAATACGCACTTGCAGAATATCTGCATAATGGGTTTGATAAAAAAAAGCTGATTAAAGAATATGAGGAAAACAGAACATTCGTTTCTCAGCTATTTAATGATTTGCCTTTTGCGTTTGAATCTGCCCAAAGTACTTACTTTCAGCTTTTAAGCTATAAAAATATGAGTGATATGAAAGATACCGAATTTGCACAATATATCATGGATAACCATGGGGTTGCATTATTTCCTATGTCTGTTTTTTATCACGATTCTGTTGATCATAAGATGTTGGGATTTAATTTTGCTCTAAACAGAGAGACATTAACAAATGCATCGGAGCGTCTGAAAAATGTGAAATAAAAAACTGTAGCCGTTGCATTATAAATAATTACAAATATTATTTATATTTGAGATTCATTTTTATGTAATAATAACATATGCAATTTATAAACTCTTTAGTTACCTGGCTTAATTTTAAGCGGTTATACCAAATTGATTTATTCAAAAAGTTCCCCTTTGATGTACAGCGCGAATCATTGATTAAGCTTGTTGACAAAGCAAAGAATACCGAATACGGCAGGCAGTATGATTTTGGTTCCATCAAATCCATTGAAGATTTTCAAAAACGGGTTCCGGTACAAAGTTACGATGGTTTAAAGCCTTACATTGAGCGATTACTTAAAGGCGAACAAAATATTCTATGGCCTTCGGAAGTTCGTTGGTTTGCCAAATCATCCGGAACAACCAGTGATAAAAGTAAATTTATACCGGTATCCAGCGAGGCTTTAGAAGATTGTCATTTTAGAGGGGGGAAAGATATTCTGGCTTTATATACCACCAATTATCCCGAAACAGGAATATTTAGCGGCAAAGGGTTAACATTGGGAGGCAGTCATCAGATCAATAAAATCAATAATCAATCATTTTTTGGTGATTTATCGGCTATCTTAATAGAAAATCTCCCTTTCTGGGCAAATTTTATTAAAACGCCCAGCCAGGAGATCGCTTTGCTTAGCGAATGGGAAGAGAAACTCGAAAAGATATCGGAGGCCACAATAAAAGAAAATGTAACCAGTATTGCCGGAGTTCCTTCATGGACTCTCGTGCTTATTAAATATATTCTGGAAAAAACCGGAAAAGATAATTTGCTGGAAGTCTGGCCTAACCTTGAGCTTTTTAATCACGGCGGAGTAAGCTTTGAACCATACAGAGAGCAGTTTAAAAAACTGATTCCTTCCGAAAAAATGAACTATATGGAAACCTACAATGCTTCGGAAGGTTTCTTTGCCATTCAGGATTATCCTACCCGGAAAGATATGTTGCTCATGCTTGATTATGGAATTTTTTACGAATTTATTCCTATGGATGAACTGGAAAAGGAACATCCTAAAGCCTTGCATATAGGAGAAGTTGAGCAAGATAAAAATTATGCTGTGGTAATATCTACCAATGGCGGACTTTGGAGATACCTAATCGGTGATACCATCATTTTTACCTCGCTTTATCCGCATAAAATAAAAATCAGTGGACGTACCAAACATTTTATCAATGCATTTGGCGAAGAAATTATTATTGAAAATGCAGAAAAAGCACTTAAAGAGGCATGTGAAAATACCGGTGCGTTAATCAAAGATTATACTGCAGCTCCTATATTTATGAAGGATGATCAAAAAGGCGGACATCAGTGGTTAATTGAATTTGAAAAAGAACCTGAAAATCCGGATCAGTTTAATAAGATTTTAGATTTAGCCCTGCAAAAAGTAAATTCCGATTACGAAGCAAAAAGATATAAAGATATTACCTTAGACAAACCGGTTTTAACGATAGCTAAAAAGAATTTGTTTTACACCTGGCTAAAAAGTAAAGGCAAAGTAGGAGGGCAAAACAAAGTCCCCCGATTGGCAAACAACAGGGAGTATATGGACGAATTAACCGCGTTAAATCAACAATTGTAATTTTATGTTACATGGGATAAGCATAATTCTTATATTTCTCAACTGGCTTCCTTTTGCAGATGATGAACCGCAGTTTTATTCCGTTTGTGAAAAAGAAATTAATGTCCGGCTTTTTAGTACCGATCATTTAAACAATCTCTATGCTGTGGATAATAATGTGTTGGTGAGACTTAATACAAATTGCAAAAAAGAAAAATCGTACAGCCAGTCAGCCGCTTATACCATAGATGCCATCGACGTTTCAGATCCTTTAAAGATTTTGATTTTTAATAAAGATTATAATCAGCTGGTTTTTCTCAATAATCAGCTCGCTGAAATAACCGATCCTATATCGTTCGATAATTATGGATATTATGCTGTAAGCGGAATATGTACATCCTCGAAAGGAGGGTTTTGGATTTTTGATCAAAGTAATCTTCAACTGGTATATTTTAATAAAGAGAGAAAAGAGCAACAGAAAAGTGCTCGTTTAGTAACTTTTTTTGATGAGGATCATAATGCTTCTGAAATCTATCTGCATGAAAAAAACGACCATATTTACCTGGGCATACCGGAGGTTGGGATTTTATTGTTTGATCTTTATGGGAGTTATATAAAAACATTTCCTGTAAAAATAATGAACGATTTTCAGGTGGTTAATCAAACGATTATCCATTGCAAATCCGACCGTTTGTATTTTTATGACACACAAGCCCTTGAACAGGAGAGCTTTGGGCTTCCTGTTGAAAATGTAATCAATGCCCGGGTAGAGAATCAATATTTATACATTAAGAAAAAGAATAAGCTGTTGATTTATCAGTGGCAAACAAATAAATAATTAACTTAGGAGTGAAAAACCGGAAGAAAATAAAAGATAAAAGTTTAAAAAGAGTTTATCGTAAAACCATACTGTTTAATAAACGAGAGCTGCAGGCAATCAACCATTATTGTAAAAAGTATAAAATAAAAAATAAATCAAAATTCATGAGAGAAACGGTAATTTTATCTATTCTAAAAAAATTTGACGAGGATTACCCTTCCCTTTTTGAAGAAAAACCAACATTGTTTAATCAACATTTAAATAAAAGATAAAGAATTAAGCTATGGCAAAAACAAATACAGAAAGCTCAATGCATATCGCTATTGCCGGCAATATCGGTTCCGGAAAAACAACGCTGGCAGGCTTATTATCCAAACATTATAGCTGGGAGGCTCATTACGAGGATGTAGATGATAATCCTTATTTAAATGATTTTTATGAAGATATGCAGCGCTGGTCGTTTAATCTTCAGGTGTATTTTTTAAATAGCCGGTTAAACCAGATTCTGAAAATCCGGGAATCAGGAAAAACCATCATCCAGGATCGAACCATATACGAAGATGCTTATATTTTTGCACCCAATTTACATTCCATGGGGTTAATGAGCACCCGTGATTTTGAAAATTATTTTACGCTTTTCAATCTGATGACCTCTTTAATTCAGCCCCCTGATTTGTTGATTTATCTTCGTGCATCGGTACCTACGCTGGTTAATCAAATCCAAAAACGCGGACGCGAATATGAAAATTCTATACGTCTGGATTACCTCAAACGACTCAACGAAAGATATGAAGCCTGGATTGGAGCTTATAACCTGGGGAACCTTTTAATTGTTGATGTGGATAACATTAATTTCCCTGAAGTAAAAGAAGATTTAAGCCAGGTTATCAGTAAGATTGATGCACAAATTCATGGCTTATTTTAATTGTATTTTTAATCTTCCGGAACAAAAAATATTTTAACGGAAATGCTATTTTAAAGGTTTCGTCGAATTTGCCAATTTTTTAATTTAAATTCATTCTTAATAAATTGCTATAGTCCTCATTCTGCTTAACGGTTCTGCATAAACGCCTTTATTGAAAAACGATAAAACGCTCATTAGCAGATGTTTTTACAATTTTATTTGCTGAAATTTTTTATTTAATTGCAGTAACTATTTTCTAACCTAAAAATTTTACTATGAAACAAAAAATTTTCCTTATATCGGCTTTAGCCGGTATATTAGCATTTACTGCATGTGAAAAAGAAGTAACCCAAGAAGTTATTCAGCCCGAAGAGGAAATGTTAGAGCTAACTGATCCGATGAATGGACAAATTATTCCAGGTCAATTCATTATAGTTTTCAAAGATGATGCGTCTAAATTTAAATCCTCAGCAGAAGCATCTTACAGCGATAGGGTAAATGAAGTGAAAGCTTTTGCCGAATCTATGATGCAAACAAAGTCTTCATCCGATTTTGAAGTTCAAAAAGCGTATGCTCACGTATTGAAAGGATTTAGTGTAAAAATGTCTGATACCGACATGGAAGAATTAAGAAAAGACGAAAGGGTTAAATATATTGAGCCCGATATGCACATTATGCGTCCGCCATGGGAAGATGATGGTGGAGATGATGACCCATCAGGAGGACAGGAAGTGCCTTATGGTATTACAAGAGTTGGATATGGAAGTGGTGCTGGTAAAGTAGCCTGGATAATAGATACAGGTATCGATTTAGACCACGAAGATTTAAATGTAGATGGTAGTCGTGGATTTAATGCTTTCGAAAGAGGCCCCGATGCGGCAACACTAGATGATAAAAATGGTCATGGTTCACATTGTGCAGGAACAGTAGCAGCCCTCGATAATGAAATCGGTGTGGTTGGTGTAGCAGCCGGAGCTACCGTAATACCTGTAAAAGTTCTGGATAAAAGAGGTAGTGGTTCTACTTCCGGTGTGATTGCAGGTGTTGATTATGTTGGCGCTCATGCTGCTGCAGGAGATGCTGTAAACATGAGTTTAGGCGGTGGTGTTTCTGAAACCTTAGATAATGCTGTAATTGCTGCTTCAAGCAATGGCGTTTATTTTGCCTTAGCAGCCGGAAATGAAAGCGATGACGCTAACAACCATTCGCCAGCAAGAGCTGAAGGACAATATATTTGGACCATTTCTGCCATGGACAGCAACGATTACTTTGCTTCATTTTCAAATTATGGCAATCCTCCGGTTGATTTTTGCGAACCTGGCGTTAGCATAAAATCTACATGGATGGAAGGTGGTTATAATACCATTAGTGGAACATCAATGGCTGCACCGCACATGTGTGGTATCTTGTTAATGACCAATGGAAATCCCAAAACTGACGGATACGTTATTGGTGATCCTGACGGAAATCCAGATCCAATAGGGCATATTTAATAAGCACAAATATATAAATGAAGCAGCCGTTTTATTAAGCGGCTGCTTTTTTTGATTATTTTTTCACTTCGTTTACAACCTTTTGAAACGATTCTTCGTCTATAAGATAAAACATTAACCCTTTGAAAGATGAAAAATCTTCTTTACCTATCATTTTTCGTTTGTTTCATTTGTTTAACATCATGTGAAAAAGACGAACTTACATTACCTTCGAACGTAAACCTTGAGTTTGCTATGGAACCGTATCATACGGAAACCAATGCAAAAGCCATTAACAGCTTTGATGTAAACCAGGGCACAATAACCATTGCCAGCCTTGAATTTGATGGAAGAAGAGATGAGGGAGAGGATTATTTTTTTACCAAACAGTTAGAAAACGCGTTAAAAGCCGAACTGCATAGTGGCAATGTAAATCAAAACCTATCGTTCGATATCCCGCAAGGGGTTTATAAACGTATTGAATTTAATTTTTCTTTAGGAACAGAAAGTGATATAGCTTTTCGTTTACAAGGAAATTTTCAACAGGGATCGCTCGAAAATATTCCGGTTGTTTTTGAATATGCTTTTACTGAAAATGTCAGAATAAGAGCAAAAAATAATGAAGGAAATGAACAAATTGTCTTAAAAAAGGATAGCCCGTCAACGGCAACTGTTTTGGTTGATGTCCCCTTTATGTTTCAGATTGTTAATCCCGGGATGATTCAGTTTGCCGAAACCACAATGGTAGAAGGGAATGAAATAATTTTAATAAATATAGAAAAAAACACCGAAATTTTTAACTTATTGGCTACCCGGTTGGAGAAATCCATACGGGTAATTTTTGAATAGTTAATGAAAGTCGACTTATATAGTGAAGAGGAGATTCTGAAAGGATGCCGTAAAAATAAAAGGCAATATCAGGAAATTCTCTATCGAAAGTATGCAAAGAAAATGTATGGTATATGCCTGAGCTATGCAGGGGATAGAGCATTGGCACAGGATATGCTGCAGGAATCGTTTATCAAAATTTTTAACCGGGTAAAAGATTTTAAGCAGGAAGGTTCTTTAGAAGGATGGATTCGTAAAATTGTTACGCATACTGCCATCGACCATTTAAGACACCAAAAAAGAATACAAAATTATATTTCAGATCAACAAGAAATAAAAGAAGGTAGTTACGAATCGGATGCCCTGCAAAATCTTCAAACCGAAGATGTGTTAAATCAGGTAAGCCGATTGCCGGAAGGTGCACGAGTGGTTTTTAACCTTTATGCCCTGGAAGGCTACACACATAAAGAAATTGCTCATAAACTAAAGATAACCGAAGGGACATCAAAATCTCAGTTTAACCGTGCCCGAAAATTGTTAATGTCGTGGATCAATAAAATAAGCGCCTGAAGAAAATGGATTTTGTAAATTGGTATAAAAATAAAATAGAATCAAGCAATCTTGAACCTCCCGAAAGTATTTGGGAAAATGTTCAGGACCAGTTGGATATTGATTATTCGTGGCAGAAAATCAATTCCCATCTAGAGCAAAATGCAGTACCCGATCGGAAATTATGGTATGCTGTTGCAGCCGGTTTATTAATGCTTATTATGGCTGGCGGATACTGGTGGTTTTCTTCAGACCATCTGAATATGGAAAAACAGATTGCAGAAAAAATAATGGTTGTTGAGGAAGATTTGAACAAACCAACAACCGAAAAGAAAGAGATTCAAACATTACAAAAAGGAGAAAAACAACAGTCTGTCGACGAACAGAAGGTTGTACATTCAATAATACCACAGGAATCAACCGAACTGGCTCAAATAGTTGTCGAAGAACAAAAAGTAAAAGAAGTAAAGATGCAGGAAACCCTTCGTCCATCTGATGAACAATTTCAGGATAACGGGCAATTAATTGCAGCCTTGGAGCCCTATGCTTCAGATATTGAAAATATACCGGTACAAGGGAATGACTTGCTGGTAGTTGCTGAATCTTACGAGAACGTTAACGGTGTCCAACAGGAAAGGGTGGCTTTTCAAAAAATATATGCCGGAGCAACCGGTCAACTTGCGAATACCTGGGTACTCAATGAGAAAACATATACAGGCATGGAGAAATCAAGCCTCATCGCTTCGAATGCTTCCTTTGGCTCAAATTTTGGTTTATTTGCCGGAACCAACCTGTCCGGGAATCTGTTTGCTCAGTTAGATCTTAATGTGATTACCCAAAATAAGCAGGATTATAACGAATATTTAAACGGACAATACATCTCCAATGAGATGAAGTTTAATTATTCGCAAGTGGGGTTTTCCTTACGTTATATAGCCTTTTCAAACCGGTATATGAAAGGTGAGCACCATGTTTATGGAGGAGGTTATTGGGGATACCTGCACAGTGCAACGCAGAAAATTAATCATGAGATTATAAACATTACAAATGACTATGCCCGATCGGATTATGGAGTATTTTTGGGATACGAATATATCTTTCCCGTCTATAAAAATCTTGGTTTCGGTACAGGAGTAAAAGCATCGTATGGTTTAAGTAATATTTATTCGGGCAATCAATATATCCCATCCTATTTAAATAAAACGCATAATGCTTCATTAAACATTACTTTTTCCTTAAAGTACAGCATTAAATAATTTTCTTCCTAAATAAACTCAACGAAGTTAATTCTGTTTTTTACTTTTTTCTTTCGCGTTCCAACCTTTTTTCATTGGTTGTCGTCTTAGGGGTGAATGAATCATCATTTGAAAAACCATTAAAATTTAATAACCATGAAAAAAATTATTAGCTTAATCGTATTAACTGTGTTTGCAGCTTTTGCATTTGTAAGTTGCGAAGATGATAATGACGCTACAAAAGGAACGTTAACCCTTTCTATTACTGATGCTCCAATTGATATGAGCACTGTAAATGCAGTCTATCTAACCATTAACGAAATTCAGTACAATAAAAGCGGACAAACCTGGATGACGTTTGAAGGTTTTGAAGGACCTCAGAAGTTTAATATTTTAGAATTAACCAGAGGTGAGTCGGCTTTACTGGGAAGCTTTGAACTGGATGC
>JBNJFS010000032.1:0-17128 GCA_051747085.1 Bacteroidota bacterium
GCCCAGGAAGAAGAAATGCGGCAAAATATGGAAGAGCTGCAAGCAACACAAGAGGAAGCTGCAAGAAGAAGTGGCGAAATGCAAGGATTACTGGATGCGCTAAACCGTGCGAACCTGGTTATTGAGTATGATTTGGAAGGCCGAATAATTACTGTAAATGACAACTATTTACAATTGGTGGGTACAACAAGAGATCAACTTATTGGTACGCATCATACCGATAACATGAAGCTTACCAAAACACAACTGAAAGAAAATGAACAGTTCTGGAACGACTTACAAAACGGAATTACGAAGAGAGAGACGGAAAGTGTAGAGTTTGAGGGTAAAAAATATGTTTTTGTAGCCACTTATACCCCTATTTTAGATGAAAATGGAAACTCGGTTAAAGTACTTAAAATTGCTACCGATATTACAGAATATTCAAAGTAATACAAATTTTACAGAAAAACCCGCTGGAAATTTCCAGCGGGTTTTTTATTGTCTGTTAAGAATGGGATATCTTACCTGAAAGAAACACCTAATCCAGCTGTGGCAATTGAATAATCAGCATAGGTGTAATCAAAATGTAACGTAACTACCGCAAGTTTTAATCTAAATCCTGCATTTAACCTTGGCTTGGTTACGCTACCGTCTTTGCTTTTAATAGAAAAATTTATGGGATCTTCTATGGCAGTATTATTGTTAACCTCTAATGCTTCATTAGGTAGAGGATAGTTTCCTGCGAGTTTCAAATCTGTTGTACTTGAACTGATTCCAACACCACCATAAATACTGATGATAGGTAAATTTGCCGAAACTAATAGGTTGGCCGTAAAATTGCTTACATCTAAAAGCATCTGCTGGCCTGAATAAAAGCTTTCGTCATAAGGGCTAACCGTTATTTCATTAAAACTTTCGTAATACGAAGGCATAAAATTAATATCTGTTGTTGATGTTAGTTTGGTATACCCTCCCATAACCGACATTTCCAGTACCGGTAATCTTTTAAGTGCAGGAATCCATTGCTTAATACTGTGTTTAAGTCCTACTCCCCATAATCCTACTTTCCCGTCAGTTCCCCAGTCTATTTCAGGTGAATATCTAATCATGATATCGGTTTCTTTTACAGTACCTACACCAAGCTGAACCATTGGAATCGGAGTATAACCAAATCCTGTACCTTTGGGTAAATTAAATTGAGCTACAGGAACATCTACTCCTGAAACATCCTGATAATAAGTCAATTGTTGTCCGGGTTCATTTTTTCCTGCAGCAGTTTGTGAGGTTCCTTGTCCAATATCTACAGTTAATCCATTTTCCGGATCTCCAAGACCTAAGTTTGCAGGGTCATAGGTTTTATCAGATGTTGGAATAATTGCCGCATTTAAAGTAAATGTGACATCAAATCCGCCCAGTTTGTGTGATTTGGCAGTATTATACCAACCTGCACTTAATCCGGCTCCCATTCCGTTGGCATATGGAGTCATATAAGCTTCTAAAATTTTTGCTGCGTCTTTTTCACCTGCAGCAAAAACTTGTCCTACCTGGCTAAACTGGGCATTTGCATTGGTTGTTATGAAAAACATCAAAAGTAATGTCATCATTTTTGTTAGAATGCTTTGTTTTTTCATAGTATTAGGTTTTTGGTTTGTTTCGTAATAATAACGATTAAAAAAGTTTATTTTTGTAGATAAAATACAAATGTTTTACGTTAAATATGTAAAAATGTTTAGTATTGATTTTATTTTCAAAAATTGATCCAAAAAAAAGAAGGATTTTTTTATGGCCATAAACCAACCCTTAGCAGACCGGATGCGTCCGAAAACACTGGAAGAATATATTGGTCAGGAGCACCTGGTAGGCGAAAATGCAATTTTACGAAAAGCGATTGAGTCGGGTAATATTCCATCCTTCATTTTATGGGGGCCTCCAGGAGTTGGTAAAACCACCCTGGCTAGAATCATTGCCAATCAGCAGCAACGTCCTTTTTTTACATTAAGCGCTGTACATTCGGGGGTTAAAGATGTTCGTGAAACCATTGAAAAAGCCAAAAAACAACAATTTTTTGATGCCCCCAATCCTATTTTATTTATTGATGAAATCCACCGGTTTAATAAATCTCAACAAGACTCATTATTGTCCGCGGTAGAACAAGGAATTATCATTTTAATAGGAGCTACGACCGAAAATCCCTCTTTTGAGGTAATCTCTCCTCTCCTGTCCCGTTGTCAGGTATACGTGCTTAAATCGCTTGAAGAGAAGGATTTAACAACGCTTATTGAGCGTGCACTAAAAGAGGATACGCATTTAAAGCAGCTTTCTGTTGAAATTGCTGAATATGATTCACTGCTCCGCTTTTCGGGTGGGGATGCCCGTAAGTTGTTTAATACACTGGAGTTGGTTATCAATACTGAAAAAGCAAAACAGGAAGATGAGAAGATCATTATTGATAACAAAAAAGTAGTGGAAATCTTACAGGAAAATATTGCTACCTATGATAAAAACGGGGAACAACATTATGACATCATCTCAGCTTTTATAAAATCGGTACGTGGCAGCGACCCAAATGCTGCGGTTTACTGGCTGGCACGAATGATTGAAGGGGGTGAAGATCCAAAATTTATTGCCCGGCGGTTGTTAATTTTGGCTGCTGAAGATATCGGGCTGGCTAATCCTAATGCATTGTTGTTGGCCAATAATGGATTTGATGCAGTAAATAAAATTGGATGGCCCGAATCACGCATCATTCTTTCCGAAGTAACGATTTATCTTGCCACATCGCCCAAAAGCAATTCGGCCTATCAGGCCATTAACGATGCACAGCACTGGGTGAAAGAAAAAGGCAATTTACCGGTACCTTTGCATATCAGAAACGCTCCTACTAAACTGATGAAAAATTTAGGTTATGGGAAAAACTATAAATATGCACACAGCTATGCAGGGAACTTTGTTCAGGATGATTTTTTGCCCGAACAATTGAAAAAAACGCTTATTTATAAACCGCAAAAAAATCCTAAGGAAACAGAACTGTTAAATCGATTGCAAAATCTCTGGAAAGGAAAATATAATTATTAATTTTACCTGTTCAATTAACTTAAAATCTTGCGTTATGCTTAGTACTATTCCTAACATAAAATTTACAGACTCAAATCAGTTTTTTTTACTTTCCGGACCCTGTGTGGTTGAAAGTGAAGAAATGGTTTTCACTATTGCCGAAAAAATCATAAAAATAACCAGCAAGCTGGAGATTCCTTATATTTTTAAAGCATCATACCGAAAAGCTAATCGTTCGCGATTAGACTCTTTTACAGGCATTGGCGATGAAGAAGCCTTAAAAATTCTTGGAAAAGTAAGGGATCAGTTGAACGTTCCTGTAGTAACAGATATTCATACCGCCGAAGAAGCTGAAATGGCTGCTCCATATGTTGATATTTTACAAATACCTGCTTTTCTTTGCCGACAAACCGATATCCTGGTTGCGGCAGCAAAAACCAATAAAATTGTTAATATTAAGAAGGGCCAGTTTTTATCACCTGCATCGATGAAGTTTGCTGTGGATAAAGTCATTGAGTCGGGAAATAAAAAAGTCATGTTAACAGAACGGGGGACCATGTTTGGTTACCAGGATTTAATCATTGATTATCGTGGAATACCAGAAATGCAACAATTTGGATATCCCGTAGTTTTAGATATTACCCATAGTTTACAACAACCCAACCAATCGTCGGGAGTAACCGGAGGAAAACCAGAATTAATTGAAACCGTTGCAAAAGCCGGAATTGCTGTTGGTGTTGACGGGATATTTATTGAAACTCATCCAGACCCGCAGAATGCAAAATCTGATGGAGCGAATATGTTACACCTCAATTATCTTGAGGATTTGTTAACCAAATTAACAACGATACGAAAAGCGATACTTTAATTTTTTACGATAAAAACCGGTTGATTTTATTCATAAACAGATCAATCGATATTGGTTTAGCAATATAATCATCACAACCGGCGTCAAAACATTTGTAGTTATCTTGTGGCAAGGCATAAGCTGTTTGAGCTATGACAGGTATTTCAGCATTAAATTCTTTAATCAGCTTTGTTGTTTCATATCCATCCATTACCGGCATTTGGATATCCATTAAAACCAAATCGATATCTTTTTCCTGTTTTATTTTTTCAAGAGCTTCTTCTCCATTTTTAGCCCAAATCAATTTTACATGGGTAGTACTTAATGTTTCCTGAATTATTTCAAAATTTATTTTCTTATCTTCTGCAACCAGTATTTTTCTATTTTCCCAGTTAAAAACAGCAGGTTGAGTAAAGACAGATTCTGGTTTTTCATCTTTATGCGGTAATTTAACATAAAAGGCAGCACCTTTTCCTAAGGTAGATTCAACCCATATCTTCCCATTTAACAATTCAGTAAGTTTTTTGGCAATGGACAGACCAATTCCTGCCCCATCATATTTTTTGGTTGCGCCTTCATCAACCTGCCTAAATCGTTCAAATATAACACCCTGGTATTTATCATCTAATCCAATGCCTGTATCTTTAACAAAAAATTGAATTTCATTTTCGGAGGGATGTGTAAAACCAAACTCGACTCTTCCTTTATCGGTAAATTTAATGGCATTATCGAGCAAAACGGAAAGGATTTGTTTTAATCTTACCGGATCGGAAAACAGGATTAAATCATTCTCCAGATCTTCATTCGAATAAATTAAACGAATATTTTCCTTTTTAAGCTTAATTAATTGAGTTATATAATGATCGTGCAGAAACTCCATGACAGGATGTGGATTAAACTTTTTGCGTTCAATCTTAATTTCACCGGATTCAATTTTTGCAAAATCAATGATATCATCAATCAGGTTTGTAAGGGTATCCGAACCGGTCTCAATTTTCTTGATATATTCATACCGTTTATTTTTAGACAGATTATCGAAAGCCAGCATTTGAGAAAATCCTCTAATCGCATTCATCGGTGTTCGAATTTCATGGGACATGTTGGCTAAAAAATTAGATTTAAGACGATCAGCTTCTTCTGCACTTTCTTTAGCATCTCGTAAGCTCTCCATGGTTTGCTTATGCCCCTTGATTTCTTCCTGTAGTTTTTTATTTGTTTCTTGTAGTTTTGCTGTCCTGACCTGAACTCTTTCTTCAAGTTCTTCTTGAATTTTAGTTAATTCCAGTTCGGTTTTTTTATGACGTTTAATTTCCTTTTCCAGGCGTGAAGCCGATTTTCGTTGTGAACGAATATAAAATAATAAGATAAAAACAATAACGAAGACTAAAATTGAAGTGTATAAGAGCATTTTATTTTGTACATTCTTTTTTGCCAGTTCGGCCTCTTTTAATTGCTGGTCGAGTTTTAAAAACTCAATTTCTTTTGCTTGATGCTCATTCTGAAATTGAGTTTCCATTTGTTCAATTTCTTGTATTTTTCTCTCATTCAAAATAGATTTATCAATGTCAATATATTGTTTATAGTATTTTAACGCATTTAAATAGGCTCCTTTTTCTTCGTAGATATTTGACAATGCCTGGTAATTATAGGCAGCATAATCACGTAATGAATGCTTTTGAGCAAGGTTTAAACTTTTATTAAAGTAATCAATTGATTTGGGTATATTATCCAGGTTTTTATATATTGATCCTAAATTATAAAATATATATACTAAAGCCGGTTTATAGTCTAATTCTTCAAATACAATGAGTGCCTTTTGGTAATATGTAAGTGCCTCGGCATAGTTCTCATTTTCTTCATAAATTAGCCCGATATTACTGTATGAGGTTCCTATTCCGTTTTTATCTTTCAAATCTTCGTAAATAGATAATGACTGATGATAATAATCGAGCGATTGGGTATAGTTTCCCCAGTTATAATGAAGAACTCCAATATTTTGTAATATCGCAGCAACCTTGGAGCGCTTATCTTTTTCTTTATATATTTCGATGGCTTTCTCGTAATAGAACAAGGCGAGTGAATACTTTTCAATATCGTTATACAATGTACCAATAACCTGGTAGTTGTATGCAACTTTTTCTTTATTTCCCAGTTCTAAAAATAGCTCGGCCGATTTCTGATAACTTTTTAAGGCTTCATCATAATTATTGAGGTACTGATTGGTTAAACCAAGATTATAATGAACATCAGCCAGCATCTCGCTATCATATTGCTTGTTGTATATTTTTAAGGCTTCAGAAAAATGTTTTAATGCATTTCTGAAATTATCGTTGTTATAATAATAGTTCCCTAAATAATAATTAGCTAAACCTATAGATATCTCATCATTTTCATTTTCTGCCTCCATCAGCAAATTTTTTGCCAGGGGGAAAATTTTTTCAGGATCTACGGAGTCTCTGTTTTCAATAATTTTTTTATAAATACCAACACGTTCATCATATTCTTCAGCATTGTTAAGCTTGGTATTTAATGTATTAAAATCAGCTTGATTTTCCTGAGCGGATAATAACGATGAAAGCAGTTGTAAAGTGACTAAAATTATACAGAAGCTTTTCATGTTATGGTATCTTTATTTAGGTCAATAAAATATATCATTATTCTTCTTCAAAAAAAGCTTTTAAGGCTCCAAAATAATATTCATCCCAACCCTCGGTAATATTGTCAAATATATCATCCGGGATATTCGTATGGTTAAGTTCTATTTGAACACCTTTTTTATGCTCAAAAATTTTTATAGTAACGATTGATTTATTTTCTTGTTCCCCAAAATACCATTCCTGTACTATCTTTTTATTTTTTTCAATTTCAAGATTTTTTCCGGAAATATCCCCTTCCCATAATAAAAATTCCGTTCCTTCTTTGTCATCCATTTTAGCCTTATATCCCGACCATAACTCTATTGTAAATGGATTGGTGAGTGCAATAAAAACTTCCTCGGGAGTTGCCGGAATTTTGTAATACTTTTTAAAATTTCGCATAATGTTAATTTACTATCACTGGTGCTTATAATTTTTTAATTTCGATATCATAAAGATGTTTTGAGATACATTGTGTGTTTCTAAAATAAAACGTCTCGCCCCAGGGATGATGAACTTTTAAAAATACTTTAATCCTGTTTCCTCCAACGATAACTGTTCGTGTTATTTTCATTCCGTATTTTTCAATTTCTTCAACCGTTTTACCCTCAGGATATTCCTTTTTTAATTTGGATAATTCATCGGCAATATTCTGACTGTATTTCTGTTGGTTGATTTCTGCAGCGATTGCTTTAGCTCTGCGTTCTTCTAAATCTTGTTTTATTCTTTTTTGTTTTTCAATTTCTGCCTGAACTTTTGCCGCTTCTTCTTCTTTTCGACGCTCTTCGGCCATCTGTTTTAACGAATCGGCAATTTGCTGCTGCCGTATTTTTTCCGATTCTTTTCTTGCTTCTTCCTCTTTCGTTCTACTTTCAGCTTCAGCTTTCTCCTTGGCTAACAACTGTGCTTTACGTTCAGCTTCCAGCTGTGCTTTTTCTTCTTGTACTTTTTTTATGGAATCGGCTTCAGTTTTTTGTTTTGCCATTTCAGCCGCTTTACGTCGTGCCTCTTCTTCAGCTTCCCGTTGAGCTTTTTCTTCGGCTGCCTGTTTTAACGAATCGGCAATTTGTTGCTGCCGTATTTTCTCCGCTTCTCTTTTGGCTTCCTCCTCTTTTTTTCTGCGTTCTGATTCAGCTTTTTCCTGGGTCAGCTGCTGTGCTTTACGTTCAGCTTCTAGCCGTGCTTTTTCTTCTTGTACTTTCCTTATGGAGTCTGCTTCAGCTTTTTGTTTTGCCATCTCAGCGGCTTTACGTCGTGCCTCTTCTTCAGCTTCCCGTTGAGCTTTTTCTTCGGCTGCCTGTTTTAACGAATCGGCAATTTGTTGCTGGCGTATTTTTTCCGCTTCTCTTTTGGCTTCTTCCTCTTTTTTTCTGTGTTCTGATTCAACTTTTTCCTGGGCCAGCTGTTGTGCTTTACGTTCAGCTTCCACCCGTGCTTTTTCTTCTTGTACTTTCCTTATGGAATCAGCTTCAGCTTTTTGTTTTGCCATTTCAGCAGCTTTACGTCGTGCCTCTTCTTCAGCCTCCCGTTGAGCTTTTTCTTCGGCTGCCTGTTTTAACGAATCGGCAATTTTTTGCTGACGTATTTTCTCCGCTTCTCTTTTGGCTTCCTCCTCTTTTCTTTTTTGCTCAGCCCTCTCCTTTTCCAGTTGTATTTGACGGACTCTTTCTTCGGCCGCTTTTTGTTTTGCTTCTTCTTCTGCTTTTCGTTTTGCTTCTGCTGCAGCTTTCTGTTCTTGTATAATTTTTTGTCTCTCAGCCTCTTCGGCCGCTTTCTTTTCCTCTTCAATATCTTTTAAATGCTCCTTATGTGCTTTTTGCAGTTCTTTTTCTGCCTTATCAATTTTTGTTCGAACCTCACGGGAATAATCTACATCATAATCAAAATCGCCAATATTTTCATAAAATTTAATGATTCCAACAGGTTGCGTGAAAACTACGGTATTAACCTCATCATACTGTTGAAATAAATCTACTGCAAAACGAATAGGTGCATAACGTTTGTCCAGATATTCATCCGGCATTTCTGTATTAATATTTATTTTTTTGGTAACATATCCTTCTTTGGAAAATTCTAATATATAATCCTTGTTTAAATCTAAGTCAACATTTACTTTTCCCGACCGATCAGAAGTATAATTTTCGATTAATTGCCCATTTTCATATAATTTTATACTCCCATCTTTAGGCGAACCGTTTATGACTCCTAAAATACCTTCAATCTCGATATAATTTTGGGAATAGGTTTGAAAAGATACTAATGATAGTATAAATAAAGAAATTACAGATATATAAAAAAACTTATTATTCATTTTTGAAATATAATTAAATCTTATTTTGATTATTTAACTTTTATAGGCTGGTAATTTTATGGTAAATTTACTCCCTTCTCCTTCTTTACTCGATACCGAAATTTCTCCTCCATTTTTATGGATAAACTCCTGGGTTATTATCAATCCTAACCCGGTCCCGGATTCGTTATCCGTTCCCTCGGTGGATATATGCGAATCAATTCTAAAGATTTTCTTTAGATTATCTTCTGGAATTCCAACCCCGGTATCATAAACCTTAATATAGACAAAATCATTATCAGCCGATGACTCTACACCTACTTCGCCTCCTTTTGGGGTATATTTTATGGCATTAGAGATAAGATTGCGTATTACGGTTTTAATCATATTTTTATCAATAAAGGCAAATGTACCGATATCAACTGTAGATATAAGTTTAATATTTTTACTATCGGCTTTACCTCTCAAAAGATTAAAATTTTCATTAACTAACTCAAAAATATCCGTTTTTTCTATTTGAATATCTATTCGGCCGGTTTGTGATTTTGCCCATTGCAATAAGTTCTCCAATAAGTTGTAGGCATTTTTAGAAAACGTATAAATATTTTCAATAAAACTTTTTATTTTTTCTTTATCGTAAGAATCATATCGTTGCATTAATAGTTCTGAGAGTCCAATAACCGTGTTAAAAGGATTCTTAAGATCGTGTGCAATAATGGTAAAAAACTTATCTTTTGTGGCATTTAAATCTTCCAGGTCATTCTTATTTTTTTCCAGGGTATTTTTTTGTTTTTCTATTTGAATGCTCTTTTTGGTTAGATTTTCTTCCAGGATGTTACTGTTTCTTAATCGTTTAATTAAAGCTTTTAACACCCCTTTGGCAACTTCTACATCACTATCAATGATTTTATTAAATACGTTTTGATCAAGCCGTAAAAGTTCTGAATTTTCAGTTGCCGTTACTGTTGCAGATCTTGCAGAAGAGTCAATTAATGAATATTCTCCAAAAAATTCGTTCGCCCCGAGCGTTGTAAAGATATGATCCCCGTCATGCACTTTAACATTCCCACTTTCAATAATATACATTGCTTTTAGCTGGTCGTTTTTCTGAAAAACGGGATTTCCTTTTTCTACGGTTACTGAAACCAATGATGATGCAATATCTTCAAGGACTTTTCTTTTAACTTCAGAAAATATGGTTACTTTTTTTAAAATTTCAACACGTTTATTGTTAATATTACCAGATTCAGTTTTTTTTAATTTTAAACTCATTTTTCATACCTTAATTTATTGTTTCTACGGCATTCATTAAACATTGTTGCAAAAGAAACCACTCTAATTATACTAATTTTAGACTAACAAATATAAGCATTTAAAATTATTGAAGAAGTGTTTTCCTAAGCATCAAAAAAATAAATTACTGCATTAGAATATACCTGATTAGATTGAAAAGAAGAAGTATTTACGGGTAAAAGATTATCTTTTGGTTAACCAATGATTATTATTTTTATTGGGCTCATAATAATTAAATAAATCATATGTGGGCCAGTTATAAACTGAAGCAAGCCCTTTTATCATTGTTTTATTGATTTGAACAGGAAAACGGGCACCATATTTTGGGGTCGTATTAATGACCAACATCCAGCTTATACCATTTTTATCTCTTTTTACCAATGCAGAGGTACCCGAAAGTGTTCCTGTACGCCACCATAAACCATTTTCATCAGTACCTGTCCATCCAAAAGGACGTTTCCCTTTTGGTGGATTTGACATTTTTAAAATGGTTGAATCTTGTAATATATCTTTTTGAAGCGTAAATCCGTCAATGGCAACTAATAACTTCATGAATTCCGAGGGTGAAGCTATCCAACCTCCGGCAGCACCCAGATTTTCAATATTATTTCCCCCGTAATATTTAGGTACTTTTTCTTTTGTACCAAAGCTGGATAACACCTTCTTTTCACCATGTAATCCATAATATTTTACTTCGTTTTCTTTTCTTCCTTCCGGCAGCGAACTTCCCAAATGCATATCATAAATACCTAATGGATTTAATATTTGAGTAGCAATATAATTTTCATATTCAGTTCCTGATATTTTTTCAATAACATTTCCCAGTACAGCATATCCAAAATTTGAATACACAGCTTTTTTTCCCGGAATATAATCAAGTTCACGATGATGAAGTACATATTGGATAATCATATCGGTAGAAATAGGCAATTCCACATTCATTTCCTGTGCAATGCGCAAATTCAAAAACAATGGATCACCGGCTTTATTGGTAAATCCGGAAGTATGACTTAAGAGATGTTCTATGGTAATTTGCTTAAATCTATCATCTTTAACAGGTAAAAATTCAGGATGGTTTAAGATTCCGTGTTCCCCAAAAACAGTATCGCTTAGACTTAATTTTCCTTCTTCGACCAGTTTCATCACGGCAACTGCGGTTATTAATTTGGAAACACTGGCCATTCTGAATAAATGTCTGGGTTCTACCTTTATCTCGTTTTCTTTGTCGGCATAACCAAATCCTTTAGCATAAATTAATCGTTCATCCTTTACTACTGCCACCGAAGCACCAATAATATTCCATTGTTGCATAAAATCTTCAATTTGCTGATCAAATTCCTGCATCGATTCGTAAGTGGATAATTCATTTTTTAACCGAAAAGAAACGGGTAATTTTTCTTCTGAAGGGAAAATTTTTTCATGGGGTGCTTTATCGGAAAAACTGATGGCAATTTCTCCCAAATAAATTATAATAAATACAAATAGGTATTTTAATACTTTTATTGTTTTCATAAAATGTTTGTCCTGTAATAAAAAAAAATCACTATTTAACAATCAAAAAACTAATAATCAACACTTTATTCATTATCTAATTGAAAAACGGGAGCAAAACTATATAAATAATTTTAATTTCAATCTTATTATGATGCAAGTTTTGATAAATAGTAATATTTTGATGATGAGTTTATTAACATTTTTTGAAGGCAAAATTGGGAAAGCATAAAAAAACCACTGCTTAGCGTAAAGCAGTGGTTGTTGATAACTTTTTGGGGTATTTGACTAAAATATCCTGTTTTTCAAATGATTTTAGAAAAAGATCCCTACGGTTGCAATAAATTGGCTGTTTCTGGAATCAAAATTACGGTTTTCGCCGGCAATTTTAACACCATCACCTAATTTGCTAAGGTTACCTTCGTATTTAACATCAATGGTAACTTTCTTTAAAATATCTAATCCAACACCAACCTGATATCCCCAGGTTGCACCATTGAACTCTTCTTTAACTTCTAATGTTTCAACCATACTTAGCGCAGGATCTGAATCTAACATGATAGTACCCACCGGACCTGCCTGAAGTCGAACCGGACCAAATTTATACCCTAACATAATGGGAAAATCAATTTGGCGAAACTTTTGGTCCTTAATAACAGATTCTGTTTGATTATCAGCAAACAGGGTGGTTACTTCCACTTCTCCGCTGGTTGAAGTAAAAAGTAATTCAGGTTGTATGTAAAAATTTATAATTGTAATTCGTGAAAATACACCTCCCTGAAAGCCAACATTTGCATTCTGGCCTTTTACTTTCAGTTCCTGAATATTTGCATCATTTATATCAGTATAAACTTCATCAGCATTTATACTGGTTGAAGTAAGACCTGCTTTTATCCCAAATTTTATTTGAGCCTGGGATTGAGATACCATAAAAAAAGGTAAGGCTAAAAAAGCTATTAATACTAATTTTTTCATAATAATCTGTTTTAGGTTTTAATACTTTAATTTTTTAATCAAATATTATTCCAAAATAATACATTTTGGGTTTTGTTATTGTAAAATTAGTAAAATAAAAAATGGAATACCAGATAGACTCTAATATTCCATTTCAACTATACGTTTAATATTTTTAATGGGCGTGTCC
The DNA here is from genome assembly GCA_051747085.1 of Bacteroidota bacterium. Classification (GTDB taxonomy): domain Bacteria; phylum Bacteroidota; class Bacteroidia; order Bacteroidales; family UBA12077; genus UBA12077. The sequence goes on from JBNJFS010000032.1 coordinate 12,738, forward strand.
GTGTTCTTTTTCTTCGTCAGTGGCGTCACGCACCTCAATAACTTTCCCTGTAAAACTTAAATCATCGTCAGCTAAAGGATGATTAAAATCCATTTTTACAGCATCATCCTTTACTTCCATTACCACACCATTAAATTTTTGTCCTTCGTTATTTTGCATTGGAATAACATTTCCTTCCTGCAATAACCCCTCATCAATTTTTCCTTCTACTTCAAAAATATTTTTTGGAAGGTCTAAAACTGCTTCTTCTGTAGCTTTACCATAAGCATCATCACAAGCAATTTCGAATTTAAATTCATCGCCGGCTTTAAGTCCTTTTAAATTTTCTTCGAATTTAGGAAGCATTTGTCCTGCTCCATATAAGAATACTAATGGTTTATCTTCTTTTACTGTCTCAACTTCTTTGCCATCCACTTTTAACTGATAAGTTAATGAAACTACTTTTTCGTTTGAAATAACCATAAATATGTTTTTTGAATTAATAAAAATTTATTTGGGTGCAAAGAAAAAGTTTAATTGTCAGAATACCAAAAAAATATCGATTTATTGAATTTTAATTACTTCGTAAAGCATTAAAACAATAAGTTCGTGTTTACACAATTTATTCATTAAAAAAATCAGCAGGTCTGTAAGCCGGGTTCTGTCTCCGTCCCGATAGTCATCGGGACGGTTTTCATCATTTATCTGAGCGGCCTACCCCCCGACATTGGACGAGCAGCCCTTAATTGCCGGTATACATGGCCTTGCAACCCAAAAGACAGGCAGCACCGGAAATCGCTTCCCGGCCTGGTGAGCTCTTACCTCACCTTCTCACCCTTATCCTGACAGTAAACGTCAGGACGGTTATTTTCTTCCCTGAACTTATGCCCTCACGGGCATCTCTCCTTTCGAGAGTTTGGTGCTCTGTGTTGCCCGGACTTTCCTCCCTGCTCCAAGTATTGAAACAGAGCGATGAAACGACCTGCTGATTTGCAAAGTTAATGAAATTTACCATGGAATTCCATCCCGTTTCTTCTACTTTATCATGACTAAAGTAGCCCCATATCCATATTCTTTAAAAGAAGCATCCTGGTAACGCAGTTTTGGATATTTTCGGTTTAACGTTTTGAGAATTTCATGTTTTAATCGTCCGTTACCTACCCCATGAATAAAAACGATTCTTCTGGTTCCTGCAAGAATTGCTCCTTCAAGTGCCGTGGTAAACCGGCTCATCTGAATATCTAAAATTTCGGCATTGGAAAGGTTGGAGTACTCATCGGTCAGTTCCTGAATATGTAAATCAATCTCTTCAATTTCTTCATCCCTGCCTTTTTTACTGCTTTGATAAACTTTTTTAGGCTCTTTTCGTTCTTTTTCTTTCTTTGCCTTTTCAATATCATCATCGGAAATATGATCCGCAATGTTTATTTCCTCTTTGGTGATTTCATAAATAAACGCTTTCTCGTGGAAAAAGTCATTTTCAGTAAAACTCTTTTCTTTATAGAATCGTGATGGTTTAAAATTCAACGTTCTGTTTACCGGGTTAAGCAAATAATAACTTCCTTTTCGAAAAAACACAATTTGAAAATTGATTTCTTCGAAATCATTAAGCTCATCGCGCTTAATATCAGCTAATTGCAGCTTGGTGTTATCTTCAAGATTTCCATAAGCCATCAAGCTCTGAAATTCGCCTTCGCTCCGTGAAATTGAGTATAAAATCCTGAAATTGCTATCGTTAATTAAAAAGATTTTTAAATCGGAATTCAAAATATCATCCTTATTTTCAGGAACTACGGCAAAGAAGATGCTGGCATTGCGGTCGGTATTTAATCCATCCTCGTCAATATCTTCTGGTTCAATAGTTTCTTTAATTGCCTGGTGGGAAGAATGGTAATCTTCATTTCTTTCTCTATCTTGCTTATCGTCAAAAACATATTGCTCTTCAATTTTTAACAATTCGCTCATTAATACAGGGATTTCAAAACCATCATTATTATGGACAATCGCAATGTTTTTATCCTGAAAACGTACGATTACTCCCTCTCCTACATCATTTAAAAATTTTACCTTATCTCCTTTTTTAAAATTCATATTTAAATTTTTTAAATCTAATTTTTTTATCATTTATATTGCTGGATACTGAACACGCAGGTAAGTTTTATCCGCTTTAATTTTTTCCGGAATCTCTTGCTAAAGCCATTCACAACCCCTCAGGTGAAACTTCATACACAATTTTAGTGTCCTTTTACAATTTCATAATCCGGGTATGAAGGTTTCGTTACAAAATTAGTTATTTTTGCGCCGGGAAAAAGGAATAAGATGAATATAAAAGCAGAAAATATAAAAATAAGTCAATATACTTATGAACTGCCGGAGCAACGAATAGCAAAGTATCCGCTGGAACAAAGGGATTTGTCTAAATTATTGGTTTATACTAAAGGAAAAATTGGGCACAATACTTTTTTGAATATTGAACAGTATATCCAAGCGGATGATACCTTGGTTTTTAATAACACCAAAGTAATTCAGGCAAGGTTAAAATTTTATAAAGAAACGGGTGCCAGGATTGAAATTTTTTGTTTAGAACCCGTAAATCCTTCGGATTATGTGCTGGCTTTTCAACAAAACCGGAAGGTAACATGGAAATGCATTGTAGGTAATGCAAAAAAGTGGAAAAATGATCTTTTAACGCAAAAATTTGTTATCAACCATACTGAAATTGAGTTATATGCCCGAAAAATATCTCACGAAGGCAATACCCGTACGATTGAATTTACGTGGAATAATCCATCCTTCTGTTTCAGTGAAATCATCGATCATATTGGAAAAACGCCTATTCCGCCTTATCTAAACCGCGAATCGGAAAATATTGACAAAACCCGGTATCAAACAGTCTACTCAAAATTAAAGGGCTCCGTAGCTGCTCCAACGGCAGGATTGCATTTTACTAACCGGGTATTAGACCGGTTAAAGGAAAAAAATATTCGTATTGAAGAGGTTACGCTTCATGTTGGCGCCGGAACTTTTACTCCGGTAAAAGAAGAAACAGTGAGCCAGCATGAAATGCACACCGAACATTTTATGATAGATAAAACAACGTTAATCAATTTATTAAACGCCCATCAAATAACTGTCGTTGGAACAACTTCGGTACGTACACTTGAAAGTATTTACTGGCTGGGAGTAAAACTACTGATGTCCGGAATGCTCGAATTAAAAATAGATCAATGGGAAGTGTACCAGTTGCCTAAAAATATTAACCGGCAGGAGGCAGTTGAAGTCTTGCTAAATTATATGCATAACAATCACTTAGAAACATTGCATGCTTCTACTCAAATCATGATTGTTCCGGGTTATTCGTTTAAAATGACCGATGTATTGATTACCAACTTCCATCAACCCAAAAGTACCCTTTTATTGCTTATCGCTGCATTTATTGGCGATGACTGGAAAAAGGTTTACGATTATGCCCTGGAAAATGATTTCCGGTTTTTAAGTTATGGAGACAGTTCAATTTTAATCCCATAGTTAACTTACGAATAAAGCAAAATGGCTGTAAATATAATATGATTCTCAAGTAGTTTGATCTTCCGGGATAAATAGAATTCCACCTTTTTGTTCTACCTTTGTCGGGATAGTTGATGATAGATTATAAAACAACATATAAACCCAAGGATTGGTTGCCCACAACCAAAAAAGAAGTAACCGCTCGTGGATGGGACCAGCTGGATGTTATCCTTTTTAGCGGTGATGCTTATGTTGATCATCCATCGTTTGGACCGGCTGTTATTGGCAGGTTATTGGAATCTCTGGGCTTAAAAGTTGCTATCGTTGCGCAGCCAAACTGGCAGGATGACTTGCGTGATTTCAGAAAATTAGGTTCTCCCCGGCTGTTTTTTGCTGTTACTGCCGGGTGTATGGATTCTATGGTAAATCATTATACCGCAAACAAGCGTCTGCGATCAAATGATGCGTATACTCCGGGCGGAAAAGCAGGGTTCAGGCCTGATTATGCGACCATTGTTTATTCAAATATCCTGAAAAAACTTTTCCCAGACATTCCGGTTGTACTTGGAGGTGTTGAAGCATCCCTCAGAAGGTTAACGCACTACGATTATTGGTCGGATAAATTAATGCCGGGAATTTTACATGAAAGCAAAGCCGATCTTCTTATTTATGGAATGGGCGAAAAACCATTGGCAGAATTAGTTCGTTTACTTTCAAAAGGCGTTCCGCTTCCATCGATTAAAAATATCAGACAAACGGTATTTAGTACAGATAATATTACTGAATCAGAAGATAAAAATTGGGAGGATTTTTATTTATACAGCCATAAAGAATGTAGTTCTGATAAATTAAAGTTTGCCAGGAATTTTAAAATTATTGAGCAGGAAGCAAATGCTTTCCAAAGT
>JBNJFS010000033.1:0-16970 GCA_051747085.1 Bacteroidota bacterium
ATTTTTTAATTATAGAATTTGTTATTATTTTTATTTTTGAATAACAAATTTAAATAAATGTTTACATTTGTTATATATTGATTTTAAAAAGCTTTAAAAACTACAATGCATATACAAAAAGCCATATCAGACAATCTAATTGAAATAATGTATTTATTGCGGCAATGTATTGAAGATTTTAATAAAAACAATATTTATCAATGGAATATTTCCTATCCCGATACTTATAGATTAATGCAGGAAATTGAGAAAGGTTCATTGTACCTCATGATAAATAAGGGGGTTCCTGTCGGAACGATTACTTTCGATGAGCAACAAGATGAAGTTTTTAATGAGGTAACCTGGAAAAATAATGACGGGAAATTTATTGTTATTCACAGAATTGCTGTATATCCTACCTGGCAACGTAAAGGTGTGGGACAAAAATTAATTGAGTTTGTTGAAAAATTTGCACAAGAAAATAAGTATCAGTCGGTACGGCTAGATGTTACTACTTCCAATCAAAAGCTGATAGAGTTATACGAAAGGCTTGGATTTAGTCAAACCGGAGATATCTTATATCCGAAACAAAAAATTCCTTTTAAGTGCTTAGAGAAAGTCTTTTAAAAAGGAAAAGCCCGGAAAAAAATGCTCCGGACTTTTAAAAAGCAAACTTAAATTAAAAACCAACTACTTAATCCTAAACTATAAAATCGTTGAATAATTAAATTAACCCTTAAATTTTACCATGAAATATTTTTATAGTTCAATTTGCTCTCCTTTATAAAATTCTAATATTTTTTTTCTGAAAATAAACTCATATTTAGCCTGGGCCACATTTGACAGCGCAATGTTATACTCATTTTTAGCCGATTTATATTCAATAATATCAACCATCCCCACCTCGTATTTTTGTTCGGTGTACCGAAAAGCTTCTGCCATCGATTGCGCCGATTCCAGGTTGGCCTTATATCTTTCCTGAGCTGCTATTGCCTGAGTATTTGCTTGTTGGATAGTTTTATATACATTTTGTTTTTGTAGTTCTAAATTTAACTTCGAATCAGCCAGGTTTATTTTTGCCTGATCGATGGATGTTTTCGTTTGCCAGCGATTAAAAATGGGGATTCGTAACGCTACAAATACTGCATGACTTGCATTATCATTTATCTGGTTTATGAACGGGTAGTTATCGGAATATATTCTTTGAGTATTATAGTTGAAAATATTTTCACCACTTTCAGTAACTCCTGTTGGATTCTCAGAAAGCTCTACAGTCATGTCTTCCAGCTTGTTGGTTATTTCATTATATCTGGAGTTATATTGATAACCCAAACTTAATGTAGGACTTAATAGCCCTTTTGAAATGGCTAAGCTTTTCTTAGAGCTTTTTACTTGTATTTCTGCCCCTTTAATCTCTGGCAATATCTCTAATGCATTCGTATAAATTGCTGAAACATTATTAGCACTTTCTTCGGTTATATCCGGAATTTCGGGAAATTGTATCTCAAAACCATCAGTACTTTCAAGATTTAAAAGTTGGGTTAAATCTAAATAAGCAATTTTTAAATTATTTTGTTTATCCGTTAACTCTGCTTTTTCTGATGCTGCTTGTGCTTGTATTTGCAGTAAATCTCCTTTGGCAGCATTTCCTATTTCTACCAGTCTTTTTGTTTTTTCAATCTGCTCTAATGTTACATTTAATTGCTCTTCTGCATTATCCACCAATTCCTTGTTTAATAATATTTGTAAGTAAGCAGTAGTAATATTTAAGGTAACATCATTTTTTGCTTTTTCAACACTCTCGAGTTGTGCCATTAAATCCAACTTGGATTTTTTTATACTATTAAGATTTTGAAGTCCGTTAAATAAATTAACTTCTGATGTTAAATAGACATTTCCTCCCTGAAAATTTTCATTTACATATTGATATGTTTCATAGTTTATGGCTTTTCCGGAATTATAGTAGTGTTGTCCCCGGGCATTTAGATTGGGCAATAACTCCATTTTCGATTGTGTGTAATTTTTTTCTGCAATATCTGCTGATAACTCTTGTCTTTTGACGGTAATGTTATTATCAATTGCATAGTTAATACAATCTCTCAGGGTCCATACCTTTTGTGCTTTTAATGAATTAAATGATAAAAGTAAGGCTATGGTTAACGTTAAAATGATTGGATAGGATTTCATATTCATGATTTTATAGATACAATATTAATATGATTCTGTTTTCTTTAAACATAATTTATGCCAAAAGTTTTATATCCCTGATATACAGGTTTCTAATTTTGCATTGTTGAAAAATTATCCTTTTTAGTGCCCGATATCGGAACACTGGGTGTTCGTTAATGTACACCTTGATTTTTAATGAAAACAATCGTGAAAAAAAACGGTTATTTTTAAAATCAGTACGGTTATTTTTAAATTCCATACGATAAAAAAGTCGTTATTTTTTCATACTTATAAATATATATTTTAGCCTTGTCAAAAAGAAACGGGAAATTATAAATTTAATATTGAATGAAAAAATATTTTAACACAATTCATTACAAGATTTTAAATATTTTTCCTGTCGATGATGGTTTTCAAGTTTCTTTTCTTTTGGAAAGCCAGTTTTGTAAAAAGATGAAAAAATCAAAAGCCTGAATAAATCTTAACCCCATTGAAAATGGATTTTATTAATATTAACGTAAGCGTAAAAGGTAAGGAAGATGAATCAACACTTGTATTATTTAATAAAATTTATTCAACCCCGGATGGAATAATTAACCGGTGGACAACAAACCCAGACAGTGACTATAAACTGGAAATACTGATTAATGGGAATGACATCTCTTTTGAAAATTCCAGGATTATTAAAGATATGGATATCACTTCTTCTGATCAGGAAGTATTAGATCAGGTTATTTCAAAACTGTTTGAATATAAAATTTTCGAAATGCAAAAGTCATTATCCGAATTATAAACTTATTAAAACCAACAAATTTATGTATCGAACTGTTTGGGAAGAATGTCAAAGCGCTATTTGCCAGTTGAATTTTTATAGTTCAGCAGGTATTAAGATCATTTCAATGACTGGCTTTAAAACGAATGAACACTTTTTAATTACCGATGATTATATAAGTAAGATATATAAAGCAAGCGAAGTTTGTATCCGGTTTTTAAAAGATGATGGATATGCAGAAGCAGCCAGTGTTAGAATTCCGATGAGCGAATTTAAACAGCGCATTATACGTAGTTTTGATGATAAAGACGCTCCTTTTGCAGCAATAAATATTGATTTTGATGAGTTTAAAAAGATAAAATCTTTGAAACTCAAGCAACCAACAGATAAGATTAATATTGGACAATCAATTGCTTTATTGGGATATCAACTGGATAGAGATAATTTAGCAATAAAACAAGGAATTATCTCCTCTGCCTTTATACATTCCGGTGGATTAAAATATTTTCAGATTGATTCATCGATTAAACAAGGAAACTCGGGAAGTCCGGTAATTGACACGGAAACCTTTGAGGTCATTGGTATTATTGGACATCGTTTAGCTACAATTACACAATCACATAAAAGAATAAAACAAATTATAAATAATAACCTGGCAATCCTTAAAAAATCACAGGGTAAATTTAATGTTGAAGATATCGATCCAATCCAGGTGCTTATCGCTAATCAAAATCAGATAAAGCATATTTCGAATGAGATATATAAAACAGCAAATATGAGTATTGGAAATGCATTGGATATAAAATATGTTCATGATCTTTTCGAAGAGTTTATCGATGCTGAAGTTTTGCAGTCTTCTGAAAAATATCAGCACGATATTTAGTTCCTTAATGTAAGATGGTTTAGGTTAAAAGAGGCCGCACTCATTTCTGGAGGCGGCTTCTTTGTTTAAAAGAAAATATATCTTTTCTTTGACCTTATTTTTAGTTTTTGTTCGTAGATTTATGATAAATTAAAATAACCAAAACCATGATAAATAAAAATACAATTCTTGCATTTATTGAGGGAATAGAACTGTTCAAGGGTTTATCTGATAATGAATTAAATGTCTTAGCCGAAAATATTGAAGTAAAAAAATATTCCAAAAATGATCTCTTATTTGAAGAAAATGGCCCCCGTACCGATATCTTTATTATTTATGAGGGAGAGGTAGAGCTTTTTAAAACGGTTCATTTTGGTTCCGAAACCAGGCTGTCTTACTTTAGTAAAGGAGATTTTTTAGGCGAAGGTTCATGGGCTGATGATTCTCCGCATTCAACCTCGGCAAGAGCCTTAAAGGATACCACTGTTTTGAGCATAAGCAAAAAGTATTTTGATGAGAATGGCCCGGCCGCTGTCATCATTTTCAGTAACATTGCACGAGTTATTTCGCGACGAATGCGGCACGCGAACAACCGAATGTTGAATGTTGCTGCTCAATATGAATCCGGAAGAACAAGAAATGAACATGATTTATTAGGAGACAGGGAAGTGCCAACGGAGTACCTCTACGGTATTCAAACGCTAAGAGCGATTGAGAATTTTAATATCAGTGGGGTAACGCTTAATTTTTTCCCTGTGATTATTAAATCTTTGGCCATGGTAAAACTGGCAGCTGCACAAACAAATGTTGAGTTGGGATTGCTCGATTCATCCGTAGGGAATGCTATTGTAAGGGCTTGTAATGAAATAATAAACGGGAAGTATCATAATCATTTTATTGTTGATATGATACAAGGTGGTGCAGGAACATCTACCAACATGAATGCCAACGAAGTTATTGCCAACAGGGCATTGGAAATTATGGGATATGAAAGAGGCCAGTATGAATTTTGCCACCCAAATAATCATGTCAATCTTTCCCAATCGACAAATGACGCTTATCCTACTTCCGTAAAAATTGCGATTATAAAGAGTAACCAAAAATTGATTCAGGGGTTAAATGAACTGATAAAATCATTTTATCATAAAGCAAAAGAGTTTGCTCATATCATAAAAATGGGACGTACCCAGTTGCAGGATGCTGTTCCAATGACTCTTGGTCAATCATTCGAAGCCTATGCTGTTACTTTAGAGGAAGAAGTTGAGCGATTGAAACAAAATGTAAATTTATTTCTTGAAGTTAACATGGGTGCAACGGCTATTGGGACCGGTATAAATTCAGAACCTGAATATGCAGAAAAAGTAATTAAGTATTTGCGGAAAATTTCCGGGTTAGATGTTGTAAATGCGAAAAATTTAGTTGAAGCTACACAAGATACGGGTGCTTTTGTTATGTACTCATCAGCTTTAAAACGATTAGCCGTTAAACTTTCAAAAATATCCAATGATCTGAGATTATTATCTTCGGGACCACGTACAGGAATTAACGAAATAAATTTACCTCCGATGCAACCCGGTTCATCAATTATGCCGGGGAAAGTAAACCCGGTGATACCCGAGGTGGTTAATCAAATTGCATTTAAAGTTATCGGGAATGATTTAACCGTAACCATGGGCGCTGAAGCCGGACAACTAGAGTTAAATGTTATGGAGCCTGTAATTGTTCAAAGTATTTTTGAGTCGATTGAAATGTTGGTAAATGGGATGAAAACATTTAATTATCGATGTGTTAGCGGAATTACAGCGAACGAACAACGATGCCGCGAAATGGTTAAAAACAGTATTGGTATAGTCACCGCGCTAAATCCTGTTTTAGGATATGAAAAGTGCTCGGTCTTAGCCAAAGAAGCCCTTAATACAGGAAGAAGTGTTTATGATTTGGTTATAGAGAAAGATTTTCTATCTAAAGAGGAGATAGATGAGCTGCTAAAACCCGAAAATATGATTACACCTCAGAAAATGAAAAGAAAGTAATATTTTAGAGGATGTCTAAAAAGGATGTTATTAAGGTTCTCATCTTTAATGGATTAGAAAACTTTTTGGACAGCTCCTTTTTTAAATCATTTAAGCGCTGACAAAAATTGTATCGTATCGATATTGTCCGCATAATCCCATAATTCCGGCTGTTGGGTTTTTCCCGGCGGAACACCCTTTTCAGGAAATTTGATATTGGATGCAATACATTGAATCAGATCACTGTTAATATTTATGAAGTCTTTAACCCGGTTAATATGCTCATAAAATTCATAATATATAACGGCAATAGGAGAGGATAGGCCCTGATCTTCTTTTAGCAATACAAACCCATTATCAAAATGCTGTACCTGGTTCATCAGGAAGATCGATCGGTTATAATCAAAATTATTTGCATACTGATGGTGATGATAAATAGTATGGTAATGCTCGATATTTGAAAAGAAGTGATCAAAGCAATAATCTTTTGGGACAAATAATTTGGACACATTACGGCATCCTAAACCAAAGTAGCTAAAAATATCATCGGCTAATGATTGAATATCTTCGGCTGATTCATTGCCATCTAAAACAGCAGCAGAATTCCTGTTTTTTCTGATAATGTTTGGATATTTCCCAAAGTAATATTCGAAATATCTTGAGGTATTGTTACTTCCGGTGGCAATAATGGCATCAAATGATTTGAGTTGGTTTTCTTCAAAGAAAATCAGCTGTTTAAAATCAGGGTTATAATCCATTAAAAAATCAGCAACAAATTGTAATAACCGATTATCTTTTGATGATAATTTTCCATAAAACTGATGTCCGGAAATTAAAACAGAGATAAAATCATGAAATCCAACCAAAGGAATATTCCCTGCCGTAATAACCCCTATTTTTTTCCCGGGTTTTTCTTTGTTTAACTGGGGATAATCGCTAATCCATTTTTCCAGTTTTTCTGGTGTAAGTGAATTGCCAATGGCTTGTATTGACTTTCTGATATTTTCCTCCGTAAACCATGGATTATATATATGATCGTTTACGGCAATATCTTTCAGTATTTTGGTTTGCCGGTCATCTCCATCAGGGAATTTTCTCAGGAAATTTCCCAGTACTTCAAAACCTTTCATTCGTTCTTTCAAATCCATGGAGCTAAATTAAATAATATCTATCTAAAAAAATAATGGATGATTGTTAATCAACCATCCATTAATAGATTATAATGTAATTGATTTAAAGTGCTTCCCAGGGCATTTGGGTGAAAATAGTGCTTAATGCAGCTCCTACGATTAAAAGATAGATGATTATCACTACAAGATATATTGAGGATAAAATGGTTCCAATGATAGCACATACTCTTCCGGCATTCATATTTTTGTAAGATCCTATAGTATATTGATCCGGATTACTGGCATACAATGCCTTTGCTTTACTTGATAAGACAAGCGCTATAATTCCCATTGTAATGCCAAATAACCCATAGCACCAGCATATGGCAATAGATAAGATTCCTAGTACCAGAACAGCTGATGAGTTGGGTAATGTTTGTTGTACAATTAGTTTTGTTTCGTTTGGTTGGTTCGGTGTATTTTCCATTTCAATTTGGTTTAGTAAATGATTAGTTTATAAATATAACTTAAAACTACAATAGATGTATTAATAATAAACATAATTTTTAATACCTGTGCTCCTTTAGCGAATTTAAGAATCAAATGTAAGATTAAATAGATAACCATTATTATCGTGGGAAGTAGTGCAGGAAATAATATCAGGCTTTCTGTAATGTTCCCTTTTAATAATTCAATAAATGCTCGTTGCATTCCACATCCCGGACATTCTAGCCCAAAGTGTTTTTTATAAAAGCAGCTTTGTAAATGCGATTCGAGCCATTGAATCAGTTTCTGTATCATCTATTTGTTTTTAGCAAGCTCTAAAATAATAAAAAAAAATAAATTTAAGCGGAAAACAAAATGGATACATAATCTACCACTTCATTGGATGGTATAATTTCACCTGAATGGCCTGTTTTTAATTTATCTACGGTGGGTTTTTCCGAAACAAGTTTAGCATATTCCATGAGGGTTATTATCGGACCATAACCGCATACCGAGATGTTTTTTTCTTTGATAACTTTTTCTACAGCCACCGAGTTTAAATCTAAAATATTTTCAATCACATAAGCATCTTTTTCTTTTCCTTGTTCCGGTGTCAGAAAATGCGAGAAGTCTGACGATGCAATGATTAAAATTTTTCGCCGGGTTAAATCTGCAGTATCTTTAATTCTTCCTGCCAGGTGTTTTGCATTTTTAAATGTTTGATGCGAAAGGGTTATCGGAGCAATTTTAAACGGATAGTCTAAAAAATGTTGTAAAAAAGGCACCATCACCTCTGCCGAATGTTCATTTTGCTGCTCAACCCCGGATATTGGAACCCCCAGCTTTTTTCCAAAATCGGTATCAACGTCTACTTTTCCCAGAGGAGTTTCCCAGGTTTCATTATCGTCAAATGCGATTTCATGTCCAAACCCTGTATGATTGGGATTAATGATGATAATTGTATCGTATTTATTTTTTGATTGTTTTAGAATCTCAAAAAAATGTACTGCCTGATAAGCTGAAAACATATATCCGGCATGAGGTACAACGCCTCCAATAATTTTTTTATCCGTTAAGCTTAAATTAATCTGAGGATATTCTTTCTGCTTGATTTCTTCAATTTGTTGGATTATGTCTTCTTTTTTTGCCGGATAAAACCTTCCGGCAACTACTGCTTTTCTTATACTCATAACACTATTCATTATAATATTTAAAGATCGGTTTTCCGCATTTTGAACAACTCCCGTCGGTCGCCATGGAGTGCTTTTTTAACAGATATCCCTTACGGTTAATTAATAGTTCCCCGCAATCAGGGCAATACGTATTGTTTCCTTCCGGCAGATTTATATTTCCCATATAAACATAAGACAAATAGTTTTCTGCAATTTCTTTAAACCTGATTAATGTATGGATTGAAGTTGCTTCAATATTCATCTGATAAGTTGGATAGTATCTTGATAAGTGGAGTACCGTTTCTTTTCCTGTATTTTGGGCAATCCATTTAACCATCTGCTCAAATTCATCGGGGTTATCGTTTAAGGTTGGAATGACCAAATTGGTAATTTCAAGATGTTTACCTGCATGAGCAATATTCACTAAGGTTTCTTTTACCGGTTCGAGTTGTGATTTCGTGTATTTTGTAAAAAAGTCATTGTTGAAAGCTTTCAGGTCGACACTGTAAGCATCAATTACCTGATGTAAATGATGTAAAGGTTTGCTATTAATAAACCCATTGGTAACCATCACGTTTTGCTGGTTGTTTTCTTTTACTTTTTCTGCTGTGTGAAGCATAAACTCGTAAAAAATGGTAGGTTCATTATAGGTATAGGCAACACCGAGGTTCGATTTTTTTGAATGAGCAATTTGAGCGACCCTTTCGGGAGATGAAATCATGTTTTCTTGAACAAGCTCCTCAAGGGTTGTTTGCGATATTTGCCAGTTTTGGCAAAACTGGCATTTTAAATTACAGCCAAAACTTCCTACCGATAAAATTTCGGCTCCGGGATAAAAGTGGTATAAAGGTTTTTTTTCTATCGGGTCGAACCCCATTGAGGAAATTAATCCGTAATTTGAAGAAATTAATTTCCCTTCAATATTTTGTCTTACTTTGCAGATGCCAAACTCTCCTGAATGAATTATACAATTGTGCGGACATAATGCACATTGAATTTTCCTGTTTTCTTTTTGGGTGTAATATAATGCTTCCATAAACCTATCGTATCATAAATTTTTTATAGTTCGACAAAGGGATTTCTTCATATTTAACATCATCCACACGGGCCCATGTAGGACCTTGCTGACACCAAACTAAAAATTCCTCAAGGATTTCTCCTTTCCCTTCTATTTCAATATAAACGGATCCATCGGGTTTGTTATGGACAAACCCTTTAATGTCCAGCTCGTTAGCCTTCTTTAGGGCGCTGTATCTAAAGCCAACACCTTGCACTTTCCCGTAAATATAAATCATATATGCTTTATCCATAGTATTATTCGTAACGTGCTGTTTTAAATATCATAAACGCTAAATTTTTATGCTCTTTGTCTTCTAACCCAGCTGATTTTTTGACAGCCTTTATTAATTGGTCGGTGGTTTTTATACCTTTCGTTCCCGGCATAATAAATCCGCTATTCCCTTCTTTATCTGTTACATATAAACCATGTTTTTGTGGCTTTACGTCCTTAAAATTATCTGCTTTTTTTGGAATAGACACTACATCAACCGCTACTTTTATTTGATTTAACTCATCTTTTTGTAAAGGCTCATATCGGGTGTCTTTTGAAGCTGCTGCAATGGAATTTTCAATAATTTCGTCATATAGGTTGCTTTTTTGGGGAAATGGATCTCCCATACAGCCTCTTAAATTTTGGTTTGAATCGTAAATGGATACCACACAAGCTCGCTTTAATTTTAAATCTGCAGAGATTTTGTTTTCATCCTTTTTTCTAATTTGTCCGGTTGAAACATAAAATAAAATCGTTTCAAAAGCAATTTTTGCATAATTTGTTTTGGCATTAAACATGATAACTGAAATTTTAATAAAAGATGTTCGGGTTTTGTATGATAAGAAATCATGTACATTTTTTTATATACTAAAAAAGTATGGGAACAGTAAAATTACAAATTTCATTTTATAAGGTCAATTAATTTGAACGGAGATTAAAATTTCATATCTCTCTATTTATAATCAATCATAAATGTGTTAATTTTGACTTATGACATCTCCGGGATTTCTTTTTAGAGAAAATTTAAAAATTGCGATAAGTTCAATACGGGCGAACTTATTACGCAGCATATTAACAATCTTTATCATCGCCTTTGGAATTATGGCATTGGTTGGGATATTAACAGCTATAGATTCAATCAAAAGTTCCATTAGCAGTGAGTTTAGAAATATGGGGGCTAATACCTTTTCTATTGTTAACCGGACGAGCAGGGTTAGTATGGGGGGAGATATAAAGCGGTTTGAAAGTATTACTTACCGCGAAGCCCAAAGGTTTAAAGAAGAATTTGATTTTCCGGCACTGGTTTCAATAACAACTCCGGCTTCCGATATGGCAACAATAAAATATAAATCAGAAAAAACAAATCCTAACATTCGTGTATTTGGAGCTGATGAAAATTATTTGTTTACTGCAGGATATGAAATTGACCGGGGGCGGAATTTTAATATAAACGAAATACAATCGAATGCGCACAGTGTTATTATTGGAAAAAATTTAGCTGCCGAATTATTTACGGCTAACGACTCGGCGTTAGGAAGTGTAATTAGAATAGGTAGTGATAAATATAAAGTTATTGGAGTGCTTAAAGCAAAAGGTTCCAGCTTTGGTGCATCAGGTGATAAATTATGTATTTTACCGATAACCAGTGTTAGACAATATTTCTCGCGTCCTGATATGAATTTTAATATTGATGTTTTACCTCATGATCCTAAATTATTAGATGCAGCAATAAACGAAGCGCAGGGAATTTTTAGAGTAATTAGGAATTTGAGAAGTTTTGAAGAAGATAATTTTTCTATTGAAACCAGTGATAATCTTGCAAATTTGTTGATTGAGAATATTAAATATGTTACTATTGCAGCTACAATTATTGGCATAATAACATTGTTTGGTGCAGCTATCGGACTGATGAATATTATGCTTGTATCTGTTACCGAACGGACAAGGGAAATTGGCATTCGAAAAGCCATTGGCGCAAAGGCTGCAATTATAAGGCGTCAGTTTCTTTATGAGTCGGTACTTATAGGACAATTGGGTGGAATTTTTGGAATTATTTTAGGAATTTTCATCGGAAATATTGTATCTTTAATAACTGGAGGAGTATTTGTAATCCCTTGGATCTGGATTTTTGCAGGAGTATTTCTTTGTTTTTTTGTTGGTTTGATTTCCGGTCTATTTCCGGCTATCAAAGCATCAAAATTAGATCCAATAGTCTCATTAAGATATGAATAATTTAGTAAAATCAATATATTTTCTTTATTATGGAAGAGTTGATTATAGAAAAAACAGTTAAAACACCTTATGTAAATTTCAATTCCAATTCAGGAATATTAAAGATAACAGGAAGATCAATACCCGAGAACCCTGAAGAATTTTATGATAAATTATTTGATTGGGTGAAAAAATATTTTGATAATCCTCAAAACGAAACAAATATTGAAATCCAGCTTGAGTATATAAACAGTGGCTCATCGAAATTTATTCTGGAATTTTTTCAATTAATCCAGGATAATCATTTACAGGATAAAGAATGTCGGATTAACTGGTATTACGAAGAAGATGATGAAGCGGTGTTTGAGTTAGGGAAACATTATCAATCCATTATCAATGTCCCCTTTAAATTGATTGAAACGTATTAACTTACTATTATTTAGCTAACGAAAAAAGCCTAAGAAAAATCTTAGGCTTTTTTATCAATGTTTAAACATGTTGAATTATAATTTCTCAATCAGATCAACCACACGGCATGAATAGCCCCATTCATTGTCGTACCATGAAACAACCTTTACTGTTTTACCCATTACCATCGTACTTAAAGCATCAAAAATTGATGAATGAGGGTTGTGAATGATATCTACTGAAACAATAGGGTCTTCTGTATATTCAAGAATTCCTTTCATAGGACCTTCGGCAGCTTCTTTCATGACTTTATTAATTTCTTCGATAGATACTTCCTTTTTAAGGTTTGCCACAAGGTCGATCAGCGATCCTGTAGGGGTAGGAACTCGAATAGCCATACCATCTATTTTACCATTAAGTTCGGGTAGAATTTTTCCTACAGCAGTTGCTGCTCCGGTAGTTGTTGGAATTTGAGAAACAGCAGCAGAACGGGCTCTTCTTAAATCTGAGTGAGGAGCATCCAGTATCATCTGGTCGTTGGTATAGGAGTGAATGGTTGTCATAAAACCGTTTTCAAATCCAAAATTATCATTTAAAACTTTTACAACAGGAGCAAGGCAGTTTGTTGTACATGATGCATTTGAAACGCATGTGTCTTCGCTGCTAAGCTCTTCATCATTAACTCCTAATACAATCATTCTGTCGATTTGATCTTTGGCAGGAACGGTTAAAATAACTTTTTTGGCTCCATTTTTCAGGTGATCGCCATAACCTCCTTTTTCACTTTCCTTTTTTCTGAAAATTCCGGTAGATTCAATCACAACGTCAGGCGTTTCTTTCCAGGGTATATTTGCCGGATTTTTTTCGGACGATACATTTATTTTTTTTCCATTTACAATAATTGAATCATCATCGTAAGATACCGTTCCGTTAAATTTTCCCTGGGTTGAATCATATTTCAGTAAATGGGCTAATGTTTTGGTGTCGGTTAAATCGTTTATTCCAACAATCTCAATGTTATCTCTTTCAAGGGCAATTTTATATACATTTCGTCCAATTCGCCCAAAACCGTTGATAGCTACTTTTATTTTTGACATATCTCTGCTTTTTTAACTTGGTTATAAAATTTAGTTCAAAATTATATATTAATAACTAATTCTTCAAGAATTTATCGAGAATTAATCTAAACCGTTTGCTTTTCGGTGTTGTGTGGTGCTGATTATATCTTTAAATGATAATATTTATAAGCGATATATAAGAATTTAAACACTCAAATGTTTAATAACAATTTTTTGGTGAATACCTAAAATCGGCATGATTGGAAGGTCTAAAATAGTTTAAATTTTTTCTTTCTTCTTTTATAAAAATTTTCAGAAACATCCTGTGCGTTTACAATTTTACCAAAACGATAGCTTAAAAATAAAGCCAGAAAAAATTGTTGATTATCATCAACAGCCATGATCTCAAGGTTTTTTAGATAAGCCTGAAAGATAACACCCGCTTCAAGTGAATGAATAATATTTTCTGATTGGCTAAATTCAAAATTGAATCCGGTTTTTATAAATGCCCCCGGGATAACGCTCATTTCATCAATTCCGGTAAAAAAAGAGGCTTTCCCACGGATATTTTCTGAAGTATGTTTATCTGAGTCAAATTTTTCTTTGCGTTCGGTATAAACTGAATCGTTAACCGGATATGAAATGTTGTAATAAATTGGTTTTTGCAGGGCAATCGATGGGCCAAAAGAATAGAAATATCTTATTGCAACAGATCCTGGCTCTCTTTTTGTAAAAATTTCATTTTGTTTCCCGTAACCAAATCTTAAATCAAAAACGGAATGAACTTTTCCAAAAATAAATGATTCGGAAGTAAAAAAGGATGAGGTAGATTTTATTTCTTTAGGATGTTTTAAGATAGAAAAGTCTATATCATAAATTTTCTTCTCAAAATAATTTATTCTGCTGCCATATCTGTAGCCTAAACCCCAGCCATTGCTATTTAGATAAATCGCTGCTGTTTTTTCGTTTCGATAAAATATTTTAGGCATATCATCAGGCAAATCCTGTGCAGGCAGGGTTAGCCAAACAAATAAAAAAAATAAAAGAAAATAAAATTTACAACGAGTGCTCATAAATAAAAACTGTCTCAAAAAAGTAAAAATATAAAAATTTGAGACAGGTAAAAAGTAGCATTAATTAACTCTTCTTCTAAGATAAAAAGCTACTATGCGTCAGCGTTTGTTTGTTCAACGTCTGCTTGACTATATGCAGGGCAGTCCTGACCTTTGCAAGAGCTTAAAACTGCTACGGCAAATAATGTTAATAATACTGCTACAATGATTTTTTTCATAATAATTTGATGTTAAAGATTTTTATATTCAAAAATAAAAAAAAAATTTACAAAATAAAATTTAGCTATTTTCTTCTATTACGGTACTTTTTTGTGCATATGCAGGACATTTCTCTGTCGTTGTGCATGATATGCAAATAGTTACCGTTGAAATAATCGTTAAAATTAATAATATTCTCCTTTTCATAATAAATGTTTCTACTAATTATTTGTTAAAATAATAATTTAAAAATATTTTCAGGTATTCTATAATGTTTATATACGCTTGATTTACCTCTGGGTTTATTTTTTCAGGAGTCGTTTATCCATAAAAATGTTCTGTTTATCAAAATAAAAAACCGGGTCGTCAATACCCGGTTTTTTAAACAATTAAAAATCAATAGCAGATTCGAAAATTAAACGTATTAATCCAACTTTAATATTCTACCCGGAGTATAGGGTACATTGGCTTCGTTTAATCTTTTCTCCAGGTTCTTAATTTCTACATTATTAATATTTTCCAGCTTCTCAATTAATACGGGTAGTTCTTCCCGGATAATCTGATAAGCCATTTTGCTGGTTTGGGTAATGGCTGATGTTGAATTAGACTGTCCCCAGTAAACATACTGTAATCTTCTGCTTAAAGGAACCGGTGCCGGTGGAATTTCCTCACTGCTGGCTTTGGGTTTGTTTCCTTCAAAAGCAAACAGTATATCATCCAGTTCTTTTTCTATACTTTCAGCATCAATTAATAGCTCTTGTGGAGCATTGGGCGATATGGTAATTGCTTGTTTCAAGTGGGCAACTTTATTCAATAATTCTTTATTCAATTCAATGGCGCCCTGCATTATCCTGCCTAACTCGGCAAAATTACGTTTAAACTCAACCATATCTTCCCGGTTGGGTGCCGGTAAGGTGTTATTTTTTATAGGTTTAACAGTAAACTTTTGCTCATCGATTAGATCCACAAATTCACCTTTCTTATACATGGAAACCGATACTGAATATTCGCCGGGCAATACTAACCAGAATCCCCGATCATTATTTAGCGGGTTATACTTATTATTCCTTAAGTTTATTGGATAAGTTGCAGCATATCTTAAATCCCAATTTATCCTGTTTACCCCTTTCGCCGGTTTTTTGTTTATTTTTCGTACCACAACTCCATCCTGATCTTTAATGGTGAAAACCAGGTACGGAGCTACTTCTTTAGCTTCTTCTTCTAATTCTGTCCAGCTTGGCTGAGGAATGGGTTTTCCTGCTTCAAAAAGCTCTTTTTCTTTTTCTTTACGGATTTGTTTATCCGTTTTAGGCGTTTCTTTCAGATAGTACGTAAATATTGCTCCAAAGTCAGGATTGGGTGCCGTATAATACGTTGATCCCTGTGAGGATTTTTTGCTCGTCTGAACATATAATAGGGCATCTTTAATGGGGAAAAGATGAGCATCTTTTTCCAGTAGCGGAGGATTAATTTCTCTCAGAGGAGAGTAATCATCTAAAATATAGAATCCTCTGCCGAAAGTTGCCAAAACCAGGTCGCTTTCTCTTTCCTGTATTACCATATCTCTAACCGCAATGGTTGGTAATCCGGATTTTAGCTGGGTCCATTGCTTTCCACCATTATATGAGAAAAAGGCACCAAATTCTGTTCCGGCAAAAAGTAAGTTTTTATTAACATGGTCTTGTTCAATGGTATGAACAGTCCCGTTTTCAGGTAAACCCTGGTTTATGGGCGTCCATGATAAGCCTTTGTCAGTACTTTTTAGAAGATAAGGCTTAAAATCATCTCTTTTTCGATTGTCGAATGATGCATAAACAACATTTTCATCATATTGTGATGCATAAATATCACTAACATAGGTGTTAGATGGAACTCCGGGGAAAGAAGATATTTTTATCCAGTTTTCCCCTCCATCTTCGGTTATGGATATTACGCCATCGTCTGTTCCTGTATAAATTAATCCTTCTTTTACAGGCGACTCATCTAAAGATACGACCATACCATATAAGGATGTGGAAACATCTTTCACAACCGCATCGGCACTCCAATACTTACCCATCACCGGCCAGGTGTTCCGATCAATATTAGCGGTAAGGTCATCACTAATTACTTCCCAGGTATCGCCACGGTCTTCGCTTTTAAACAGTACATTGGCAGCCATGTACAATCGTGTGTTTTTATGGGGGCTGATAATAACCGGTGTATTCCAGTTCCATTTGTAAGTATGTTCTCCTTTTGCCGGTTGTGGTTTTATATATACGCTTTCACCACTTTTTTTGTCGTATCTGTATAAGTTACCATATTGATATTCGTTGTATACAATATCTGGGTTTTCCGGATCAACATTTGACCAAAAGCCGTCTCCTCCTATTGTAACCGTCCATTCACCTTTAGCAACCCCATCACGGCT
>JBNJFS010000034.1:0-16946 GCA_051747085.1 Bacteroidota bacterium
CACAAACTACAAAGTTGAAATACCACAACGATTCAGCGTTGGATTTACTGCAGGAATAAAAGATAAATTAACCATCGGGGTGGATTACAGCTACCAGGACTGGTCAAATATACAATCCCTTAATATAAACGACATTTTTACAACAGAACAAACCATAAGAGTTGGGGCAGAATATATCCCTAATAAAAGAGCGCTTAGAAATTATTTAAATAAAATTAATTACAGAGCCGGTTTCTACTATAACAACAGCTATTTACAGCTGCAAGGTGAACAAATTAAAAATTATGGCATAACTTTTGGACTGGGTTTACCAATAGCAAACGATAAAACAAGTTTAAATATTTCTTGTACGTATGATAATAAAGGAACAACCAATAATGGATTAATAGAAGAAAGCAACTTATATTTTGGTGTTAATTTAACGCTGTATGACTTCTGGTTTATAAAACGAAAATTTAATTAATTAAAATTTAATAAAATATGAAAACATTAGCAAAAAGGATTGTAACAACATTGTTCTTAACCTTAATTTTTGGGGTTTCATTTGCTCAAAAAGGTGTTGAAGATGGATCAAAATACGGACATGGCGAAGACAGTATTCGTTGTATAAGAAATTATTCTTTATTCAGGGAGTACATTAAACAAGATAATTATCAATATTCGCAAGAGCCATGGGCCATTGTTTATGAAGAATGTCCTAAAGCCAGCAAATATATTTATATTGATGGTATAAAGATGATCGAAGACGCGATAGAAAAAGAACAAGATGAAGCAAAGAAAGAAATTCTTGTCGATAGTATGATGAGAATTTATGATAAGCGGATAAAATACTATGGTCAGAAAGGCTATGTTTTAGGCCGAAAAGGAACTGATTTTATAAAGTATTCAAAAAATACTTCAGAAAATATGGAAAAAGGATATAACTGGCTTAAAGAGTCTATAGAACTTGAAAAGAAAGGAAGTGGAGCAGGTCAGTTAGTAACCTTTATGAATGCTTCAAAATTTTTATTTTCTGCTAATAAAATAAGTGCAGCTCAAGTAGTTGAAGATTACGGAATGGTATCTGACATAATCGATCAGATTCTAAATAATGGTAAAAAGGGAAGTATAGACAGAGCAAAAGATATATGTGACAGAATTTTTGAATCGAGTGGTGCTGCCAGTTGTGAAGACTTAATACCATTCTATGCTGCAAAATTTGAGCAAAACACAGAGGATGTAGAATTCCTGACAAAGGCTACAGATTTACTTAATTCAACGAAATGTACCGATTCTGATCTTTATTTTAAAATGCTAAAACAACTAAACTCATTAGAGCCAACTGCTGCTTTAGCATATGAAATAGCTAAATTAAACAGTAAAAAGGATAATCTTAAAGAAGCAACAACATATTTCAAGCAAGCCATTGATTTGGAAGATGATATTCTGAAAAAATCAAAATACTATATAGAGCTTGGTGATATTACCCGTAAGATGGGCGATTATCAAACAGCCAAAAAATATGCATTAAAATCGGCAGAATTAGATCCGGACAGCGGATATCCATATCTTCTGTTAGGAAATATTTATGCAGCAGGGAATAAAACTTGCGGAGAAAAAGATTTTGAACATGACGCAGTATATTGGGCTGCTGTTGATAAATTTATAAAAGCTAAGCAAATTGACCCTGATTTAGCTGATGAAGCCGACAGATATATTGACACATATAAACCTCATTTCCCTAATCAGGAAGATGCTTTCTTTGAAGGTTACAGTAATGGAGATACATATACCGTAGGATGCTGGATCAATGAAACAACAACTGTTAGAACAACAAAATAAGCTTTTAATCAATACTTTACATAAGCTAATAATTCCTGCTTTGGCAGGAATTATTAGCTTATTATTCAATGCCTGTGAAAAAGGGGATTTCGAAAAAATAAATATGTTAACCAAACAACTTGATGCCCCTTCTACCACGGTTAAAAATACAGAAATAATATATAGTCAGGATGCGGTCATACAAATGAAAATAACCTCACCGGAGATTAAACGATATCTGGAAGTCGAAGAACCTTATTCAGAATTTCCCAAAGGACTGCATGTACAATTCTATGACTCTACACAAACCCCTACATCTTTTATTAGGGCTAACTATGCCATATTCGACGAAGAAGAAAACATGTGGACTGCAGAAAACGATGTAGTGGCCATCAGCGAAGAAGGCGATACCCTTAATACCGAATATCTTATTTGGGATATGGACAAAGAAAAAATTTATTCCGACCGGTATGTCCGTGTTTCAAATAAAGATGGGATTATCCATGGAACCGGTTTTGAATCAAACCAGAATTTATTAAATTGGAAAATTAAAAAAACATCGGGAACGATAAACATTGAAGATGAGAAATAAACTTGCAAAAGGTGTTGAGTTTTTATGGATTGCAACCTCAATACTTTGTTTAATTTCTGGTATACACCAAACAATTTACCAGGGATTTTCAAAAAGTTATGTCTTTTTTATATTTTCGCTATTAGCTTTTTTAATGTTTTTAATCAAACAACATATCAGAAAAACAAATAACGCTGGAAAAACAAATGGATGATCCTTTTCTATATGGGCTGTTATTTTTTCTCACCCTATTTTTTTCTGCCCTAAAAAATGCTTTTAACGCTCTAAACCACCTACAACTAGAGGTAGATAAAGGAAAAAATAACTTTTATTCCAAAATATTACATTTTATTAGTAAAAATATATGGGACTTTTCCCTGACAATCGTTATTTGTTATAGCATTATTTTTATTATTTTCATTTATTTCCTCAATTACGAATTATCCTCTCTTTTAAAACCCTTTCACTTCCATTATACTTTAAGTTATTGGATAAAAGTTTTTTTCATAAGCCTTATCATTATTCCGATTATTGAGATTTTACCACAAGCTTTTGGAAAAATTTTTGCCAACAAGCTTATCAATTCATTAGCTTTAATCATTTTTTTAATATATATATTATCGTATCCAATAACCAAGATACTTACAGCGATATCCAGTATAACCATTAAAATACTATTTAACGATAAGTTTAAAAAGATAAAAAAAGAGAAGTTCAGTATAGAAGACCTTAATAAACTGGTAATCGATAATGAAGATAGCAAAACAAATCACCAACAAGTAACATCAGAGATTAAATTATTTAAAAATGCCCTCGAATTTTCGGACATAAAGTTACGAGAATGTATGATTCCCAGAACTGAAATTGTTGCTATTGAGATAGATGACACATTAAATGAATTGAAAGAAAAATTTATAAAAACAGGGCTGACCAAGATACTTATATACCGCGATACCATTGATAATATTATAGGCTATGTAAAAAGTAAAGATTTATTTAGCTACGATAACAATTTTAAAAAATACATCAAAAACTTACCTGTATTTCCTGAATCAATGCAGGCCAATAAGCTTTTACGTCATTTTATAAGAACAGGACAACAATTAGCCATCGTAGTAGATGAATTTGGAGGAACCTCTGGCATTATTACTATTGAAGATATCCTAGAAGAAATTTTTGGTGAAATAAAAGATGAACATGATGTAATTGAGCATTATGAGAAAAAAATAAATGAATCAAATTTTATTTTCTCCGGACGTCAGGAAATCGATTATATAAATGATAAATACGGGTTAAGTATACCGGAAAATGACGAATATGAAACCATTGCCGGTTACATCTTATACCACACCGAAAATATTCCTAAAATTAATGATCAAATTATCATCGACAACTTAAAATTTAGCATTTTAAAAGTGTCCAACACCAGGGTAGAACTCATTAAACTAGAAATTAACGAATAAATTTAATGCGTAAATTTTTTAATTTTTTTAAATAACGCTAAAAGAAAATAATAAAATATTAAATTTGCGGATTAATAAAATGGCAACATGCTATAAAAAAAGATTTAAATTATTATATTCGAACCTTTAATTTTTAAGACAAAAACAAAAATTCAATGGCAACTTTAGAGAAAATTAGAAATCGAGCAGGCGTATTAGTTGCAATAGTGATTGGAATGGCACTATTAGCATTTATTTTAGGAGATTTCCTGAATTCAGGCGGAGCATTATTTTCAAACTCTCAGTTTGAAATAGCCGAAATATCGGGAAAATCAATTTCATTCCAGAAATATCAGAAAGAGTTAAATGATTTAACTGAAATTACCAAGTTTACATCCGGAAGAAATGCCCTTGATGAAGAAACAACCCAACAGATTCAGGAACAAACCTGGGAGCAAATCTTAAGACAAAATATACTTAGTGACGAATACAAAGAGTTAGGTATTGATATTAGCAGTCAGGAATTATGGGACATGGTTCAGGGAGAGAATATTCACCCCATTATCCAAAATTTATTCACCAACCCTGAAACCGGTGAGCTAAACACCATGGCGGTTATTCAATTTCTAAAAACCTATGATCAAGATCCTTCCGGACAACAAAAAGCTTATTGGTTGTTTATTGAAGATCAAATGGTACAGGAAAGAAAATTTTCTAAATATACGAACCTGATAAAAAAAGGATTGTATGTTACAGAAGATGAAGCTCAGGATGAGCTAAACAAAATAAATAAAACGGTAGACTTTAATTTTATTGCTCAGAATTTTAATCAAATACCCGACAGCTTAGTTAATATTACCGATAGTGATCTAAAGACATATTATAAAAATCATGAAAATGATTTTGAACAAACGGCCTCAAGAAGTGTTGAATACGTTACGTTTGATGTAAAACCTTCGGAAGCTGATCGAAATGCAGCGGAAACATGGATTAATAATATTTATGAGGATTTTGCCAACACAGAAAACGATAAAGATTTCATCGGTTTAAACAGTGACATCCCATTTAATGATCAATATTATAAAAAGGATGAGCTGCCTGAGATTTATCAAGAAGAAATGTTTAATGCAAAAGAAGGATTTATTTATGGCCCTTATTTTGAAGATGAAACATTTAAATTAGCAAAACTATCGGATATTAAATATTTACCCGATTCTGTTCGTGCCCGGCATATATTATTACAACCATCGCAACAGGATACAGACTACAGCCAGATATATGCTTTAGCCGATAGTTTAATCAACCTGCTAAAATCAGGAGCTAATTTTGCTCAATTATCCAATCAATATTCGGCTGATAAAGCAGCTAACGAAAAAGACGGAGACCTGGGATGGTTTAAAGCAGATGAAATGGTAAAACCTTTTAGTGACAGTTGTTTTAATGCCAAGGTTGGAGAGTACAAAATCGTTCCAACTGAACACGGGTTACATATTGCCCAGGTAACAAACCGTGGCAGAGAAGTTAAAAAGGTAAAAGTTGCCACACTGGGCAGAAAACTAGAACCAAGCTCAGAAACTTATCAGAATATCTATGCACAGGCAAGTAAATTTGCCGGAAATAATCACACCTACGAAGAGTTTAATCAAGCCATTCAAGAAGACGAAGAATTAACCAAGAAAGTTGCCAGCAATATAAAAGAAAATGACAGAAACATACCTGGATTAGAAAATCCGAGAGAGTTTATCCGGTCAATTTATAATACTGATCTTAACAAAATAATTAAAAGTCAAAATAATCCGATCTTTGAACTAGGAGATCGATTTGTGATTGGCTTTGTTACAGAGATTAAAGAAGAGGGTATTGCTCCTTTCGAGCAGGTTCGTTCGCAAATACTTGTTCAGGTTAAGAAAGAGAAAAAAGCAGAACAACTTGCAGAAAAGATTCGTCAGCAGATGTCTGAAAACAATAATATTCACACGCTGGCTTCAAACCTTAATACTGAAGTTAAAACAGCCACAAATATTAGTTTCAGTTCCTACTCTGTTCCCGAAGCCGGCGTTGAACCAAAACTTATTGCAGTTGCCACTACACTGGAACAGGATATTTTATCAAATCCTGTAAAAGGAAATACAGGGGTTTATGTAGTACAGGTAACATCTGTTAATATTACCGACAATGGAACGATTGATATGCAACAAAATCAGGGAATGATGCAGTATAGCAACCGAGCTAATTATGAGGCTTTTGAGGCTTTAAAAGAAGCTGCCAACATTGTTGATAAAAGAGCTAAATTTTATTAGAAATCATACAATCAATAAAAAAACGGGGTGATTTTTTAATTACTCCGTTTTTTTATTCCACTTTTTAAGACGCAGTAATGTTCTAAACATAGGCTCATCGATTAGGTATTGCTGGCGGTAATCCAATGCTTGTTTTAATCGTTCAGGTGGTGGTGATGTATCTATAGAGTTTAAAACATTTTCTCTTTTAGCAATTTCCTGTTCAAGGAGCAAGGTAAGATTCTCTTTACCAATAGAAGGACTTACATAAAACATGGGTTGAATAACACTATCATTTTCTGAGATAACACCCTCTTCAAGGGCTATATCATACAATTGCGTATTTGGTATAATTCTAATTCCTTCGGTAATATGCACCATATCTTCCGGTGATATATAGCGGTCGATAAAATCAAATGTTTCAAGAATTGTTTCTTTCGTTTCGCCAGGGCCTCCTACCATAAAAAACCACATGGTAGGCATATTATGTTTACGGATGATATCAGCACATTGGATGAGTTTGTTTTTTGTAAAATTTTTGCGATAAGACTTTATCATTATTTCAGAAGCCGAATCCGGGGTACAATCGATTTGCGAAAAACCTGCATTTTTCATTACACTTATTAACTCATCAGTAACATCGCCCGGATTAATACCCATGGTTCGAAGCTTAACATTTAAGTCTCTTCGAATAATTTCTTTGCAGATATTTATAGCATAATCCAGCGGCGTATTAAAAACAGAATCGACAAACTCGAAGGTAACCTGGTGAATTCTTTGGCTTACTTCTTCGATTTCATCTACAATATCAACAACTTCTCTTAAACGGTATTTTTTTCCTTCAATATTAGGGTATGAACAGTAGATACATTGATGAGAACAACCGCGCTTGGTTTGTATTGGGTAGCTCCCTCGTGTATTATATGAATAATAATTGATAAAAGTATCGATGTTGGCCCTGGGAATGACAAGTTTTTTACTATTTATCTTTTCAGTGTTATAGCTCACTTGCTTCTTCGTAATCACATTATTTATTAAAAAATTGGTTTCTCCTTTTTCCAGGTATGATAACAGTTCGGGCAATTTATTCTCTGCTTCACCAATAATGCCGTAATCGGCATCATAAAACTCAAGAACTTGTTTTGGGGCAATGCTAAAGCCGCTTCCTCCAAGTATTAATGGCCCGTTAAAATTCTTTTTAACAGGATTTATAATTGACTCTTTAATTTTGCCAAGATACCACTGGCAACCTCGCATGGTTACGTTATCGATATTCCGTAACCCCACACCAATATAGTCGGGCGCAAAATCTTTTATTAATTCAACCAATTGGGCTGTAGTGTTAAAAGCAGCATCAAAAACTTTTACATGATAATGCCTTTTTAACGACGAAGCCACAAGTGCTACTCCCAGGGGTGCGACAGGATAAGGTAAAATTTCAGTATTAGAATTGATAATTAAAAACTTTTTCATAGGTAAATCTGCCAACTAAAATCAATCCTCAAAAATAAGAAAAGAGATCATCAAAATACATGATGATCTCCTAAAAATAAAGTAATTAAAATGTTATTCGTCTCTGAGGCTTTCGGCAGGGTTGGCTGTTGCGGCTGCATAGGCCCTGTAACCTATGGTAAACATTGCAATTAAAAATGAAATTACCGAAGCAAGAATAAATATGCCGAAGCTGATATTAATTTTATAGGCAAAATCCTGTAACCATTCTCTCATTAAAAAGAATGCAATTGGCCAGGCAATTAATGTAGAAATAATAATTAATAGCACGATTTCTTTAGAAAGCATTTGTATGATTTTTGATACTGAAGCGCCCATCACTTTTCTAATGCCTATTTCCTTGTTGCGCTGTTCGGCCATAAAAGAGGCTAACCCTAATAATCCAAGTGAAGCTATAAATATGGCCAATACAGAAAAAATGGTGAAAATAAGTCCTGTTTTCCTCTCATTACGATATTTCATTTCCAAATCATTACTTAAAAATGAATACATAAATGGTTGGTTGGGGATGATTTTATCCCATTCCTTTTTTAAAAATTCAATGGATGAAGAAATATTTTCCTTATCAATTCTGACCACTAAATTACCGGCTACCCTATCTTCCAGGATAATTACCAATGGTCTTAAATCATGATGCAATGATTCAAAATTAAAATCTGCCACTCCTATGATATTAAATTCTACATCCTGATTATTCCCTTGAACTAAATCCAGTTTTCTGCCAATTGGATTTTCATTATAACCCATACTTTTTAAAACCCCACTATTGACTACCAGAGCTGTTGAATCGGAAGCATACTCCCTTGAAAAATATCGGCCTTGCTCAATATCTACTTTTAATGTTTTTGCCAGGTCAAAATCGGCAGTGCAAAACCATAAAGACCTACTTTCGTCAATACTTAATCCTTCAGGAACAAAAACTGTATTACTGAAATTTTCTCCAGGTAATGAAGAAACATAACTTGCATTATTAATGTTCGGATTTTTTAAAATGGACTCTTTATACAGATTGGAATTATTACCCAGAGATAAGGTTCTTTTAACAACTAACAAACCGTCTTTGTCGAAGCCTAAATCTTTATTATTGATAAAATTTAACTGATTATATACAACCAATGTGGCTACAAACAAAACAATGGTTATAACAAACTGAAACACAACGAGAATATTCCTGAAAACAGAATTTTTAGCTCCTGCATTTAAAGAACCTTTTAAGACTTTAATGGGCCTGAATGAAGATAAATAAAATGCCGGATAACTACCTGCAAAGAAACCAACCAAAATGCCTAGCAATAACAGGCCTAAAATAAATTCCGGATTAGCAAAGTAATTAATATCTAATGACTTGTCGGCCAGCTGATTAAAATAAGGCAGTGCAATTTCCACAAAAAACACAGCAATAACTAATGAAATAAACGCAATAATAACCGACTCGATTAAAAATTGAGCCATCAATTGTTTCTTGGTGGAACCTACCACCTTTCTAATACCAACTTCTTTGGAACGATTGGCAGAACGAGCGGTAGAAAGGTTCATGAAATTAATGCTGGCAATTATAATTAAGAATATGGCAATTATCGAAAAAATATAAACCGTAGAAACAGAACCATTGGATTCAATCTCATAATCAAGATTGGAATGTAGATGAATATCCTTTATGGGTGTTAATATATACCCCCATTTATTGTTTGTTTTTTCAAATTCATCCAGCGATGTTCCCAGCAGATTCTCAAATTCGGGGCCTACATATTTTTTAATCATCTCCGGAAATTTTGCTTCCAGATTTTCGGGATTAAATCCTTTCTGTAATAATATATAGGTATAATTATTATTGGTTATCCACATATCAAAGTTAGGTTCGGATAAAGGACTATTCTGAAAAGGAATAATAAAATCATAGTGAAAATGCGAATTGTGAGGAGCATCTTCTATTAAATGTGTTACTTCAAAAAGCGTTTGTTCCTCGCCAAATTCGAGCGTCTTACCCAAAGGGTTTTCTGTACCAAAATATCTTTTTGCAGCCGACCTTGTAATCGCAATGGTATTTGGCCGGCTTAAAAAACCTGACGGATCACCATCGATAAAATCAAGGGTAAAAACCTTTGTGTATGCTGAATCAGCATACATTATCCGATCTTCGACAAAACTGCGATCGTTATATTTTAAAATGATCCCATCTCTAAAATCTAATTTAACCGCATTTAAAACTTCAGGATAATCATTGACTAAAGCCTCCCCAATAGGCACACAAGATGATGCAATATTCAAATCCTGGCCGGCAACTTTTCCTTTTAACGATATACGATAAATCTGATCCGCTTTTTTATGATGATCTTCATAACTTAACTCATCAACAACATAAAATAAAATAAGTATAGCACTTGCTAAACCTATTGATAAACCAAGAATATTAATAAAGGAATACCCTTTATATTTTATTAAGTTCCGCAATGCAATCTTAAAATAATTTTTTATCATAGCTGTAAAATGTTTTTTTCCTTTATAAACAATACCTATGCCAGTTTTCACAAACACCTCTTTTACAATACATTAATTTCAAGAGTGTATTTTTTTTATACGATTTATTGTACGGTTTAGCATACTGCTTGTTCGAATATGAACATAATAAAACCTGCTACAAATTACATAGCAGGTTATTTCAATTATTTCTTCTCTTTTATGCGTTTAACAATGATTTCACTTTATCAGCAATTGCTTTTCCCTCAGCTTTTCCGGCCAGTTTTTGGGTTGCTATACCCATAACTTTGCCCATGTCGGCCATTGTTGATGCACCCACCTCATCGATAATTACTTTTATCGAATGAGTTAATTCCTCATCACTCATTTGAGCCGGCAAATAATTTTCAATGATTTTGGCTTCGTCCAATTCTTTTTCAGCTAAATCATTTCTGCCTTGTTGCTGATAAATTTCAGCCGATTCTTTCCGTTGTTTTACTAACTTTTGTAATAGCTTGGTCTCTGCTTCTTCAGATAGTTCAGAAGAACTCTTCTCTGTTTTTGCCAACAACAAAGCCGACTTTACTGCTCTTAACGCAACTAGCTTATCCTTTTCTTTAGCAAGCATAGCTTGTTTAATATCCTGATCAATTTGATTTTGTAAATGCATAACCATTATTTTTTAATCCACGTTATCATGTAAATACGAATTATTTGGCCTTAATCTCGTTGTATTCTCTTCTTCATCATCCTCGAGCGAATACCTTGAGACTTTAGAATCCTTAGAATGAGCCGGCTGGTCAATTTTCAGATTTTTACGTTTATAGGCCGGTTCATTTTCTATTTCATCAATATTATCTTTCATTTTCGACGATTCCATTCGCCGTTCTTTCATTCTCTCACGCGACTCCTTTAATTTTTTCTCAATTTCCGATTTTTTGGTTTCAACCGCTATTTCGGATTCGTCTTCGGGCTGATGCAATACAATATACTTATCCGATTCACGGTCTTTTTTAATATCAAAATCGAGGGTTCGTTGCTTAAAATCCAAACATTCGTCCATATCTTCATTAATATCCTCACTGAATGAAGTAATTGGCTCTTCTGTTTTTTCTGGTTTTGATTTTGGTTTTGGCTGTGGTTTGGATTTCTCGTCGTCTAATGTAATCGTTTTTTTCGTCGTTTTTTTAGCATACAATTCAGGGATACTATTGCTTTCAAATCCGGTAGCAATAATAGTAATACTAATCTGGTCTTCCAGTTTTTCATCAAATCCGGTTCCCCAGATAATATTTGGATTAGACCCAACTTCATTATTTACAAAATCGGCAATTTCACCAATTTCGTCCATTGTAATTTCATCGTTTCCAAAGGTAATGTTAAGCAGGATATTTTCTGTTCCGCTAATATCATTATCGTTTAGTAATGGTGAACTTAAGGCTTGTTGAACAGCACTTACTGCACGATCCTCGCCTTTGGCTATTCCCGTACCCATAAGTGCTACACCGCTATTTGTAAGTACGGTTTCCACATCGGCAAAATCAACATTAATATATCCGGGCACGGTAATAATTTCGGCAATACCTTTGGCAGCTGTTGCTAAAATATTATCGGCATATGAAAAAGCTTCTGAGAATTTTAAATTACCGCATACTTCCCTTAGCTTTTCATTATTTATGACCAGTAACGAGTCCACATATTTTTCAATCTCATTAATTCCTTCAATCGCCTGATTAATTCTTCGTGTACCCTCAAAACGAAAAGGGATAGTAACAATAGCTAAGGTAAGCAATCCCATTTCTTTGGCTGCTTTAGCAATTACAGGTGCAGCACCTGTTCCTGTGCCTCCCCCCATTCCGGCGGTAATAAATACCATTTTCGTGTTTCCGCCCATTACTTCAACCACATCGTTGAGGTTTTCAATCGCTGCCTGCCGACCAATTTTCGGCTTATTTCCTGCACCACGCCCTTCGGTTAAAGATTCGCCCAATTGCACTTTTATGGATACAGGGCTATTCGACAACGCCTGGGCATCGGTATTACAAACGATAAAGTTTACATCTTTAATACCCTGCCTAAACATATGGTTTACAGCATTACTTCCGCCACCACCTACTCCAATTACTTTTATAATCGAAGAACGGTCGACAGGTAAATCGAAGTTCATTAAATCATCAGCCATAATATTCTATTTTTAGCATTTTCAAAATCGTATAGTAATATATTGTGTTATGAGTCATCACAAGCATCATTCGATTCTACATTTCAACATCGTCTTCATCAAAAATATCAGTAAACACTTTTTTTAACGTGTTCATAATTCCCTGTTTCGATTCCTTTTTATGGGTATCTTCATCTTCGGACTCCAGCCCCTGTAAAGGTTTATCTTCTTCAGGTTCGACAATAAAATTTTTCTTATTCTTCTCGACATGTTCGTATCCTTTAAGTATCAGTCCTACACTGGTTGCAAACATGGGATCATTAACCTCAGAATTACTATCATTTGCCATATGTTCGGAGGGATAGCCAACTCTCACATCCATTCCGGTTTTAAATTTTACCAATGCCGGCAAATGTTTTAACAATGCTCCTCCGCCGGTGATTACTATCCCTGCGCTTAAGCGGTCGAAATAACCTGAATTCTCAATTTCATAAATTACGGCATCAAGTATTTCCTCCATTCTGGATTGAATAATATAGGCCAGGCTTTTAAAGGAAATCTCTTTAGGTTCGCGGCCACTAATTCCGGGAATAGAAACCACCTCTTCTTCTTTTGCCAAATCACCTAAAGCGGAGCCATACTGAATTTTCAATAATTCAGCCTGCCGCTGTAATATAGAGCAACCCTCTTTAATATCTCTGGTAACCACATCTCCTCCAAAAGGAATAACAGCAGTATGCCTTATGATATCATCGTAAAAAACAGCAATGTCTGTTGTTCCACCGCCAATATCAACCAAAGCAACACCAGCTTCTTTTTCATCGGCTGTTAATACTGCCTCTGAAGAGGCTAAAGGCTCAAGAATTAGTGAATTTAATGTTAACCCTGCTTTGGTAATACACTTACTGATATTTCGTGCTGAAGCCACTTGTCCAATAACAATATGAAAATTTGCTTCGACACGTTTACCAGACATTCCTACAGGGTTTTTAACACCAATCTCATTATCAACAATATAATTTTGCGGTAATACATGAATAATTTCCTCACCCATATCAATAGGAATCTTATACATATCGTCAATTAACTTATCGATATCTTCCCGGATAATTTCATCATCATACGAATCGCGATTAAAGTATCCCCGGTTTTTGATGCTACGGATATGCTGCCCGGCAATCCCTACAAAAACATCCTTTATTTCTTTACCAATGGCAAACTGAACATCCTCTACCGTTTTCTGAATCGAGTTAACGGCTTCTTCAATATTCAGCACAACCCCTCTCTTAACCCCTTTTGAAGGAGTTTTACTGATTCCTAAGATATCGATTTTCCCATTTTCTTTTTTCTTACCGACAATAGCAACAATCTTTGTTGTTCCAATGTCGATGGCTGCTACTAAATCTGTTTTATGACTCATAACGCTTATCTTTTAGTACAAATTACCTGGTTATCAAATTTTAAGTTAATTTTATTATATTTATTCCACCCGACATTATTCAATCCCTGATGGTAGAATGCTTCAAGATTTCTGAACTTTTCCTTATAATTTTTAATATCACCAAAAAAGATTTGATGAGCGCCCACCCGTGGAATTAATTCAAATTCCATTTCATCGTTTACATAAACCTGTTCTATTTGCGCTTTCCAAAACTTATGTTCATCAATAAATTTACAGAGCTTAAATAAATCACAAATTAACCTGTTCCTTTCCTTTTCAGTATTTCTTTCATCATTACTGCAATTTATTGTATGCGTTCTATTTACTTCAAAGGGCTCTACAATATAACCATTCGCAATTAAGACATGCGAAGCATATTTATCGTATAATGGCATAATGGCCCCTTCCTGGTCGATATAATAACTTTCGCCTTTTTTGTTAATGATGCGTACAATAGGCTTACGTTGAACAACTTCAACATTTATTTTTCCGTTAATATTTAAAAATACCTCAGCATTTTTTACCGAATGATTATTTAATATCTCCTTCTCCAGCTTTTTTGTGTTTATTGATGTTATCGGGTTTCCCACAACATGCATTTCAGGCTGGCGGAGAAACTCAATAATATCACTTTGGGTAACAAACTGATTCCTGCTACTATCTATTATACTTACATTTATAGAATGGCAAACCACCGACTTTCGTTTTTTAGTCACAAAGCTCATGGAAACAGCAAGGTAAGCTACCACAAAAACCCAAATCAATATGTCTTTTAATTTCTTCATAAAAATTATTCAAACATCTTTTTAATCGGTTGTACAATCTCATCAATATCTCCTGCACCCAGTGTAATGAGAACCTCAGGTTTTCTTTCTTTTAAAATCTCCAGCACATTATTTTTAGTACATAGAATTTTATTCGATTTTTTAATTTTATTTAATATGATTTCAGATGTTACGCCGGGTATAGGTTCTTCTCTGGCAGGATAAATATCCAGCAATATAATTTCATCTAATAAATCAAGACTTTGAGCAAACTCATCGGCAAAATCGTGTGTCCTCGAATACAAATGAGGCTGAAAAATACCGGTAACCTTCTTATCCTTAAACAGTTCTTTAACTGATAAAATAGCGGCCTTCAGTTCTTCCGGATGATGTGCATAATCATCAATATAAACTAAGTCCCTCCGGTTTATCTGATAATCAAACCTGCGCTCTATACCTTTAAACTTTGGAACAGCATTGTAAATTTCATCTTGATGAGCTCCGTTTAAATATGCCATAGCTATGGCTGCAACAGCATTTTCAACATTAATGCGTCCGGGTAGCCCGAGTTTTAAATTGCGGATTCTCAAATCCTTACTCACAAAGTCAAACACATATAATCCATTATCTATTCTAATATTTTCCGCTTTAAAATCTGAATTATCATTTAACGAATAGGTATAGATATGAATATCATCTCTGTTTATTTCTATATCAATCCCTGATTTTATAATTAGTGTTCCATTTGGTTTAATTCGCTCAACAAATTGCCCAAATGCCTCATTTACGGAATTTTTATTTTTATAAATATCCAAATGGTCGGCATCTATGGCTGAAATGATTGCATGTTGCGGTTGCAGATGTAAAAATGAACGGTCGAATTCATCAGCCTCCACAACCATTATCTCACTATCGGGATTTACTACCAGGTTGGTGTTAAAATTTTTCGAAACACCCCCTAAGAATGCATTACATCCAATTCTCGATTGCTGCATAAAATAAGAAACCATGGTTGATATCGTAGTCTTTCCATGCGTTCCGGCAATGGCAATACAGTTCTGTGAATTAGCAATTATACCCAGCACCTCGGAACGTTTTTTTAGGGTAAATCCCTGCTCCATGAAATAGTTGAGCTGATGATTTAATGTTGGAATCGCAGGCGTAATGACAACCAGGGTATTTTCTTTATTTTTAAAGTGTCCGGGAATGCTTTCCTCATTATCCGTAAAATTAACAATAATCCCTTCATGCCGGAGTTTATCAGTTATCGGACGGGATACTTTATCGTATCCACCTACCCGTTTCCCAAGCGCATTAAAATAACGGGCAATGGCGCTCATCCCTATGCCACCAACACCTAAAAAATAGATATTATGTATCCTTTCCAGATTCATTATCCTAATTTTAAAACTTCTTCAGCAATTATTTTAGCAGAATCGCGTAAAGCCATTCCTTTAATATTTTTTGATAAATCATCCATTTTGTCTTCATCATGGACTAAATTTAAGACCCTGTCAACCAATTCTGTTTTAGCATTACTATCTTTCACCATAATGGCTGCATTTTTGTTTACCAGCGCCATAGCGTTTTTGGTTTGATGATCTTCGGCTACATTGGGCGATGGCACCAAAACCACCGGCTTACCTACCAGGCTCAGCTCAGAAATAGTTCCTGCTCCGGCACGCGATATAATTACATCAGCTATAGCATAGGCATAATCCATTCGAACAATAAAATCCAACACTTTAATATTTTCATATCCTGATTTCTCAACAACAGCCTTCACCTCTTCATAATAATATTTACCGGTTTGCCACAACAGCTGAAAATCACTTTGACCCATTTTATCCATATTATCCATCATACTTTGGTTGATGGTGCGTGCTCCCAGGCTGCCACCAATGACCAATACCGTTTTTTTATCTTTATCCATTTTAAAATGATCGGCCGCATCTGTTTTGCTGCCCATTTTGTCGAGTAAATCCTGGCGGATAGGGTTTCCGGTAAGGTTAATTTTTTCTTTTGGGAAATATTTTTCCATCCCTTCGTATGCCACACAAATTTTTTGGGCTTTTTTTGCCAGTAATTTGTTGGTAATCCCGGCATACGAATTTTGCTCCTGAATCAGGATAGGTATCTTTTTACGGTTTGCCATATATAACACCGGACCGCTTGCATATCCACCAACCCCGACGACAACATCAGGTTTAAAATCTTTTATTATTTTTTTCGATAATCTCAAGCTCTTGATTAATTTAAAAATAAAAACGATATTTTTATAGGTTATCCTGCGTTGTAATCCGGCAACAGGCAATCCGATAATTTTATATCCTGCAGCAGGAACCTTCACCATTTCAATTTTACCCAATGCCCCCACAAATAGAATTTGGCTATTGGGTTCTATCTGCTTTATCGCATTGGCAATAGAAATAGCCGGGAACACATGTCCGCCTGTTCCGCCACCACTGATAATAATATTTTTATGCCTCGTTTTCTTCACTTTCGTTTTCTAATTCAGT
>JBNJFS010000035.1:0-16762 GCA_051747085.1 Bacteroidota bacterium
TTATTTCCCAGCAGACGAGAATGCTTTATTGGTGGTTTCCATACAAAGTTTTATCTTCGTAAAGATTTTAACAGCAGCTATTCAAAAAAACTGCATGTAGCTATATTATCCTGGCTTTCAAATAAATAATTTACTAATGAAATTTAAAATCACCTCAACATATGTCCCAACCGGCGATCAGCCCGATGCCATCAAACAACTGGCAGCAGGAATTGAACGCGGAGATAGATTCCAGACATTACTGGGAGTGACCGGCTCGGGAAAAACTTTTACCGTAGCCAATGTAATTGAAAAAGTGGAAAAACCAACCCTGGTGCTGAGTCACAACAAAACCCTGGCAGCCCAATTATACAGTGAATTCAAACAATTTTTTCCCGATAATGCCGTAGAATATTTTGTTTCTTACTACGACTATTACCAACCCGAAGCTTATCTGCCGGTAACCGATACGTATATCGAGAAAGATTTATCCATCAACGAAGAAATTGAAAAACTGCGGTTAAGCGCAACATCCTCTCTCCTTTCCGGACGCAGAGATGTAATTGTTGTTTCATCGGTATCGTGTTTATACGGAATAGGGAATCCCGAAGATTTTCACAGCAACACCATATTCATAAAAACAGGGCAAATACTAAACAGAAACCAATTTTTACGTTCGCTGGTAGAAAGCTTATATTCGCGTAGCGAAATAGATTTTAAACCCGGAACGTTCAGGGTAAAAGGCGACACGATTGATATTTACCTGGCATACAGCGATCTTGGCTACCGGGTCATCTTCTGGGGTGATGAGATTGAAGAGATTGAATCCTTTGATCCGCAGACCAACGAAATGATTGAATCTTTAGTAAGCGGTGTCATTTATCCGGCCAATATTTTTGTAACGACCAAAGAAAGGATGCATCAGGCTATCCGGCAGATTCAGGATGATCTGTTTCAACAGATTGAATATTTCAAATCCATAGGAAAACCTTTGGAGGCCAAGCGGATTAAAGAAAGAGTGGAGTACGACCTGGAAATGATAAAAGAATTAGGTTACTGTTCGGGTATTGAAAACTACTCGAGATATTTTGACGGGAGGAAACCAGGCACCCGTCCGTTTTGCCTGCTCGATTATTTTCCTGACGATTTTCTTACGGTAGTGGATGAAAGTCATGTAACCTTACCCCAAATTCGTGCCATGTATGGTGGCGATTATGCCCGAAAGAAAAATCTAGTGGAATTTGGATTCCGTTTACCGGCTGCCATCGATAACAGGCCCTTAAAATTCGAAGAATTTGAAGCGTTGACCAATCAGCTGTTATTTGTAAGTGCTACGCCGGCAGATTATGAATTTGAAAAATGCGATGGTTTCTTTGTAGAGCAGCTAATTCGCCCAACGGGATTAATTGACCCGGAAATTGAAGTACGCCCCTCCTTAAATCAAATTGATGATTTGATGGCCGAGATTCATCAGAGAGCCGAAAAGAACCAACGGGTATTGGTAACCACACTAACGAAGAGAATGGCAGAAGAGCTAACCAAATACCTTACCCGCTTTACGATAAAATGTCAGTACATTCATTCCGATATTGATACCTTAGAGCGCGTAGAAATTATGGATCAACTCCGTGAGGGAACCATTGATGTATTGGTCGGCGTAAATCTGTTACGCGAAGGATTAGACCTGCCGGAGGTTTCTCTGGTAGCAATTCTGGATGCTGATAAAGAGGGGTTTTTACGTTCGGCTCGTTCGCTAACCCAAACCTCGGGACGTGCTGCCAGAAACCTGGAAGGAAAAGTTATCATGTATGCTGATACCATTACCCGGTCGATGCAACAAACCATTGACGAAACCAACCGAAGGAGAGAAAAGCAGCTTCTATACAACGAGAAACATGGTATCACACCTAAACAAATTGTCAGAACTTCTAAATCCTTGATGGTGGGTAAACATAAAAAAGCCTATGCTGAACCTGAACAACTCAATGTAGCGGCAGACCCAATAGTAAAATATATGGATAAAAAGGCGCTGGAAAAAGCGATAGAAAAAAACAAACTCTCCATGGAAAAAGCGGCCAAAGAACTTAATTTTAAAGAAGCTGCAAGATTACGCGATGAGATGTTTGCTTTGCAGGAATTGCTTAAACAAAAATAAAAAAACGCTACCAATTAATTGATAGCGTAAAAAAAAACAAACTAAAAAAATCGTTTTATCCTAAATATGTTTTTAATAATTTACTTCGTGAGGTGTGCCTAAGCCTGCGTATCGCTTTTTCTTTAATTTGCCTGACTCTTTCACGCGTTAGTCCTAACCTGTCGCCAATTTCTTCGAGGGTCATTTCCTGAATACCAATACCAAAAAACATTTTTAAAATATCTCGTTCACGATCAGTTAATGTAGCTAAGGAACGTTCAATCTCTTTGATCAGCGATTCGCTAATGAGCGTATTATCGGCATTGGGAGAATCATCATTTTCAAGTACATCGAGCAGGCTGTTGTCTTCTCCTTCCTGAAAGGGAGCATCAACTGAGATATGCCTTCCGGATACCCTCATGGTATCTGTAATTTTATCTTTTGGCAAATCCAATGCATCGGCAATTTCATCAGGAGAAGCAGCTCTCTCATTTTCCTGCTCAAACCGTGAAAGTGCTTTATTAATTCTATTTAATGAGCCCACTTGGTTTAATGGTAACCGAACAATTCTTGACTGTTCTGCAAGCGCTTGTAAAATCGATTGTCTAATCCACCAAACAGCATAGGAGATAAATTTAAAACCACGGGTT
Organism: Bacteroidota bacterium; assembly: GCA_051747085.1. GTDB lineage: Bacteria > Bacteroidota > Bacteroidia > Bacteroidales > UBA12077 > UBA12077. Next base: position 2,764 of record JBNJFS010000035.1, read on the forward strand.
TCATCAAATTTTTCTGCGGCTTTAATTAATCCTAAATTCCCTTCATTAATCAAGTCGGGTAATGTTAATCCCTGGTTTTGGTATTGCTTGGCAACAGACACCACAAACCGCAAATTCGCTTTCGTCAATTTTTCTAAAGCAGCCCTGTCTCCCTTTTTAATTCGTTGGGCCAACTCAACCTCTTCCTCAACAGTGATCAAATTCTCTTTGCCAATTTCGTGTAAATATTTATCCAAAGAGGCTGTTTCCCTGTTGGTAATTGATTTGGTTATTTTTAATTGTCTCATGGGCTATTTTAAAATTTCTGCGAATTTATGGCAAAATGATTTTATAATCAATAAAAATTTAAATCACTTTTTGTTGATTATTTCATTATTCAAGTTCTACCCGATAAACGTATATATATCTTCCACCGGGATACATTCCATTTATTTCTATCTCTACACCGTAGCCAACCTTTCTTATAACCTGCTTAATATCATTAACTTGAGATATCCTTTCACCCTGAATATAAGTAATTACAAAACCTTCTTTTACACCTGCCTTTTTAAGCGCTCCGTCATCTTTTATATCAACCACTTTAACGCCGGTTTCAATACCCAGTCGTCTTTTATCACTACTGGTTAGCTTTTTGAAATTAGCACCTAAAATAGCTAAATATTCATCGGCTTTAATAATCTTTGTTGTTCCATGCATATTACGTAATATTACATCGATTTGTTTCTTTTTATCGTCTCTTTTAATGGTAATATTCACTTTTTCTCCGGGCATGTACTTTCCAATTTGCGCTGTCAACTCAGCTATACTATTAATTTTCACCTCATTAATCTCCAGAATGACATCGCCAAATTTTAAACCTGCTTCTTTAGCGGCACCATCATCAAAAACGCCTGCAATAAATACGCCCTCTATTTTATCTAAATTATAATCCTCAACCAACTCTTTGTTAATATCTCTAATTTCAACTCCCAGAACGGCTCTTTGCACTTCGCCATATTTAATAATATCCGATACTACTTTGCGGACAATATTAACAGGAATAGCAAATGAATACCCGGAATATGAACCTGAGGGAGATAAAATAGCCGAATTTATGCCTACCAGTTCGCTTTTCATGTTCACTAAAGCGCCACCACTATTTCCTTTATTTACTGCAGCATCGGTTTGTATATACGATTCAATGGGATATTGCTGATCACGTAAGATATTTATATTTCGGGCTTTGGCACTCACAATCCCGGCTGTAACGGTTGAAGTTAAATTAAATGGATTTCCAACCGCTAATACCCATTCACCCACTTTAATATCGTCAGAATTCCCCATTGAGATAAAAGGCAAATCTTTTCCGTCAATTTTTAATAATGCCAGATCAGTTCCGGGGTCTGTACCAACGAGCTCAGCTGTATAAGTGCGCCTGTCATTTAAAACCACCTGAATTTCATCCGATTTTTCAATCACATGATTATTGGTAACAATATATCCATCCTCAGTAATAATTACTCCAGAACCAAACGAAACGGCAGGTTGTCTGGAATATTGGTCTCCAAAGAAAAATTCATATAGCGGGTTGCCATAATATTCGTTTCGCAAATTATATTTTGATGTTACGTGAACAACAGCATTAACACTATTTTCGGCAGCAGTAGTAAAATCAAATATTTTTCCTGAAGAACTAACAGGCATTTGAGTAAAATTAACCTGGTTTGAGTCATTCAATAACTCTAAGGTGCTCTGGTTATGAGCTTCAGTACCAGATTCTGTTTCTAGTTCTTTTTCGTAAAAATTAGCATATAGTATAATTGCTAAAAATGCAGATAACAATGATATAACTACATTTCCTAATAAATTAATAGCTTTCATGATAAATTAGATTTAAATTAATAAATTTACTTGCTGTTAACTGACATGGACAAAATTAATGCCTGCAAGGCATATAATATAATACATTTAACAATATTTAACAAACAATAAGTTATTGTTACGATTTTAATATCAATATATAATTATACAAAAAGAAGCGCATGAAGTTCACTTTTTCGAAATATCAAGGTACGGGAAATGATTTTATAATTATCGATAACAGAGATAATGCAACTACTTTAACCAAAAAACAAATCGCACAGATATGTGATCGCAGATTTGGTGTTGGTGCTGATGGCTTAATGTTCTTAGAAAATCATCCCTCGTTAGATTTTAATATGCGCTATTTTAATTCAGATGGGAACGAAAGTACCATGTGTGGAAACGGAGGAAGATGTTTGGTTGCTTTTGCACAATCGTTGGCAATCATCGGTAAGGAAACGACCTTTAATACAATTGACGGAACACATAAAGCCTTTATCAAACAAAAAGATATTGTTGCCTTACAAATGCAGGATGTTACAGAAGTATTAAGGATGGATGGGCATTATTTTGTGGATACCGGTTCTCCACACTATGTTATTTTTTTGCAAGATATTAAAGCTATGGATGTTTATACCGAAGGAAAAAAAATAAGGGAAAGCAACCGTTTTGCTCCTGAAGGGGTCAATGTTAATTTTGTTGAAATGAATAACAAAAAACTTTTTGTAAGAACTTACGAGCGTGGTGTTGAAAACGAAACATTATCCTGTGGAACCGGAGTAACTGCAGCTGCCATTTGTGCATCGAAAGAACTAAATACTGACAAAAATACATTTGATATCAGCACACGAGGAGGAGATTTACAGGTTTCTTTTGAAAGAGATCCAAATCATAGATTTACAAATATCTGGCTGACCGGCCCTGCTAAATTTGTTTTTAAAGGGGAATATGAATTTTAAACACTGACAGATAATTATTGTCCAATAGAAAACCAAAAACAGAATTACTATGAGAAAAAATTATTTCCTGATTATTTTATTAAGTCTTTTTATGATGCCATTTATAGTAGAGGCACAAATCACTTCAGAGGATAAAGACGAGATTATCAAAAGATTAAATACGCAAATGGAGCATTTAAATCATCGTCTCGACAGGTTGGAGAAACTTACCGATGATGTACTTTGGCACCAGAAAGTTGGCGATGTGGCTTTTGTTGACAAAGTGTACATTTACGGTCCACCCAAATGGAAGGAAGAAAACCCAACGGCAATGGGTGCGGGTAATCCGGTAAAATTCTGGGCATATACTTTTATTCCAAAAGATATTGACCCCTCAAAAAAATATCCATTGATTGTACTGCCTCATGGTGGTGTTCATGCTGATTTTACAACTTATTATTCGCATATAATCCGCGAATTGATGGCACAACAGTACATTGTTGTTGCTGCAGAATACAGAGGAAGCACAGGTTATGGAAAAGCACATTACGAGAAAATAGATTACGGAGGATTAGAAGTAGAAGATGTGGATGCCAGCAGACAGTTTATGATTGATAATTATGATATCATAGATAAAAACCGGGTAGGAATTATTGGATGGAGCCATGGTGGATTAATCACACTTCATAATATTTTTGACCACCCCAAGAATTATAAAGTAGCTTTTGCCGGGGTACCTGTTAGTGATTTAATTGCCCGTATGGGTTATTATACCGACAGCTACAGAGCATTATACTCAGCCGATTATCATATTGGCAAAACAGCTTATGAAGATGTAAATGAATACCGAAGAAGATCACCTGCATGGAATACCCATAAATTTGATAATACTCCATTGCTTATCCATACCAACACCAACGATAATGATGTGAATGTGCTTGAAGTAGAACACCTGATAAAATCGTTAAAAGCTGATGGCAAAAAGTTTGAATATGAAATCTACCAGGATGTTCCGGGAGGACATTCGTTCGATCGAATGGATACGAGGGAAGCAAGAAATATACGGGTTAAAATTTATAAATTTCTGGGTCAATATTTAAATCCGCCAAAACAAATTAACACTGTGGATGATTTAGAAAAAGCTGCTTACAGATTTAAATAAATCGATAGATTAACAACACTTTTTATTGCTAATTAAAATCCGATAAAAAAAATGGCTGCCCTAAAAGCAGCCATTTTTAATTTAAATTTTAGATTTATATTATGCATCAATATTCGCATATTTAGCATGTTTTTCGATAAATTCTCTTCGCGGAGGAACTTCATCACCCATTAACATAGAAAAAATCCTATCCGCTTCGGCTGCGCTGTCAACTGATATCTGCCTAAGCTTTCTGAATGCAGGGTCCATAGTAGTATCCCACAATTGCTCGGCGTTCATTTCACCCAAACCTTTATATCTTTGAATAGAGACAGCCCCTTCTCTACCCTGTCCTATTTCATCCACAGCTTTTTTTCTTTCTTCTTCACTCCAACAATAACGCTGTGTTTTACCTCTTTTAATTAAATATAACGGTGGGGTAGCAATATATAAGTATCCTCTATTAATTAATTCGGGCATATACCTGAAGAAAAAAGTCATAATTAAGGTTTGAATATGGCTACCATCTACGTCGGCATCACACATTATGATTATTTTATGGTACCTTAACTTTTCAAGGTTAAGTTCTTTACTGTCTTCTTCTGTCCCCATCGTTACGCCCAATGCAGTAAAAACATTCTTTATTTCTTCATTTTCGTATATTTTATGCTGCATGGCTTTTTCCACATTCAAAATTTTACCTCTCAAAGGTAATATCGCTTGAAACTTTCGGTCTCTTCCAGCTTTAGCAGTACCGCCTGCAGAATCACCCTCAACGATAAATAATTCAGTATTTTCAGGATTTCTATCGGAGCAGTCAGAAAGTTTACCCGGTAATCCGGAACCGGAAAGCACATTTTTACGTTGTACCAGTTCTCGGGCTTTACGTGCGGCATGCCTTGCAGTAGCAGCCATTATAACTTTTTGTACAATTAGTTTGGCATCTTTTGGATTTTCTTCAAGGTAATTGGTTAACTGTTCACTTACGGCCTGATCCACAGCACCCATTACATCAGAATTTCCTAATTTTGTTTTCGTTTGCCCTTCGAACTGAGGCTCCTGAACTTTTACGGAAATTACTGCTGTTAATCCTTCTCTAAAATCATCTCCACTAATATCAAATTTCACTTTAGCCAGTAATCCTGATTTTTCCGAATAGCTTTTTAAAGTACGTGTAAGTCCCCGTCTAAATCCTGCAAGATGTGTACCTCCTTCTATCGTATTAATATTATTCACATATGAATGTACATTTTCAGAAAAAGAAGTATTATAACATAAAGCTATTTCTACAGGGATACCATTCTTTTCTGTATCAAGAGAAATGGTTTCACTTATTAATTTCTCGCGGGTGGCATCCAAAAAAGTAACAAATTCTTTTAACCCTTCATCAGAATAAAATGAATCAGAACGATATTCAGAACTCTCCCCATTTCCATTCTCTTCCATTTCACGCTTATCAGTAATTGATAAACGAATTCCTTTATTCAGGAATGCCAATTCGCGTAAACGAGAGGCTAATATTTCATATTTATACTCCGTAACGGCAAAAATGGATTCATCCGGTTTAAAGGTAATAATTGTACCTGTTTTATCGGTAGTTCCAATTTCTTTAATATCGCTTAAAGGTTTCCCGATTTTGTATTCCTGTACATAAATTTTCCCTTCGCGATGAACTTCGGCATGCAATGATGAAGACAAAGCATTTACACAAGAAACCCCAACGCCATGCAAACCTCCGGAAACTTTATATGAATCTTTATTAAATTTTCCTCCGGCATGAAGAACCGTCATTACCACTTCAAGAGCAGATTTGCCTTCTTTTTCATGATAATCAACAGGTATTCCTCGCCCGTCATCAATTACCGTAATTGAATTATCTTCATTAATAATCACTTCGATGGAACTACAATATCCGGCAAGTGCTTCGTCAATAGAGTTATCCACTACTTCATATACCAAATGATGTAACCCTTTATCGCTAATATCACCGATATACATGGCGGGCCGTTTACGTACCGCTTCCAGTCCTTCCAGTACCTGGATACTTTCTGCCGAATATCCGTTTTTTTCTATCTTGTCCAAAGCATCCTTTAACTCATCCTTATTTAAATCACTCATTGTTTTACTATTTATTAATTAAAACAAAATTGTCCAATTACGGATAAAAATTTACCCGAGATATTTAATTTTTAAAACTTTCTAATTAGTGGATTATTTTGTATTTTTTAAAGTCAAAAAACATATTCATAAAACACTGCAAATCAAAAGACTACAGCATCAATCCGCTTTCGTCTAAAAATCATGTAAATATACTAAAAATTAATGATTTTTAGGTTTTTAAATGCTTATAAAATAGCAGATTTTATTAACAATAAATTCACACTTTTACGACAATTTCTAACGAATTAAAATGAATAGGTAATGCCTAATAAAACATTAAATCCATAGGATGGATAATAGTTCCATTCGTAGTAATTTTCGGACAATAAATTATTGAACTGAACAAATCCTGATAATATTTTTGAGTACCGGTACTCTGCACCAATATTAATATCAACTACAGATTCTAATTCAGCAAAATCGCCATCACTGGTCAATTTGGCATATCGCTTACCTAACGAGAAAATATCACCTTTTAAGATAATTTTATCACGCAAATTATACCTGGCTGAAAATGTAAGGTCAAATGCAGGTTTATGCCAGGATTTAAGTTCGGTATCCATTTTATAATCTCTATAATTGGCTTTGATATGCAAATTTAACTTTTCGTTCGGAGCTAATGACAACTCTCCAAAATAACTCACCAATTCAATATTGTCGTATACAACAGAAAATTGATTGCCTGCACTATCCGTTAGCGCCAGATTATTTACAAAAAAGGGCATATTGTCGATAAGTGAGTATGAAACTTTAAAATTGTAATAGGTGGTAGAATTAAAGTTTCCACGAATACCTCCATAAAGTATCAGCTTATGGTCGCTATTTAACATACTTTGTCCGGGGACAACAAAAGGATTCATCGTAACGGTTTTTAGGAAATTATGGACCTCTATTTTCCCGTCAACACCGGCATATGGAATAAGAAAATGATTGGCTATATCATATTCTAAGAGACCTACAGGGTAATAATAGGTATTTGAATTATCATCTCTTATATCGGAATAAATATTTATACCTGCTTTTACCCGCCATTTATCACCAAACTTACCTACCCATGGACTGATATTAACGATGGTATTATCAGAAGAATCAATATTTTCGCTAACAGCATAATGTTGAACCCCCAATTTTACACCCACCATCTCTTGGGTAAAAATTTTATGGATATCTCCATTAATGCTAAATCCAAGCTCATTATTATCAAAATCATCTTTAATATAATCGAGCCCTACGTTAAAATCATAATTAACATGATTAGAATCAACATAATTACTTTTATAATTGGCATTAAAATTAAACTGCAGATACTTTTGTTTGATATCCTCTTTATCCATGGAGGTATCAATTTTTGTATCATACCCATAAAAGTACCTCGTATCACCCTTTACACCAACATCACCCTGCAAGGTTGAGTTTTTAAAGAATTTTTTTCCAAATAACTGCAAATCGTTATCACTATAGCCGGCAAAAACACGTTTATCATTTAACAAAGAAACTTTGGCATACGAAGCATGATATTTGTAATATGCTCCAATGTTGTAATCTTCGGAGCGTTGATTATTGATATAGGCTTCAAATAACGGAAGTGTTTTAGTGCCAATACCAACTTTGACATGTGCGTTATAGAGTTTGGTTAATGGTTCACTCACCATCCTGGCGGGCTTAATTGGGTTGATTGCAAAACCTACGTTAACCGGTTTGGTTTGTATCAGGTAGTTAACTTCAGGCACCAATTTAACAGTATCCGAAATCTGGGGTAGATAGGATATTTTATTTGCATCGGAAATAGAAGGTTCATAAGGTTTAACAACCCTTACTTCTTTGGTTAACGTCACCTCCTGGGAGAATACTTTTATTCCCGAAGACAAAAAAATAATAAGCGTTATATATATTATCAATTTCTGATTCATATCTATTTATTTTTTTATGGCATTGTTTGATATAAATGATTACAATTCGTTATTTTCATTCCCGTATTGCAGGATTATATCGTCTGGTTCATCTTCCTCAATCTCCAGTTTTTCATCTTCAATAATCTGGTTGTATTTTTCTTTCGCAATTCTTACAATATCATCTTTTGCCTCCGGATTATAATTATCAATAATACTTTTTAGCGTATGTTTAGCCTGAAACTTATCATCTTGGGCTATATAAACATCCGAAAGCAATATAAAGGCTTTTGCTAACCAGTATTCCTGCGACGTGTTTTGTGAAGAGAAATCAAATATTTCATGTTCAGCTACCTCATACTGTTCATCATTAAAATAAATTTGCGCGATTAAATATTTCGCTTCGGCCCCTTCTTTGCTATTCACATCCTCAGAGAGTATTCGAAACTCATCGAGTGCTAAATCATAACTTTCTGTATGATAAAGTGATTTCCCTTTTTTATACCTTGCTTCACGTTTTAGTTCGTCAGAGATTTTTTCAGTATGCAATAATTTATCTGCAGATTGAATCGTATTTGCATAATCATCTAACCGGAAATTACATCGCATCTGTCCGGCCCTGGATTCAATCAAATGACTGTTTAATTCGGCAATTTTTTCTAATTGTTTAAACTGTTGTAATGCTTTTTCATAATCACCAAAATCATAATTAATAGAAGCTGCCTCTACTAAAGCCTGTTCGGTAAATGTATTTCTAGCTTTATCAATAACAAAATTATAGGCCTCCAGTGCTTTTTCATTATTTCCGACTCTATTATAACATTCAGCCAAATAAAAGTGTGCATTAAGAACAAATGAACCGTCCTTAAACTCATTTAAATAGTTATTAAATTGCAGAATAGATCTTTCGCAATCTCCACTCATATACAATTTTTCAGCAGAAATATAGGTTAAAGAATCCTGCTCGCTGATACTTACATCGGCAAAATCGCCCAAGCTGTTAGCATAGGCAAAGTAAGTATCCACATCATTCATATCTACATAAATATTTTTAATTCCTGTGAGCGCATTTTTTGCTTCCGACGTACCAGGATACTCGGCAACGGCCCGTTTATAATATCTCAACGCTTCGTCGTTGTTATCGTTATTGTAATTGATTAAGCCAAGCTGTACCAGTGATTTTTTAATATAACTGCTTGAGGGAAACTCTTCAACAATCCGTTTATACAACTGCAAAGCTAAATCAGCCTTTTGCTGGTCGAGATTAGTTGTTGCCATTTCATACAAAGCATCATCAATATATGCAGACTCAGGATGTTCATTGAGTAATTGCTGCATGGTATTCAGCTTTTTTTCAGGTCTGTTTACCAAGCCTAATGCAAAACCACGTTGAAATAAGGCATAATCCCGGTCGAGCAATCCATTTTCTATGGATTTATCATAGTATTCAATGGCTGTCCAATAGCTACGGCTAATAAAATAACTATCTCCAATCCGGTTATAAGCATCAGCAACAGTTCTTGTATTATTATCTTTTGTAAATCCTGTATACTTTCTAAACCATTTAATTGCATTGGGATAGTCTTTTAATTTAAAATAAGCATACCCCATATTATAATGTGCCAGCTCATATTCGTCAAGCTCAAAAGCACCTGTGGTTAACAAAAAATTATCATATCCTTCAACCGCCTTTTCATATACACCCAGTTGATAGTATGCTTCAGCTTTCCAGTAATTAGCCTGGGCATAAATTGCTTTGTTATACCCGGGATATTGTAATGATTTATTAAAGGTTTCAATGGCCTGCTCATAATGCAAATTATTGAAAAGTTCTAATCCCCGATAATAAGCTACTTTTTGGTAAGCCTCTTTCATCGAATGATCCATCTCAGAAATTTTCTCTAATGAGTTTAAGGCCTCTTTATAATTGCTGGTATACATATAAGCCATTACCAAAAAATTATATGCATCATCCAGTCTATATGAGTTGGGATACAATTCAATAAAATCGTGAAATGCACCGATAGCTTCGTTGAATGGGGAATGAAATAATTCATAGGTTAACAAAGCATAGTTAAAAAGGGCTTCTTCTTTTATCTGGGGATCAAAATCAAGTTTTGAGGCAAACTCAAAAGCAAAACGTGCTTTTTTCTTTTGGTCAAGCTCAATGTAGCTATCCGCCAGATGGAAGTATGCATTTTGAGCCAACGCATCCTTTTCGTCGATTACCTGCTCGAAAGCAACCGCTGCACTATCATATTGTTCGGCCCGGTAATAGCAGTACCCCAGCTGGTAGTAATCTTCGCGGGAAATGTTTTTAGCTTCATCAGCATGTCTTTGCAAGTAGGGTAAAGCATTATCAAATTCATGTTTTTTATAATACGAATCCCCAATCACCTTGGCAATTTCAGGAGCTCTTCTAGCACTGGCCGATTCCAAAAGTTTGGGAGCATAATCTATCACTTCATCGTACTTGCCCTGTAAATAATAAATTTGGGTAATATAATATGGAACCACAGCAACAAATGTTTCATTATTACTTAATCGTTGAAATCCCTGCAAAGCTGTTTCATAGTTTTTCTCATCGTAAGCAATATGGGAAAAGTAATAAAGTGCAGGTGCTGTGTATTTTGTATCCATATCTTTAATTTCATAAAAAGCAGAGCCGGCCTCATTATAATCACCCATCATAAAATAGCTGTATCCCAGCTTAAAATAGAATTCTGAGAGTTGTTCCTTATCCAGCTGACTTTTATCTAAGCGGAGAAACCAATCAACGGCCTGGCGATATTTCTTTTGGCGATACTGAAATTTCCCCATATGAAAGCGGGCCATATTGATTTTTGAGTTCTCTGGATGCTCGGCAATAAATGTTGAGATTAAATACCCGGCATCCTCGTTATAAAGTTCCATTGCACATAAAGCTTCGTAATAACGTGCATTGGCATTAAATTCGTGCCGGGCATCACCATATGACTCCATGGCATTCCGAAAATGTTTTTGAGCAACTCCATATTTCTCTTTTTCGAAAAGCTCTAACCCCGCTTTATATTCTTTATCAGGATTTGTAAACACCAAATTTTCCTGGGCATATAATGATATGTGGAACAATAAAATAATGTTTGCGAGTATAATCTTAATGTGCTTTGCCTGTATCATAAATCTATATCTTGAAATTCGCACTAATTTAAAAAGAATAAACGGAACAGGACTTGATATCCTGTGATTTTAATTAACATAAAACTGTTAATTTCCAAAAATATTATCTTTTCCAACCAAATAATATTTACTTATTAACAATTTCTGTTACGGTTTTAAATTTTTATCTACATTTGTGAATAAGCAAATAGTATACCATGTATTTTTTAAAAACAGAAGGAACAGATAAAATCCCTGATTATATTCAAATCAGAGATGATAATTTTGTTCTAATTGCACATTTTAAAACAACAAATCCGGAGAATCAAATTAAAAAATTTGGATTAGAAACGTTAAAAGAACGTATTGAAGAATTAACCAAAGAAGCACTATTTGGGACCCTTTATAAATTATAAAACATGACACTAGATACAATCATTGAATTTGAGAATGCACAAATTTTTCAGAAAGACAATTTAATATTAAAAGATGTTAATATTGCTGTAAGCAAAGGTGAGTTTGTATATTTTATAGGCAAAGTGGGCAGTGGCAAAACCAGTTTAATCAAAACCATTAATGCCGAAATACCGCTTAATGAAGGCGAAGGGAAAGTTGCCGGTTTTGATTTAACCAGGATAAAGATAAAACAGGTACCCCATTTACGCAGGAAGCTGGGCATTGTTTTTCAGGATTTTAAATTATTAACCGACCGCTCTGTATTTGAAAATTTACAATTTGTATTGAAGGCTACCGGATGGAAAAACAAAAATGAAATTAACGACCGTATTGCCGATGTACTTGAGCGTGTAGGGTTAAGTTATAAAGGATACAAAATGCCTCATCAACTTTCGGGCGGAGAACAACAACGGGTGGTAATTGCACGGGCATTACTTAACGATCCTGAAATAATCCTGGCCGATGAACCTACCGGAAATCTGGATCCCGAGACATCGGAAAACCTGATGAAAATATTATTTGACATCAGCAACAACGGCCGTGCGGTAATTATGGCAACCCACGATTATAATATGGTCAAAAAGTTTACTGCCCGAACCTTTAAATTTGAAGACGGAAAAGTTACCGAACAAAATCATACCCAAGAGATTGATTTTGAGCGTTTGAAGGAATCCTAATAATCTTATGTCCTTTTTAAAATGCTTTTTATCTCTGTGAAATCATTTTTTGTCAGGAAAAATTTCTTCAGGGATATTTCCCCAATGCGACAAAAACTGATTAATTTAACTATTGTGGTAGAAAAATAGGACAGCGAAGCAGCAACCCCGGCACCAATCACGCCATATTTAGGTATCAAGAGAATCGATAACAAAATAATTACGATTACACCCACGATACTACTTATACTATTGATATAATGTTTTCCTGTACCCGAAAAATATGAACTGATAATAAAAGATATACTAAAGAAAAAAATACCCGGTGCAAGCGATTGGACAATCGCTTGCATATGAATAAACTCTTCCCCAAAAATAAACTGATATACTTCCGAAGGAATAAAAACCAAAACAAGGATTGCCAATAAAGCTAAAATACCTGTCAACTTAATAAATTTAATCGTTAAATCGAGGGTGTATTTTTTATTCCTTGAATTTACGATTCTCGAATGTTGAACATAAGCAATACTCCTGCTCAAAATCCAAACAGACTCAACCAAAGAAACCGCATTTGAATAAATACCAACATCAGCAATACTAACAAAATGATTCAAAAAATAATAGGCTAACCGAAAACTTAAAACCTGAGCTAAAATATCAAGCTGGTTAAACGACCCAAATTTCAAATGTTTCTTAATGCCAATAAAATACTTATAAAAAGGAAAAGAATATTTTGTTCCTGTGTAATCAGTAAAAGTAAATATATAACTTAAAATGGCAGAAAGAGAATAACCAAAATACAATGCTGTTATATATGAATCAATAGATAGTTTCTTTTGGTAGATAATTAAATAAACAATTACCATTAATGTGGTTAATATTTGTGTTATTGTAACATAATTAACCTGATGGATTTTTTTATTCGCATGAAGGATTGCATTATTAATACCGGTAAATGAAAGGATTAAAGATAATACAACTATATCAAAATGATAAGTTGAAGGTATTCCTTCGAAAAAAGTTAAAAATACTTTTAGCCCGAGAGCCATTATCACAGACCAGAAATAAGCCGGAACTACTAATAGTGAAAAATGAAACCTGGGTAAGAGATATGTTAATCCTCCGGGGCCTATGATGCCTGCAAATATGATAATAAATGCAATGGTGGTAATGATTAACCCCTGAACGCCCTTCCCTTCTGCACCTAAATAATTGGATATAATAATCGCAATTACCAGGTTAAAAATACCGGATAATATTCTTGTGAAAAATGTATTTACTATCTGTCTAAACATTTAAAACTTCCTGATATAATCTTAGATACTTGGCTCCTACCCTTTCGAGACTAAAGTTTTCATATGCATAATTTGCAAGCAATTGTTTATCATAATCCTGATAATGATCAAGCATAAAGTTTAGTTTATCTACCAATTGTTCTTCATTTCCTTTTTCTGTTAATATCCCTTTTTCTTTATCCAGATGTTCTTTAATTCCCCCAACATCAGTCGACAGAACAGGTAACCCTGCAGCAAAAGCTTCGACAATTACGCATGGAAGATTTTCATAGTTACTAAATAAAACTAAAAAAGCTGATTTTGCCATATATTGAGCAACCTCAGCATACTCTTTCCTTCCGCAGAAATTAACATAATTTCCGGTTAATCCCAACGCATCCGATATTTCAATTAAAGCCTCATTTTCTTCTGAGTTAATTATATTTAAAACAAAATCCTGCCTCATCAAACGAAGCTTTGAAATACTTCGTAATAAACCCGAAAT
>JBNJFS010000036.1:0-12067 GCA_051747085.1 Bacteroidota bacterium
CTGCTGTTCAAGCAATTCAGTTGTTTCGGGCACTCCTCCTTCTTTAACATACAAAAATTCAGCATCGAAATTTTCATTAAATATTTTTGCCATTATAGCCGAAGTATTGGGAGCCAGTTCGCTTGGTTTAATGATTACCGTATTTCCGGCAGCAATAGCCGAAACTGCTGGAAGTAAAGCCAGCTGATAGGGATAATTCCAGGCTCCGATAACCAGCGTATTCCCGTAAGGTTCGGGAATAATACGACTTTTCCCCGGCAGATTGGCAAGATTGGTAGAAACTCGTTTGGATCTGCTCCATCTTCTTACTTTTTTAATAGCCAGGTTTATTTCATGATACAGAATTGACAACTCTGTTTCGTAAGTTTCAAAAGCCGATTTTCCAAAATCTTTATCAATCGCTTCGTATAGAAATGATTCGTTCTTTTTTAAAATGGCTTTAAACTTTTTTAATTGTTCTTTCCTGAAACGAATCGGTTTTGTTTGATGAGAAAGAAAAAATTCCTGCTGTAATTTAAATATTTCTGGTATCTTCATAACTAACTATTTTTTATGTCCTTTAAATTCATCCATTGATTGATAAACACCAAACCATTTACCTACAATAATATCGAACCAACGAGCAGGCAAAATACCTTTAATCAAGGGTAACCAATAAATGATTCCCGGCATACGAATAAAAATTTTATTTTTAATAACCCCGCGAATAATTTTTCGGACTGCTGTTTCTGGCTTTATAACAGGTATTAACTTTGATTTAACCCCATCGAACATTCCGGTACTAATGTAATAAGGCGTAACCGTAGTTACTTTTATTTTTTTATGGATACGTTCCATTTCAAGCCTTAACGAATCGGACCAGCCTATAACACTCCATTTGCTGGCACAATAAATCGACATTTTCGGATTAGCAACCATCCCGGCTGCCGAAGCAATATTTACAATATGCCCCTCTCCTTTATCCATCATATCATGAATAAATTCAAGCGTAATATGCATTAATGCCGAAGTATTGATATTCATGGTAAAATCAATATCCTGGTGTGAATGCTCGTGGAAAAATTTACCCACAACCACTCCGGCATTATTAATTAAAACATCTACCACTCCTGCTTCATCTTTAACTTTTTGAGCTGTTTTTTTTACCTGCTCCAGGTTGGCTACATCCACCTGATAAGGAAAAATTTCAACCCCTGATGTTTTAAGCTCATTCGTTGTATTCTCAAGATTTTCCCGGTTAATATCCCAGATAATCATTCTTGCTGCCCCCAGACTTAAAATTTTTTGCGCCATTAGTTTCCCTATGCCGGAAGCTCCTCCGGTAATAAGTACCGTTTTATCTTTAAATTTTGTCATTCTATGTTACGTTTTTTATTGTTCATTAAAAAAAGCATATCTCTAAAGCAACTTTTTCTCTAATTTAAACATCTTTAAAGTATAAAACAATTTTTAAAAATGATGAAACCGGAAAAATTTATCGGAATCATTCTTTTAGCTACATTATTAAGCTGCCGGACGGAACAAAAAACCGAGCAAAAAATTGGTGAAGTTATCTTCGATTCCAATCAATATATTTTAAACAGCACTTTTGCTATTGATGTTTATATTAATGGCACCAAAATAGACCCTCGCCCCAAACAAACCTTTGAAAATCATCAAAAGGCCATTTCACTGGATAATTACCGCAAAAAAATGGAAGTAGGGGTTCATGACTACGAAGTAAAGATCTACTCATTTAACGGTGAACCCGGAAAATCCATTACCGGAAAATTCATTGTCAAGGAAAATCAAACCAGCGAAGTTTTTATTGATTTTAAAGAGTACAGCAGCTGGTTTTAAAACCTTTATAAAAATTCCATTTTTATTCTGCCTGATTCATATTTATCCTTAACTTTATCCTAAAAATAAATGTAGTGATGAAAATTCCCATTTACCAGGTAGATGCATTTACCAGCGAAGTTTTTGGAGGAAACCCGGCTGCTGTTTGCCCGCTTACCAAATGGCTTGATAAAGATATCATGCAAAAAATTGCCATGGAAAATAATCTTTCCGAAACGGCCTTTTTTGTTCCAAAAGATGAATCTTTTGAAATCCGCTGGTTTACCCCAAAAGTAGAAATTAACCTGGCCGGTCATCCTACATTAGCGGCTGCATGGGTCATTTATAATGAGTTGAAATACAAAAAACCGGTTATCCGGTTTAAGTCTCCACTTAGCGGTGAGCTGATTATCGAAAAAGATCAAGACCTGCTGATTATGGATTTCCCATCGAATGAAGGCAAGGTTATTCCTGCACCCGATTATTTAATGGATGGTTTAGGAGCAGAACCTGTTGAAGTAATTCAATCAAGAGATCTTTTGGCTATATTTAAGAACCAGCAGGACGTGGAAAAAATTAAGCCCAACTTCGAAATATTGGAAAAGGTTGAAACATTCGGCATTATCATTTCTGCCCAAGGGGATGATTGCGATTTTGTGTCTCGTTTTTTTGCTCCGCGTGCAGGGATTAACGAAGATCCGGTTACAGGATCTGCACATACTACACTTATTCCTTACTGGGCTAAGAAATTGAATAAAAAAAAGCTGGAAGCCACACAATTGTCCGAACGCAAAGGAAAGCTTACCTGCGAATATAAGGGTGAAAGAGTTAAAATTGCCGGGACAGCCAAGCTTTTTATGAAAGGTGAAATTTTTGTCTAATCACTTAAAATTTTATACCAAAAAGTAAACCTCAAAACAAAAAACAGTGTATAAAGAATATAAATTAACTATTTATTTTTTCAATGGTTTAAAAGCCAGAAATTTAGCATTACAAAAAAATCTAAAAATAGCTGACTGATATTAGGGTTGAAAATATTTTTTTGAATATATTTCGGAGGTAAAAAAACGATAAAAATTTTGTGCAAAAGTGGCTAAAAAAAGAATAGTAATAGATTACGAGAAACTTCCTTTAGAAACCATCAACAGCATCAAAGCAGAATATCCTGATGGTTACGAAGACAACCTGATTACCTTTACCAACAAGGAAGGCAAATTTGTTTCAGCATTACCCTTTGAAACAGAAGAAATTTACTATCTGGTTCGGATGACAGAGCACCAAGCCCGTCAGATTATTAAAGAGGATGACGATTACGATGATGCAGGTAAACTGAGAGGTGATTTTTCAGATGAGTTAAAAGATACAGATGACGAGGATGACTCGGAAGAGTATTTAAGTGATAATTTCGACGAAGCGGTTAATATTAAAGATGAGGGTTATGATGAAGATTAATAATCTTTCTCTTTCTTCCTTCTAAATAAAATCAACCATTAGATACTTCAACATAAACCGTAATTTTTTCATTTTGTTTATCCATTCATGCTGTTATGAAACATGAAACCACATGTTTTATGTCATTGTATATAAACAACATAACACGTATTTTTACATAAACAAATTAAAATAAACAGGAGGATAAATTATGAGTAAATATGCAGATCAAGCAAAAGCAGTTTTTGATTTTATAGGAACACTATCAAAAGAAAACCCGGGAATAGCCGAAGGTTTTGCTAAAATGCACCATGCTACAGGCGAAGATAAAGCGTTAAGTGCAAAACATAAAGAATTGATTGCGTTAGGTATTGCTATTACCATCCGATGCGAAGGATGCATTGCATGCCACGTGCAGGATGCACTAAAAGCCGGAGCAACACAGGAAGAGATTGTTGAAACCATTGGTGTTGCTGTAGTTATGGGCGGCGGACCTTCCGTTGTTTATGGAGACAAAGCCTATAAAGCAATGAAAGAAATGATGTAATAACAAGAAGTTAAAAGTTATTCAATAAGAAAAGCCGGTTCAAAATTTATGGGACCGGTTTTTTTATGTCAGAACAGAACAGGAGAATAAAACTAATTTCTTGTCTCATTAAGAGGCAGGGTAAAATAAAAGACAGATCCCTTTTCTGGTTGACTTTCAGCCCAAATTTCACCTTTATTCCTTTCCACAAACTCTTTACATAAAATCAACCCTAAGCCAGATCCAACCTCGTTATTTGTACCCGAGGTGGTATAAAATTTCTGAGAATTAAATATTTCTTTTGCCGTTTTTTCATTAAAACCTATTCCGGTATCTTTTACAGCAACTTTACAAAATTGTTCTTCTTTATCAACAGCAATTAAAACAGACCCTCCCGAAGGAGTATATTTTAAAGCATTCGACAAAATATTCCGAACAACGGTCATTATCATATTTTTATCAACAAACACACTAAAATTGGTTTCAGTTTCAACCTTTAAAAGAATACCTTTATGGTCGGCTATGGTTTTAAACAACTGCAAGTTTTTATGAATTATAGAATTCAGACTCACTTGTTCGGGTTGATAATGTATCTCACCCCGTTGGCTTTTTGCCCATAACAATAAATTTTCCAACAAATCACTTACCGACTGAATCGATTTAAAAAACACATTAAATACTTCCAACAAATTTTTATTATTCCTCACCTCTTCATCTTCAATCAACATTTCAATTAAGGATCTTAGATTACCTACAGGCCCGCGCAAATCATGCCCAATAATTAAGAACATTTTATCTTTTGTTGCATTAATACGAAACAGCTCTTCTTTCTGTTTTTCAAGTAATTGATTTTGTTTTCTTCTATATTTTAATGAATGTAAAACATATAAAAATGTACCGAATAAAATCCCCAGAATAATTAACAACGCAATATTGAATAATCTTGTACGATGAAGTTCGAGCTCATTTATTTTTTTGTCCTTGTTTAACAAATCAATCTCGGCCTGTTTTTTTTGCTTTTCGAGACGATATTCCAAATCAAATATTTTTTCAGATAATTCCTGATTATAAAGCGTATCGTTAAGTGCTATAATCTGTTGATTTAAATCAGTTGCTTTTTTATAATTCCCCAGGTTATAATTAACCCTGGAAAGAACCTTATAAGCATCACGTGTAAGTAAACGTGAGCCTACTTTTGTAGCTAAACCAAGGCTTTTTTCGGCAAAAATTTTAGCCTGAAGATAATTTTGATGTTGACAATACAAAAACGACTTTTTTACATAAGCATTGGCTAACAAATCAATATCCAAATTTTTATCAACGGTTTCAATTGTTTTATCATAACTTTTTTGAGCCTCTTCAAATTGGTCTAATTCAAAATAAACATCTCCCATGTATTTATAACAAACAGCCTGACCAGGGATATTATTTAACTCAACCCTTAATTCCAGCGCTTGTTGAAAATAGTTCAGAGCATCATCGTATTCATTTTTTAACATTTTGGCCCTGCCTAGATTTAAATAGGTGTAAGCCAGCATTCGTTTATGACTAATCGCTTCTGCTATTTCTTTCGCTTTTAATAAATTTTCAATGGCAATGTTATAATATTCCTGATAAATATATAAATTGCCAATATTGATATAAGAGTATCCTTCCTGCTCCTTATCGTTATATTGTTTAGAAAGTTCTAACCCTTTAAAATAGTAATCAAGCGACTCAGAATATTTGCCCAGTATCCGATAAGCAACACCGATAAAACTGTGCGCTTTTATATAATTTCCGTAATCGTTATATTTTTGAGCTAACTCAATGGCTTCTAATCCAAATTTAATAGACTTTTCAGGATTTGAATTACGAAATTCCCAGCTTAAATCCGTTAATAAATCTGCTTTTAATGAATCATGCGTAGAATTAAGTACGTGAAGTAAACTATCAACGCCCTGAAGGTTATTGCTAAAACACCAAAAAGAAGAAATGATAAATAAAATACTTAGTATAAATTTCTTCATATAATCAGGAATAGAATATTTTCAGATAAAAATAAATAAAAATAAGATAACAGCAGAATAGTTTTGAGTTGTTTGTCAAAAAAACATAAAAAGATATTCGCAATTGAATAAAATCTAAACAATCTACCATTTATCTCAAATTCGAAAAATCATCTTTGGGAGATGGATACATTTTATAAATCTTTAAAGATTGTATACATCCAAATAAAATAAGAAGATACAATAACTAACCTATCATAAAATTTTATAATTTAGTGCAAAATTTCAGAACTGTTTACATATTAGATTACATAGCTTATTTACAAACCAGAAGGTATTATTTCAGCATAAGGAACCCGGATTTTTGATTCCTAATCTTTTAGCAAACATTTTAAGAATATCAGATGAATTATGCTATAAGATCAATGGATTTAAAAATTCTTTTTGTAATAAAAAACTATTTTTGGATACTAACTTAATTAATTACAGTAAAATCTAAATATAAAAAATCGATGGAGCTACTAAAAATACAAGAAATTGAAAAACGATTTGTAAATCATTTGGCACTTGATAACGTAAGTATGGCCATCCCTGAAAATAGTATTTACGGACTGTTAGGGCCAAACGGAGCAGGAAAAACCACGCTCATAAGAATCATAAACCGGATAACAGCGCCTGACAAAGGCCAAATATTTTTAAATGGACGAGAGATGAAACCTGAAGATGTCCATGAAATTGGATATCTACCTGAAGAGCGTGGATTATACAAAAAAATGAAAGTGGGCGAACAGGCTTTGTATTTAGCACGACTAAAAGGACTCTCGAAAAGAGATGCACTGAAAAAACTAAAATATTGGTTTGATAAATTTGAAATACAAGCATGGTGGGATAAAAAAGTAGAAGAGCTTTCGAAAGGCATGCAACAAAAAGTGCAATTTATTATTACTATTTTACATGAACCCAAACTTTTAATATTCGATGAACCATTTAGTGGGTTCGACCCCATTAATGCCAATCTGCTAAAACAGGAAGTATTAGAATTAAAGAAAAAAGGATCAACCATAATTTTTTCGACACATAATATGGGTTCTGTAGAAGAGTTATGTGATCATATAACCCTTATCAATAATGCTAAAAATTTATTGGAAGGCCCTATTGATAAAATTCGTCATGAATATAAATCAAACATTTACGAAATAACATTTAACGGCGAATATCAAAAATTAGAATCAGCGCTAAATGAACACTATCAAATCATTGAGCAAAAGAAAATAAACGGTTATAATGGTGTCCGCATAAAATTGTTACACCAAACCAATGAAAACGAGTTGCTTTCGTTAGTTATTCCTACCGTGGAAATCATCTCATTTAATGAGATTATTCCGAGCATGAATGATGTATTTATAAAAGCTGTAAATGAAAACAAAAAATAATTGCCTTAAATATTAACCATCATGAATAAGATAAACCTGATTATATCGAGAGAATACTTAACCCGTGTTAAGAAAAAATCATTTATAATTCTAACCATTTTAGGCCCTGTTCTTTTTGCAGCTCTCTTTATTGGGCCTGCATGGATTGCCTCAATTGAAGATACGGAGATGAAAAACATTGCTGTAATTGACAGCTCAGGTATTTTTATCAACAATCTTCCTGATGCCGATTATATTAAATTCGAATACATTGCAGATAAATCGTTAAACGAAGTAAAAAAGGAATTTTCCGAATCGGACTATTATGCGGTTCTACAAATTTTACCAAGCATAACGTACGAACCCAGTGCCGTTCATCTTTATTCAAAAAAGAAAGCCAGCTTTTCCGTTAAATCGCATATTGCAAGCTCCATGGAAAAAGAACTAAAAAACAGAAAGTTACGTAGCCATGGTATCGATGAAGCAGTGCTGGAATCTATTAAATCGGATGTTTCGATTCGAACAATTCAGTGGACTGATGACGGTGAAGCAAAAGAAAGCTCAACAGAAATTGCTATGGCTGTTGGATATGCAGGGGGATTCATGATTTATATTTTCATTTTTATGTTTGGCGCCCAGGTTATGCGTGGTGTTATCGAAGAAAAATCAAGCAGGATTGTTGAAATCATTGTCTCCTCGGCCAAACCATTCCAGCTTATGATGGGAAAAATTGTGGGTATTGCCCTGGTAGGATTAACTCAGTTTTTGCTCTGGATAATCTTAACATTTATTATTGTAAGCGGAGTAAAAACAGTCTTTTTCCCTGAACTGGGAACCCAAAATGCTCAGGAGGTAGTTGTACAGGATATGTTTGAAGAACAAGATATAGAGCAAATTGAAAATATGCAACCCCAAAATATGGACCAATTTTCCGGGATTTTCAACTCCATAAAATCTATCGATTTTGGCGTAATCATAGGTTCTTTTATTTTCTTCTTCCTTGGCGGATATTTATTGTATGGATCTTTATTCGCAGCTGTGGGATCTGCTGTGGATAACGAGGCTGACACCCAACAGTTTATGTTCCCTATAACCATTCCTCTGATATTAGGAATATTTGTGATGATTAATGCTATTAATACTCCCGACAGTCCAATCGCATTCTGGTTTTCCATCATTCCATTTACTTCACCTATTGTAATGATGGTTCGCATCCCTTTTGGTGTCCCTTATTGGGAACTGGCACTTTCAATGAGTTTGTTGATTTTAACATTCTTAGCCACTACATGGATGGCCGGAAGGATTTACCGTACCGGTATTTTAATGTATGGTAAAAAAGTTAACTATAAAGAACTGTGGAAATGGATTAGATATAAATTTTAACCTTAGTTGAGCGAGAATCTTTTAAGGGAATAATCGCTCAATCTGGATTTAAACCAACAAAAGGGAGCTACATTAATTTCAGCTCCCTTTTTTAATTTATAAATACTTATTATTTGTAATTTTGAATCTTTCAATCCTAATTAAAAATATTTATGAGAATTGCCATAATCGATATGGGTACCAATACCTTTAACCTGCTCATTGCAGAGATAATTCAAGGAAGAAAATTTAAAATCATCTTTAAAGATAAAGCGGGGGTAAAACTGGGAAAAGGGGGTATCAATCAAAAAATGATTTCATCCGAAGCCTTTCAACGAGGGATTGATGCAATAAAAAAACATCTTAAAACGACCCAAAAGTTTAATGTAGATAAGATATTTGTTACAGCAACATCCGGTGTAAGAAGTACAAAAAACGGGAAAGAGTTTGTTGAAACATTAGAAAAACAATTTGATATAAAAATCCAGGTTATATCCGGCGATGAAGAAGCGGAATTAATTTATCGTGGGGTAAAACAAACGGTTGAATTTAATGAGCACAGTGCTTTGATTTTAGATATTGGCGGCGGTAGCAATGAATTTATCCTGGCCAGTAACTCCGGTTTATTGTGGAAAAAAAGCTTCGACCTTGGAATCGCACGGCTATTAGATCAATTTAATCCTTCCGATCCCATTACACCCCATGAGATTGCTGCCGTAGAACATCATATCAACAAGAACCTGACTCCCTTATATGAAGCCGTTGAAATTTACCACCCCACAAAATTAATTGGCTGTTCCGGAACCTTTGATAGTTTTAGAGCTATGATCATAGCAAAAAAAGAAAATCTTCCTGACGATATAAAAAAACAGAACCATTACCTGATTAATCTTGGTGACTACTACAATCTTCATCAGGAATTAATACAATCAACCACAGCAGAACGCTTAGAAATGAAAGGACTTGAAATCGTAAGAGTCGAAATGATTGTTCTGGCAAGTATTTTTGTTAATTTTATACTCAGAAAATTAAAGCTAGAAACAATTGTTCAGTCCAACTTTGCAATAAAAGAAGGAATGATGGATAAAATAATAAACAGCAAAATCTAAATTTATGGCTAAGATACTGGTAATTGACGACGAGAAAAGTATTCGTGATACATTAAAAGAAATTCTGGAATATGAAGATCACCAGGTAGATTTGGCTGCCGATGGTGATGAGGGATTAGCCCTTTTTAAAGAAAATAAATACGATATTGTTTTACTCGATATTAAAATGCCTCAAAAAGACGGAATAGAGGTTTTAGAAGAAATCTTTAAAATCAATTATGAAATACCGGTTATCATGATTTCCGGACATGGTAATATTGATACAGCCGTAGAATCAATCAAAAAGGGTGCTTATGACTTTATCGAAAAACCGCTGGATTTAAACAGGCTGCTGGTAACTATCCGCAATGCCATGGATAAATCGACCCTCGTAAATGAAACCAAAACCCTAAAGAAAAAAGTAAGCAAAACCTTTGATATTGTCGGAGAATCGGAAGCTATTACCAAAGTTAAAGATATGATTGAGAAAGTGGCTCCTACCGACGCTCGGGTACTCATTACCGGACCCAATGGTTCAGGGAAAGAACTGGTAGCACGTTGGTTGCACGAGAAAAGTGAACGTGCAAACGGACCATTTATCGAAGTTAACTGTGCTGCTATTCCTTCCGAATTGATTGAAAGCGAACTATTCGGGCATGAGAAAGGAGCTTTTACCTCGGCACACAAACAGCGCAAAGGAAAATTTGAACAATCACATACCGGAACCATCTTTTTAGACGAAATCGGGGATATGAGCCTGAATGCACAAGCCAAAGTGTTAAAAGCGCTGGAAGAAAAGAAAATTTCAAGAGTAGGCAGCGATAAAGATATCCATGTGGATGTAAGAATTATTGCGGCAACCAATAAAAATCTTAAAGAAGAAATTGAGAAAAACAGGTTTCGTGAAGACTTATACCACCGTTTAAGCGTAATTTTAATCGATGTACCATCTTTAGATGACAGGAAAGAGGATATACCTCTGCTGGCCGAACATTTTAATGAACTCATTTGCGCTGATTACGGAGTAAGTAAAAAAATTATTACTGACGATGCCCTGGAAGAACTGAAAAAAATTAGCTGGACAGGAAATATCCGCGAATTTAGAAATGTGCTGGAACGGTTAATTATTTTATGCGATAAAGAAATTACTGGAAAAGATGTGGTTGCTTATGCACAGCCGATATCTAAATAGTTTTGAGTTTGCCTGCTGAACAGGCAGGTTCTGAGAATATCAGCAGGCAGGTTTTGATGTTTCTCATTTGATTTTTGCTTATGCCCTTTCAGGGCGTAATTTTTGTTTAGTGCGAAATTAAAAGGGCGTTGCCCTTAATTATTGCTTAAAGGCTTTCAGCCTTTGTATGGTAAAAAACTTATAAAACTAAACATTAACTTAAATGGGGGAATTATAAGGGATATAGTTTTTAAAAGAGTTAAAAATAACATCCCACAAAGTTTAAAAATTGCCCTGAAAGGGCATAAGCATAAACACGGGGCATCGCTCCGCAGATAAACCAGTAATAATGAATCGTCCTGCAAGGGCAAAAGCTTAAAGAAATTCTTACTTTGGCTTTCAGCCTTTTGGTTAAGAAAAAGTTGCAAAAATAAAATATAGATTAATATATCTTTATCTTTTTAATAAATAAAAAAACGTATAAAATATTAAATTTGTAATGTAAAGGTGAGATTATAAGCAACATATCCCCTTAAAAAATTAGAGCAGTTTAATTCATCCCTTAAAAAAAAGGTAGGCATTAAATATTTGCCCTGAAAGGGCGTAAGCTTAAACACGGGGCATCGCCCCGCAGATAAACCAGCAATAATGAATCGCCCTGAAAGGGCATAAGCATAAAAATATGGCTCAATCATTATCCAAAGTTTATGTACATATCACCTTCAGTACCAAAGGTAGACTCCCTTTAATAAAGGAAGAAATAAAAAATTCTCTCTTCGAATATATTGGAGGAATATGCAAAGGCCTGGAGTGTAATCCTGTAAAAGTAGGTGGATACAGCAATCATATTCATATTTTATGTACACTATCAAGAAAAATTACCCCAATGAAATTATTAGAAGAAATAAAAAAGCAATCTTCTAAGTGGATAAAAACCAAAGGCAAAGAATATAGTAAATTTTTCTGGCAAAATGGATACGGAATATTTTCTGTTAACCCTTCGGAAATAGATGTTGTAATTCGATATATTGATAATCAAGAAACCCATCATCAAAAGATTAACTTTAAAGATGAATATAAAGCATTTTTGAAAAAGTATAACGTTGATTTCAAGGAAGAATTTCTTTGGGATTAATTGGCTAATGCCCCTTCAGGGCGCGATTTTTTTTGCAAAATTAAAAGGGCGTTGCCCTTAATTATTGCTTAAAGGCTTTCAGCCTTTGTATGGTAAAAAACTTATAAAACTAAACATTAACTTAAATGGGGGAATT
>JBNJFS010000036.1:12167-16612 GCA_051747085.1 Bacteroidota bacterium
ATAAGGGATATAGTTTTAAAAAGAGTTAAAAATAACATCCCACAAAGTTTAAAAATTGCCCTGAAAGGGCATAAGCATAAACACGGGGCATCGCTCCGCAGATAAACCAGCAATAACAAATCGCCCTGAAAGGGCATAAGCATAAAAATATGGCTAAAGATAATTATCGTACTGAAAAAGATTTTTTAGGAGAGAAAAAAATATCTGAAGATGCATTATACGGAATTCATTCGGTACGGGCACAAGAAAATTTCCCGGATAATTCTCCCTTTTCTTTTGACTGGTATAAATCAGCAGGCCTAACAAAACTAGCCTGTTACTTAACCTATGATAAATTTAAGAAAGCTATTGCTGAGAAATATCCTGGTCAAAAACTCCCGATAAATTTATTCGAGCAACCGGTAATTGATGCCCTGATAGAATCTGCCGAAGAAATTTCCGAGGGTCAACACTTCGACCACTTTATTGTACCCGCAGTTCAAGGGGGTGCCGGTACCAGCATTAATATGAATATAAATGAGATCATTACCAATGTCGCACTCAAAAAACTGGGCAAAAATCCCGGCGATTATCATACCATTGATCCCATAGAACAGGCCAATATCTACCAATCGACCAACGATATCATTCCCACATCCCTAAAAGTAACCATCATAAAGTTACTGGTTGAGTTAGAAGAAAAAATAAACGCCCTTCGATTTGACCTTGAAAAGCTGGAAAAGAACAGTCGAAATCAACTACGCATTGGGTATACCCAGATGCAGGAGGCTGTGCCTTCATCGTATGCGATGCTTTTCAGCTCGTACAATGAAGCTTTATCGCGTGACTGGTGGCGCGTATCAAAGTGCTTTGAGCGAATAAAAGTGGTAAACCTTGGTGGAAGTGCCATAGGAACCGGAATGGCCGTTCCTCGTTTCTTTATTATGGAAGCTACCCCTACCCTGCAAAAACTCACCAACCTCCCCATTACCCGAAGTGAGAATATGTCTGATGCAACCAGCAATTTAGACACACTGGTTGAGGTACATGCAATTTTAAAATCACATGCCGTAAACCTTGAAAAAATGGTTTCGGATATCCGCTTGTTATCATCTGATGTGGCAGGAAATAAAGAAGTCGCTATCCCCCATAAACAAGTTGGGAGTTCCGTTATGCCCGGCAAAGTTAATCCGGTAATTCCTGAATTTGTGATTAGCGCGTCCCATAAGATTTATGCAAACGATAGTTTGGTGTCATCGTTAAGTGCACAAGGCTGCCTCGATTTAAATCCTTATCTGCCGGTAATTGGCCATGCTGTACTCGAAAGTATCAACTTATTAATTGCAGCCAATAAAACATTAAAAGAAAACTTTTTTAATGGATTGATGATTGATAATAAAAAAGCCGAAGAAAGGCTTTTTAAAAGTCCGGCCATTACTACTGCATTGAGTCCTCACATTGGCTACCATAAAGCAGCCGAACTGGCAAAAGAGATGAAAACTTCCGGTTTGGATGTTTTTCAAGCCAATGAGAAACTACAAATGATGAATACTGAAAAATTAAAAAAGATACTTCAGCCACAAAATCTTTTAAAAATGGGATTTACAGTAAATGACATAAACATTTAAAGTTCTCTGAAAGCATGACTTTTACAATAACTCCATATAATAAGCATTGGATAATAAAATTAGGTTTTTTATTAATTCTAATAGTACTGTTTTTTTATTTAGGTTTTGAAAAAATATTTTTCACGGGTCCTTTTGGGATACATTTTATGCGTCAAACAGATAGCTTATCATTTGCCTCAAATTACTTTAATAATGGATTTAACTTTTTTCAACCACAACTTTATAATTTAAATAATATCGAAGGGAGAGCTGCATGTGAATTTCCAATTACCTATTATATAACAGCATTAACATATACTATCTTTGGCAAACATTTTTTTCTTCAAAGGATAGTACATTTAATTATTGCATATTTTGGAGCATTTGCTGTATTTAAGTTGGCAAAAAACATTTTGAATGATTATTGGTATGCTCTAATTATTAGTTTATTCTTATTTACTTCAACAGTCTTTAATTATTACTCATTTAACTATCTTCCAGATATTCCAGCATTAGGTTTCTCTTTTCTTGGATGGCTTTTTATATTTAATTATAGAACGAATAAGAAAATTAATGCATTACTTCTTTCCTTTCTTTTTTTTGCTCTAAGTAGTTTAATTAAAATAACCTACTTAATAAATCCAATAGCAATTCTAGTATTTGCGATTATACAATTCATCTTTAACAAAAAAGAAAAATTCTTCTCAAATAATAAAAAAGTTATTTTATACAGTTTAATTACAATTATCGTTGTATTGATTTGGAATGCATATATGTTTTACTATATCACAATATATAGTTCAAACTCTTTCAACACAAAAGCTTTGCCTATTTGGATTTTAAATAAGGAAAATATTCGAATCGTGTGGGATCATTTAAGCGATTATTGGTACAATAAATATTTTACACGTTCTATCTTTTATGTTTTCTATACTTTAATAGCATTTCAGGTTCTTTTTTATAAGAAAAGTGATAAAAAGATCTCGCTTTTAATTCTTGTCTTATTTATTGGAGGTTTATCTTATTTGATATTATTTTTTGCCCAATTCAAAGATCATGATTACTACTTTTTAGCATTCTTCCCATTATTCTTTTTGCTATTAATAAATGGAATAAATACATTTCAAAATGTTATAAGCAATAAATATGTTCATCTTATTACTAAAATTCTTCTTACAGGAATCGTTCTTTTAAGCATTAATTCATCAAGATCAAAACTCAATAATCGATTCAATAAAAAATTAGATTTGTATTCACATGCCGGGTTAGTTATTGAAAAGAATTTATCTGCAATTGATAAATTAAATATAGAGTCAGATGCAAAATTTATTGTTGGTCCGGACTATTGTCCGAATGGTGGTTTATTTTTTCTCGACAGACAAGGATGGAATCTTAAACCAAATCAAATTACAATCGAAAATATTAATACCTTAAAAAATAAAGGTGCAGATTATCTGATTTTAGCAAGTGAAGATCCTCGTGTATTAACTGTTGGAGACTCAACAGGAATTAAAATCTTATCTACAAAAGAATTAAATATCTATAGATTTAAAAAGAATTAAACCTTTTATTTTTCTTATGTTGATTAATATTAAGCAAAAATACTATGGCCAAAGGCAAGGAATCAAAATCACATATAAGAATCTAAGGACACAGGAATAACGGTAGGAGCTCACTCACTAACCGCCTGGCAGGACAGAATATTGCCATTGCTTCCGA
This sequence comes from Bacteroidota bacterium, assembly GCA_051747085.1. Lineage (GTDB taxonomy): Bacteria > Bacteroidota > Bacteroidia > Bacteroidales > UBA12077 > UBA12077. The sequence goes on from JBNJFS010000036.1 coordinate 15,473, forward strand.
TTTTGGCGGCACTACTACTAATCCGGAAAAATCAAAATTATCACCCCGGAATCGGCTCATTTTAATTTCTCGTTAAAAGATTAATTCATAAATATCATCCAGTTTTTCACGACTGAAAGGTGTAATTTATCAGGTTAGATTTTTAATAAAAAAAGCTAGTCAAACTTTTCTTCTTCACCTTGCAAAGCGCTGTCATAATCAGGAACCCGAATCAATTCCCGGTAATTATCAGGAATCGTAAGCGTTCCAAACACAGCCCAGTAAGCCTCTTGCGTCATCGAATCATAATGAATTACGTTACGTTGGTACTGTAGCGTTTGAAATAAATTAAAGCTGATTAAAAAGAATATAATCACTGAGGCTGATAGCTGTAACCAACGTTTTTGTTTAAAAATATAATCAATACAAAATGCCAGCGGGATGGTTAATATCGCATAGGATTCAATAAGTGCCCGCATACCAAAACTTCCGCCATACCACCAGCACCACCAGCTAAAAACAATATATATATTGATGATAAAAAAGATTGTGACGGGCCAGGCAAATGCTTTCATCTTTCGAAAGAGTATAGGTATGCCTGCTACAGCTAAAACCATTAACGGAGTATATACAAACCAACCTTTTCGGTAACTAAACAATCCTTTTAAAATGTTCGGCTGGGTAAAATAAAACCCTTCATTTCCATAGGAGGAATAAAACCACTGACCGGTTGCTTTTTTCCAGTACAACAATTGGGGGTATAAAATCAGGCAAATCAAAAACAGGATGATGACTAAATGATACCAATTATTTTTTAACAAATTAATTTTATGTATTAAAGTTTCTTTGTTATAAACTCCATAAAGTAAAGGAATGATAAAAACAATAATATTACTGGGCCGCACAAGAACAATTAATCCACCCACAATACCAAGAGCCACCGCATTGGAAGTGGAGCGGAAACTATGCCATTTTAAGGTAAAGTATATCAAAGCCGAAAACAGGAAAAAAGAATAGGTATGCGACATGGGCCCTTCGTTGATAACATAAAAAAACCAGTTAGTACCAAAAGCAATGATTAATAAAGTTATTGTAGTTATAGTATCCGTAAAAAAACGGATTAAAATTTTTCTTAACAATAACAGAGCCAAAAAGGCATAC
>JBNJFS010000037.1:0-14754 GCA_051747085.1 Bacteroidota bacterium
TCAGTATTATAAAAACTTAGCGGCTTAGCGCCTTTGCGAGAAAAAATTATTGTTGGAGGTTTTTTATCAGCTATTGCAGAGGAATTAACTTTTTGTGATTTATTGTTTCATAAATTCTAAATGTATGATTAAAAAAGTATATTTGTTTTTTTCCTGCCTGTTAAAAGAGTACCGGTTTGCTGAACCGGCAACTACTTTTAGCAGGCAGGTTTTGTATTTTTACTCTTCGGGGAGCTCAAGTTGAAAAATGTGTGTTGTGTTTTGGGTAATCTTAAATCGTTCATCAATACGCATGCCTGCAAGCCAGGCAATCTTGTTTCCGCTTTCGATAATCCATACTTTTTCTTTTTCGGGAATCGGGACTTTTTGATCAATAAAAAAATCACTAACTTTTTTCAGATTTTGCATCCCTAAAGGCATAAAGTAATCGCCTTTATTCCATTTACGTATCGTTAACGGAAATTCGAGTTTATCGTAATCCAGCTGGGCTGTATTTTTTTGTGTGTTAATTTGAAAATCGTCTGTTTTATCAAATTTATCAAGTGTTAAAGGTATCGGATATTCTATTTGGCCGGTTGTTTCTTCGATAAAAAAGGGTTTTGACTGTACAAGCGAAATTTCTTCCATAATAAGGTTGTCTCGGTCTTTTATCAGTCGGTGGGTAGGCGAAAAGAACTGTTTCCCTGAAATTCCGTCCAGTGAGGCAATGATATCATTAATTTGAGAAACCGAAAAGCCATATGGGTTTAAAAATTCAAACAGGTAGGTTTCTACAGGTTCCAGCTTTTTTATTTTATCAATGGCAAAATATATTTTCTTATCCTGTTCATCAGCAATTTCGGTAAGTGTTTTTTGTATGGTATGGTAATAGATTTTTTCTGTATTTTTTAAAGTATTGATATTTTGGGTCATGGTATCTATAAACGAAGGATTGATAGATTCGAAGGCAGGAATGATTTCGTGGCGGATAAGGTTTCGGCTGTATTTGGTTGTTTGGTTGGATGAATCTTCACGATACTCAAAATTATTTGTACGGCAATAATCATCAATCATTTTTCGGGAAGCAAAAAGCAACGGACGGATGATAGTACCTGCTTTCTCCTTGATTCCTGTAAGTCCTTTTATTCCGGTACCGCGCACAAGGTTCACCAAAAAAGTTTCTGCTAAGTCATTTTTATTATGGGCAATAGCGATATAATCGTAATGATGTTGTTGTCTTAACTCTTCAAACCATTCGTACCGCAAATCGCGTGCTGCCATTTGTATTGATATACCTTCTTTCTCGGCTATTTCCGGGGTATTAAACCGGATGGTATGAATTGGAAGTTGATAATTTTCGGCTAAATGAGTCACAAAAGCTTCATCATTGTCCGATTCTTCATCACGTAATTGAAAATTGCAATGTGCAAGGGCGATGTTGTATCCTGACATTCTGAAAAGGTGCATCATCACAATAGAATCAATTCCACCGCTAACGCCAAGTAATAGCTTATCATCCTTTAAGCATAGATTATTGATGGCAATATATTTTTTAAAATCATCAATCATATTCCCTGATTATTTAGAACGTTAAGCATCGCTTGTGCTTTAACCATGCACTCTTCGTACTCATTTTCAGGAACCGATAAGCTGGTTATGGCTCCACCAACGGTAAAAGATACATAATTTTTTAATTGGTTGTATAAAATACTGCGAATAACTACATTAAAATCAAAGTCTTTATCGGGTGTAATGTAGCCCACAGAACCGGAATACAGTCCGCGTTTGGTTTTTTCGTATTGCTCAATTAATTCCATGGCTCGAACCTTGGGAGCCCCGGTCATTGAGCCCATAGGGAAAGCATTTTGAATGATATCAATAATCGGAAGACTGGTCTCTACTTCTGATACCACCGTCGAAATCATTTGATGTACTTGTTGAAAGGAGTAAATTCCATACAATTCTTCTACCTTAACGGTGCCTTTTTTCGCTGTGCGCGACAGATCATTTCGTACCAAATCAACAATCATTACATTTTCGGCTCGTTCTTTCGGGTCGTTAAAAAGTTTTTCTTTTAACATTTTGTCTTCCTGTTCGGACTTTCCTCTTCGTATGGTCCCTTTAATGGGTTGTGAGATGACTTTATTTCCTCTTTTCTTTAAAAATCGTTCCGGGCTGGCCGACAGCAAAAAATGATTTCCTGTTTTATAATAACACGAAAAAGGGGTGGGAGAGCCCTTTTTTAAATTTAACCAGGTACTTAAAGGATCAATAGCTGTATTGCTAAAAAACTCCTGGCATAAATTGATTTCGTAAATATCGCCTCGTTGAATATGATTTTTGAGTTGTGTAATTGTTTTCAGATACTCTTGTTTTGTAAAACGGGATAAGATTTTTATAGATTGGTTATCTTCTTTTAAGGATGATGTATCTGTTGAATCGATTTGTTTTACAATTTGGTTTATTTTTTCTAAATTATATTGTTGTTGATTATAATAGATGATGAGTTCGTTATTTTTGGCTGCAAAAACCAGTTCGGGAATGAAAAACTGAACATCAGGAAATTGAATATCGTCCATGTTGTTCGATTCCAGCAACTCAATTTCATTTTTTAAATCGTACGGGAAATAGCCGAATATCCATTGCTTGTTTTTTTGGACAAACCTTTTAAGTTGTTCAAATTTATTCCCTGTTGATGGGCAGCAAAATTTTTCTGCTTTTACAGCAGCCAGAAAATCATACGCATAATAGGTTTTACCTGATGACTGATTGATATTGTAATTACAGCTGTCTAAAAATACAAATGGGTCGAAACGGTTTCCCCACAGGATTAGTTTCTGTTTAAAATCTTTCTTGTTTTTTATATTTACAGAAAATTTTTTAACCATACAACAAAAATAAAAAAAGCGCCCTGACCAAAGGCGCTTTTACAAAAAAAATATGTGAAATAATTAATTACTAAGATAATCGGAGATTCCTTCTTGTGTTGGTTTTAACGCTTTATCGCCTTTTTTCCAGTTGGCAGGACATACTTCTCCATTTTCTTCGAAATACTGAAGTGCATCAATCATTCGTAATGTTTCGTCAACACTTCTTCCGAGGGGCATATCATTTACTACCTGATGTCGTACTATCCCTTCTTTGTCCATTAAAAACAACCCTCTGAAAGACTGGGGTATCCCATGGAATGTACTTTCACCTTCGTCGTTAAGATCGTAATGACCGGCCAGTACATCATAATTTTCCGATATGGTTTTTGAGAGGTCAGCTACCAACGGATATTTCACCCCTTTAATACCCCCTTCTTTTTGTTCGGTTTGCAGCCATTTCCAGTGTGAAAAAGCAGAGTCAACGGAACAGCCTACAATAGCTACATCGCGCTCTTCGAATTCTTTGATTTTTTCCTGGAAAGCAAGAATTTCTGTAGGACATACAAAGGTAAAGTCTGCCGGATAAAAGAAAAATACGACATACTTTTTACCCAGATATTGTTCTAATGAAAAATTCTCTATAATTTCACTGCCATTAATTACCGCATCGGTTTTAAATAACGGTGCTTTTTTTCCTACTAATACTGACATAAGATTTTATTTTTTTTGTTCGACATTTTCACATCAAACAACGACATTGAAGGTTTGTTCAATAAAAAGGACAGAAAGGTCTTTTTATTGAAAATCGATGGTTGAGGGGGCTTCTGGTTCGAAATAAGTGTGCTTTAAATACGACTCTCCGGATACCATCAGGTAAAATGGATCTACATCCGTGGGAACGGATGGATAAAAAGCAAATTTTATCTGGAACGTTTTAAATACCAGGTTTTCATTACGTATCCTTACACCTAATCCTATTCCTGAATATAATTTATTTCTGAATACCGATTTATTTTCCGGTCCAATCCATCCAAAATCGCCAAAACCAAAAAATACGAATCTGAAATTATAAAGGTAAAGATTGGTAAATGCTACAAGCTCGTAATTAAAGGATAATTTTTTTAACCCATACAAGTTATCAGAGGAGAACCCCCAAATATCATTTACAGAATTAAAGTAGATTTTTTCATCCGGAAACCGGTTTACTCCACGCGTATAATTGAGGCTTAAAAAATTACGAAATTTAATATGTTTAATATAATGTAAATTGCTTATTGCTTTCGCATTAAAATTTAATCCCCCTTGTTCTATGCGGTCATCATAGTATAGTCCACCCAATTCTGCCCGAAAGTTAAGATATCCGATTTTGTTATAATATAAACCATTTGCTAAAATTAATCCTGCATAAGGCCGGTTGAAGAACTCATCTTTTTCAAATCCTGCGTTGACTTGAGCTAATAACCCAACAGGAATATCTTCGGTTTTACCAAAAGCATAAATTAAGTTTGAGGTATAAAATTTCTGTCTTGAGAAGGAGATACTTCCCAGAAGTATTTGATTGTCATGGTAATCAAAGTTGTAGCGTTCACTAACTTCGGGGCCTTTGTAAAATTTATTTTTAATAAACCGGGCTCCTAAAACCAATCGTGTACGGTTTGTATATTTAATATTATCGGTTTTTAACATAAAAGAGCGGGAAAGCCAATAATCCCCTGTAGCATAATTTAATCGGGTATCGGTTAAAATGGTATTTGTTTTTTTTATGTCTTTGAGTGTTGATGTTTGCAAGAAGATAACATGTCCGGCCCATTTTGTATTGTAAGAAAAAAACGGTCTGTTGGCTTTTATTTCCAATCGTTCAGTATGGAAAGCTTTATAATATTGTAATGATGATTTAATAAATGTATTTCCTATATTGTTTATGTTGTACCTAAACGAATAACCTGTTGATGGATTTTCATCAACATCGATAAGCCAACGAGCCTGAACTTTATGACCAATGCCTGCGAGATTGTTTTCATATAGATCTATTGAACCCGAGCTTAGATTCCATAAATCGGCATTAAAACCGGTGCTATATACATCTTTTGTAATTACCAGAATATCAACCCATTTATTATTCCCGGGAACCTGGATAATTTGTATGTTGGCATCTTTAATGTAATCGAGTTCGCGGAAAATTCGTTCGTTATCAATTAGTAATGTTGGATCAACAGAATCTCCTTCGGAAAATAACAGGTTGTTTTTTATAATGAAATCACGTGTTTTTATATGTGTATTATTGCCTGCTTTCTGAATCCAGTTTAGGGTTGTTGAGCCGCTGTCGTTTAGTTCGGGTCCAAAAACATCAAGTTTTACAATTTCAATTTTGCGAATTCTTTTTCCTTCATATATCTTAAAATATTTTTCTTTTCTTATATTTTCTTCTCCTATATAGATTCCTTCATCCGGCTCTTCCTTTAGGATTAACTCTAATGCAGCTTTGGTAATTCTGTTTTTTGAAGCTTTTAATTTTAGGGTATCATAGAATTGTTCAGACCGATTTCTTTTTTCAGTAGAAATGGTATCTCTGGGAATTAATTTAAGTTCAGACTGAGTTGAGTCAATAAAAGTATTATTACTTTGCCCGCTAGATATCAGTGGCAAATATAAAATAATAATAATGATATATGTTCGGATATCTTTCAACTCAGCTAATGATGTGTTTTTACAATAGTAATTATTTGAAATGAAATAAAAAAAGGTTCAATCGAGAAAATTGAACCTTTTAAGTGAAAGTATTATTTATTTCTTATAACCCAAGCATTTCTTTACCTTGTTTAAAGATAATATCTCTTGGGATACCGGCTTCATTAATTTTGTCTAAATCTTTTTGTAGATCTTCTTTGATTTTTCCGTCGGCTTCAACCCATGCTTTTGCCTGTTCAAAATCGCCATCACCCTGAATGATAAGAATTTTTTCGGTAAGCTCGTTCATTGCAGCTTTCATTTTTTCGAAATCTACCCTATAGGTTCCGGTTTCAGGATCTTTAAAAAATGCACCTTTGTCCTGGAAAAAATAGAATCGCATCATATTGGCTTTTCCATGTGAGCTGGCAATACCAAATCGTGCCGAACGGAAAATTCCGGCCATAAAGGTGACATAATTATCCATTACTTCTCCGCTGGTTAATTCGCCCATTTTATATAACTTATCAACAATAAACAGGCCTAAAATATCTGCTTTCCCTTCTTCAATCGAAGTGTAATATTCTTTTAAAGCTTCGCGTACAGTTTGTTCTCCATCGATTGTATTTCCAAGTCCTAATCCATGAGCTACTTCGTGAAACATGGTGTTTTCGAAAAAAGCATCAAACTTAACGTGTTTTCTTTGTTCGGGATGAATAACGATATTTGAGATAGGAACAAGGATTTGATCAAATTTAGCCTGCATTGAGTTTTTTAGCTGCAACTTTCTGCTTCCTTTATCTAATCTTACCTGTTCGTCGTTAGGTAAATTAATGGCAATGGTTTTGCTTCCTGCATTACAATCGCCGGCATAATAAACAGCATCATATGCGCCAAGGTCGGAATCGCTTCCGGGTGTTTCATTTTTGTATTCCTGAGGAACAGGCAAATCTTTTTGAAACTGAGGTAAGAAAGCGGCAAATTTATCCAGCTTTTTACTCCATTCCTTATCTTTAATCAGAATAAATGACTCGTGAGCAGCTTTGTAACCAAACAATGCATCTTCGTAGTTTTCAATAGGCCCTACAATAAAGTCGATATCATTACTCTTCATGTCCATCCATGCAACATCACTTTCGTAGTATTCATCTGTTTCTAATGCCTGAGCTCTTAAGGTTAAATATTTTTTAAACCCTTCATCTTCGGCAAGCTCTGCCGCTTTTCTTATAAGCTCAACGGCCTTTTCTGTTTCTTTATTAAAAGCTTGATGATAAGGAATGGTGTACAGTTCGCCCTTTTCGTTTCGTCTAACCAATGTATAAAGACTCGTTTTGTCATTTGCTTCAAGGGCTTCAAACTCTTCTTTAGTCATGTCGGACGGATAAAAGTTTGCTCCGGCAGGTTTTTCTTCAAAACCTTCAATAAAAGGCTTGTTGTCGTTTAACCTTTCCCATGGCCCGTAATTAATTTTTACAAATTTCCGGGCTGCGGGGTCAGAAATACTGTTTAATAGTTCTTCTTTATTCCCATAGGCTTCCTGCCAGAAAATACCATCCATTAATTGAGCTGCTTCGAACAAATAACCCAACATTTCCTTTTGGTTATCGGATAAATGGCTAATGTCCGAAGTAAGTTCAACCTCTGCATATTCGTCTACTTTTTTTTGCATATCCGTATTTGCTTCTTTCTCGGGACTACCGCAGCTTGTTATAATTACTGCAGCAATCATTACAGAAAATAAATGTTTAATTTTGTTTTTCATACTATTTCGATTTAATTTTTAATTTAGTTTTAGTTGTGCAAGATATAATAATACCGGCAAATTTCATAATCCGGAACGCTGAAAAATAGAGTGATCAACCCGCTATTTTCTGCGCAAAATCTTTAATATTGTTAACTTTTATTTTTGATACGTTACGATCGGTTTGGGCAATTTTTTTAATGATAGCTTTTTCGAAAAAGTTCATCTTATCAAAATTAAATTCGCCACCAAAGTATCCATGAGCAATTGCATTTTTTCTAAGGGTTTCGGGAAAAGCATTATCAAATTGTTCCTGAGCCTTTTCGCCTTCTTCCATACAACAAATAAACAGACCTGTTTTCTTTGTGTTTAGTATCTCGAGATACTTTTCCATAAACTTTTTTATTTTCCGGTTCATTGAACCCGCATATATTGAGCCGCCAATGATGATTGTATTAAATTCATTGAGATTGACGTCGGTAGACGTATCAAGATTAATTAATGCTGCATTTTTATTTAATTCGTTTGCAAGGGTGTGTGCACATTTTTCTGTACATCCGTGTTTCGTTGCATAGATAATTGCTGTTTTCATTTTTTTTATCCTTTTAATTTGCAGGATAAAAATACAACAAATAACCGTGGTTAGGAATCTCTATACTTATTTTTTAGGGAAGAAATATAATTAGTTCATCTTTTGGTTTAATAACTCTGACCATATGGCGATTCTTGCTTTATTTTGTTCTTCGTCTGAGTCGTCGTCAAGTGGAAGACCAACAAACTTTTCGTCAAATAGCGCTAATGATTTTTCAAAATTATAACCGTGAGTAGAAAATTCTCCTACAAAAGTTACTCCTTTGCCTTCCAGCGCCTCGAAAATAACACCTAAAGCATCGGCAAACGAGTCGGGATAAACAGATGAGTCGCCTATTCCAAAGATAGCTACTTTTTTACCTTTAAGGTTTGCTTTTTTTATTATATCCAAAAATTGTTTAAAATCTTCCTGCAGTTCCCCCTCTCCCCATGTAGACGAACCTAAAATAATATTTTCATATTTTTCCAGATCAGGCAGGGTTGCCTCACGTACATTGTAGATATCTATGGTTTCTGATTTTAGGTGCTCTTTTATTTTTTTTGCAATTTTTTCAGTATTTCCGGTAGTTGAACCGTAAAATATTCCTATGGCTTTCATTAATGTTTTTTAGATTTTAAAAGATGATTTTTGATTAATATGATGGTTTAACAATAAAACGGGCATCTTGTTTAGTTTCTTTAATGATATTTGTTTGTGGTACAATTATAAAATAAAAAAATTAGAGCACAATGCATCAGAATGCATTATGCTCATTAATTATTAACCGGAGATATATGTAGAATTGAGTTACTGGGATATTAGTAAATCTGATTTAGTGCTTTACTCCATGAATTTCTTTTTCCTATCTTAAACTTTAAATGTTTTCCCTCTTTTGTAACAATATTTAATCCATTAGGAAAAATTTTCATGGTGTTAAATGATATTATTTCCTGAATTTGGTTGGGTAAAATCTCTATATTGTAATTAGAACGCTCGTTATTTTTGGGTTTGAAATATACCCGCTGATTGGTTAATATTAATTTACCATCAACATTTGTTTCTTCTGCAAGGAGATTTGAATCTCCTGCTTTTAATACCAGTTCGTTTGCTTTTAAATCTACTACCATGACTTTCGAATATTATAAGATTAATAATTGTTTATTAAATATCATTTTTTGTGCCAAACTATGTAATCGTTTAATTTTTAATACCTTGGTGTTTTGTTTGTTTTGTTTTTGCTGTTTTAGGTGTTCGATATTGTAACATTACATGTCCGATTTGAAACATTTGCTTTTGTTGTAAAGACGATTAACGATTAAAAATGATGCAAAAAATCCGGTAAAAGTTTTACCGGAATAATTAAGAGGCAGTCAAATGTCTTGGTAGTTAATGTTTTATGATATATCGTCTGAATTAAATTTAAATCCTAACCGTTTGCCTGTTTTCATTCTTGAAAATTCCATCTTTTCATTTAGTTGGGCAACGGAAGCAATTTTAACATGATCGTAAGGCGGGACCAATAGGTCAAACTCAATGGCATACATTATGGATTTCAGAATAATCTCTTTTAAAACTTCTTTGGTAAGTATGGATTGTTCGAAATTATTATATAAATATTTTTCCTGCCGTTTGCCTTCAACAAAAAAATGTTTTTCGAGATTAATAAATATGCGGGTAATTAAATAACCTAAATCTTCAAGCCGGTTGTATTTAAACGAATCGGCTAAAAAGTTGTATACATTAATAATTCCACAATAACTGTACATTTGATTATTTTGGAGGTAGTTTGTTTTCCAGACATTATGCTCGCGGTTAAATTCAAAAATATTAGAATGCATACTAAAAATAAGCATATCGCCGGCAACTTTCAGCTCTGCCTCAAATTGCCCGCGATCTTTATATTCTAAATGAACACGAGTGTCGTTTATTTTAAGTTCATTATTTAATTCAACGGCAATTTCAAAGAGTATTTCTTTTAGCGTTTTAAATATCTCGAGTGTTTGATCGTAAACACGTTGTTTGACAATTGATTTTACTTCCAGGGCCGAAATAATTTGCTCTTTAGGATCGTTTTCTGACATATTGGTGGTTTTTAGCTGATTACTAATAGGCTTTTGCAAATATTACTCTTCGTTTGGATGGTTTACCGGAAAAGATGCATTTACCTTCTTCTTCTGGTGAATCAAAAGGAATACACCGAATAGTTGCTTTTGTTTCGTTTTTTATTTTTTGTTCGGTCTCGGAAGTTCCGTCCCAGTGCGCCAGTACAAAACCACCTTTATTTACTATGATATTTTTAAATTCTTCGTAAGTATCCGCTTTAAAGGTATTTTCTTTTCTGAAATTAAAAGCCTTTTGATAAATATTTTGTTGGATTTCAGATAATAAATTATCGATATAATCTTCAATTCCTTCCTGCGAAATAATTTCTTTTTTTAAGGTATCTCTTCGAGCCACTTCAAGGGTATTATTTTCAATATCGCGTGGTCCTAAAGCAACTCTAACAGGTACACCCTTTAATTCATATTCAGCAAATTTCCATCCTGGCTTATGTGTATCTCTGTCATCAAATTTTACGGAGATGCCTTTTTCCTGTAACTTTTTCTTGATTGTTTCAGCTTTTTCTGCAATGGCTTCCAGCTGCTCAGTTCCTTTGTAGATAGGAATAATAACCACCTGAATAGGCGCTAGTTTAGGAGGAAGTACTAAACCATTGTCATCGGAATGAGCCATAATTAATGCACCAATCAGTCTTGTAGATGCTCCCCAGGAGGTAGCCCAAACATAATCTAACGCTCCATTCTTATCTGTAAATTTCACATCAAAAGCTTTGGCAAAATTTTGGCCAAGAAAATGCGATGTTCCAGATTGTAATGCTTTACCATCCTGCATTAATGCCTCGATAGAGTAAGTGTCTATTGCTCCGGCAAATCGCTCATTTTCAGTCTTGTATCCTTTTATTACAGGCATAGCCATCCAATTTTCGGCAAAATCAGCATATACATTAATCATCTGTTCCGTTTCGTCCAGGGCTTCTTGTTTGGTGGCATGCGCAGTATGACCTTCCTGCCACAAGAATTCTGAGGTACGTAAAAATAAACGGGTTCGCATTTCCCAACGAACAACATTTGCCCATTGATTGACTAAAATAGGTAGATCCCGATAGGATTGTATCCAGTTTTTATAGGTATTCCAAATTACCGTTTCTGAAGTTGGGCGTACAATTAATTCTTCTTCCAATTTGGCATCCGGATCAACCACAATTCCTTTTCCGTTTTCGTCATTTTTTAAACGGTAGTGGGTAACTACAGCGCATTCTTTGGCAAATCCATCCACATGGCTCGCTTCTTTAGAGAAAAACGATTTAGGGATAAACAGGGGGAAATAGGCATTGGAGTGTCCGGTATCTTTAAACATTTTATCTAATGCTGCCTGCATCTTTTCCCATATGGAATAACCGTAAGGTTTTATAACCATTGAGCCTCTAACCGCAGAGTTTTCGGCTAAATCTGCTTTAATAACGAGGTCGTTGTACCATTGTGAATAATTTTCTTCTCTTTTTGTAAGTATTTTAGCCATGTTTGGTATAAAATTTGCTTGTTATATAATAGAATTAATAATAGTTTTAAAATTGCAAAAGTAAGGAAATAAATTATAAAATATAACGAATCAGGAGGTACATTATGAAAACTAAAATTTTTTTAATACTTATTTTATCAGTCTTTATCGCCTCATGCTCATCATTACAGCAAACTGCTGTAAACGACGATTTGTATTATTCGCCAACCGATGATTATGTTGCAAGCACTGATGTGTATTCTAACCCAACATACAATAATAATGCCTCTAATGAAACAACGTCTGAATTTGATGATCAGATAACTGAAATTTTAGAGGATGATTCTTACGGAGATACTGATACAACAATCTATGAAGATAAAGAATCAGAAAATTATTACGATAGGGTAATGGTTGATAATTATAGTGAAGCCCGCGAGAAAAGAATGGAAGCTAAACAGAGTCCATATTATGGGATGGCAACCAATTATAACATTTATTTTAACGACGATTACCGATTTGCAAGCATGTTTATTGGTGATCCGTTCTATAATGTTGTAATAGCAGGCGACCGTGTATGGGTTGAACCCTATTATATTTCTTCCAGTTTTGGTTATTGGGGAAGGAGTTATACCTATGTAGGGGTTAATTCACCATGGTATTACTCATCATGGTCACGACCATATTACTCTTATTATAGTCCGTATTATTATAATTCGTACTATTCCAATCCATACTATCATTCTTATTATAATCCATATTACAATCCATATTATTACCCGTATTCGGTAAATAATTATTATATGGACAACCAAAATGATAACTGGGCCAGTTCAGCGAATTATTCATCTCGTCGAAGAGGACTAAGCTCAATGAGTGGTTCGGGAGTTAATACTGATAATCAGCGAATAGCCCGTAATCCGGAAGTATATATGGGCAGGGATATTAAACAAACCAACACGGTTAAATCAGCTATTGATAATAACAGGAGCGAAGGAAGAGCTGCGCGAAGAACAGAGGTGACAAACCGAAGGAGTGATGATGGAAATATTAATTCCAGAAGAACAATCAGGGTAGTAGATAACGACAATAATTCCAGGGTTGTACGCGAAAATCGTCAGGAGGTTCAGGAAAGAAGGAGTGCTATATCATCAAGCTCAGCCAGAACCAGAAGTAATGTCCGTTCAACAATAAACCGTTCTACGTATAATGCAAACAGCAGAACGACCCGATATAGTCGTCCGAAAAGTGTTAGTAACACAAATACGGTTAAACGTTCCGGCTCGGGCAACTCTAACTCTACGTACAGAACCAACCGGAATACCCGAAGTAACAGCTCCGGTTCTTCAAGAACCTATACGCCAAGACGATCTTCAGGCTCATCAGGTTCTTCAGGTACCCGAAGCAGTGGAACATCTATTAGTCGTTCTTCGGGAACGTCAAGCTCCGGTTCAAGTTCAACCAGAAGTTCCGGTTCAAGTTCAACCAGGAGTTCAGGTCGAAGAAGATAATAAAATTGTATTAACCTGAAAGGCTTATTGATGGCCTTTCAGGTTTTTGTATTTATTGTTTAAAAACTACTTAAAACATAACTATGAAAAAAATAGGAATATTGATTATAGCGCTTTTATGTATACAAACAGTTCTTGTTGCTCAAAGCCCTTATGTTGATTATGCGTTGAAATTTTCTTCAAACAATTATTCTGGAACTGCCCGATTTACAGGTATGAGTGGTGCTTTTGGTGCTTTGGGGGGAGATTTTTCCTCTATTTCAATAAATCCGGCGGGTATTGGAGTATTCAGAAATACAGAATTAATGTTTTCTCCTGGCTTGACTTATAACCAAACATCTTCTGCCTATCTTAATACAATTACAGATGATAGTAAATATCGGATGGGTTTTAATAATTTGGGCCTGGTTTCATCTTACGACTTAGAAGATTCGGATACCCGATGGGTTAATGTTAATTTTGCAGTAGGGTATAACAAGGTTAATAATTATAATCAAAATATCTTGTTTGGCGGGAATAATGATCAATCTATCATGGAGTATTTTGTTGCAAATGCCGAGGATGCAGGTTCTGTTCCTAATCTGAACGAAATGTATGAGGCTTTGCTTTATAATACTTATTTGATAGATTATGATACCATAAATAATGAGTTTTGGAGTCAGGTAACCGATGAAAAATTTTTATATCCGGATGAATTCAATATTAATAAACAAAAATCGATACAAACAGAAGGTTCAATAGGAGAGATTAATTTTGCGTTTGGAGCTAATTATGCGCATAAATTGTATGTGGGTTTTAGTTTGGATATTAAAACGATTAATTTTTCTGAATTTTCATCCCATTATGAATATGAAAATAATGAATCGGATATTTATGATTTTTCTGCCATGAAATTTCAAGAAGAAGTTCAAACCAATGGAGCAGGTTTTTCACTTAAATTTGGTGCAATTTACAAACCATTTGATTTTTTAAGAATTGGAGGTGCTTTTCATCTACCTACATTTTATAATTTAGAAGAAAACTTTTCTACACGTGTAGATGCATATTATGATAATGGAGATTATCTGTGGCAGGAATCAGAAACTCTAACTTATAAATATCAATTAACAACACCTTTAAGAGCCATCGGAAGTGTCGGTTTTCAAATTGGTAAAATTGGATTGGTGGATATTGATTATGAGTATGTTGATTATTCAACCATGAAATTAGATGATGATTTTAATAGTCAGGGGATAATTATTGATAATAATTCTATTGAATCAATTTTTACCCGAACACATAACATTAGAGCAGGAGCAGAGTTCAGAACCGGAGTTTTATATTATCGGGGGGGATTTGCTTATTCCACAAGCCCTTTCAAAGAAGGACATGATAATGAGGGGTTTGATCGAACATCTTACTCTGTGGGACTAGGATATCGTGAAAGTAACTTTTTTGTGGATTTTGCTTACAAACGAACTATGAGCGAATTTAATATTATTGATTATGCTGGTGGAAATCAGGCACAAATCGATAATAGCCTGAACAATTTTATTTTAACTACAGGCATTAGATTTTAGCAGATAGAATTTTTAGTTAGGGTTTAATTTTTGCTGCCGGTAACTTTTTACCGGCAGTTTTCTTTCTTTCAATTCCCGAATTAATTGTATATTTATCTTATAAAACGATTTTATCCGATTTTTCTTTGAGTATTAGTCGGTAAATATTTATTTTCGTAACCTGTAAAATAAAAAAGATTTTCTCTTTTACCTATAAAACTAATAGAAGGCTTATATTATGGACGCTAAAGACCAAAAAAACTCTGACTCTGTTCAAAACGAACAGCAAATAAACAAAGAATCAGAATTAAATCAGGAA
>JBNJFS010000037.1:14854-16436 GCA_051747085.1 Bacteroidota bacterium
TAAATCAGGAACAAACCGAAAGTTTGGGTGATGAACAAAAAAGTACCTCCGGGGATAAACAGGAAGAAAAGCCTGACGTACCTGCTGAAGAGAATGAGGTGAATGATCAAACACCGGATGTTGGTTCTGAAGAAACTCCGGATGAAAGAGATGATAAAGAACAATCGGAGGAAAAAGAGAAGGAAAGTTCAGAACAGGAGAAAAAGGATGAGGGTTCCCATGGGATAGACAAGAAAGAAAAACAGGAATCATCCGAAAAAGTAAAAGCAACAGAAGAGGAGGAAAAAGGGGAGATTGACTATAATAAATTAAGCCGTGAAGAATTGGTCGAAGAAATTAAAAATTTGATAGATACTCACTCCATTCATCAAATTAGGAAAGAGGTAGAAGCGATAAAGGCCAGTTTTTATAAACAGCAAAAAGCAATAAACGAAAAAGTACGTAAATCATTTATTGATGACGGGGGCGATATCGAAGAGTTTAAACTTCCGGATGATCCCATTGAGGTAGAACTGAAAGAACAATTTAAGCGATATCGAAAACTTAAAGCAGAATATAACAGAGAATTGGAAAAAGATAAAGAGACCAACCTCGAAACAAAATACCAGGTTATTGAAGAACTTAAAGAGTTAATCAATAAGAAAGAATCAATTGGAGAGACATTTAAAGAGTTCAGACAGCTACAAAACCGCTGGAAAGAAATAGGCCCTGTTCCGCAACAGAAATTAAAGGATTTGTGGAATACTTATCACCATCATGTAAGTAATTTTTACGATTATATAAAAATAAACAAAGAGCTTCGTGATCTGGATTTAAAGAAAAATTTAGAAGCGAAAATTGGATTATGTGAAAAAGCTGAAAAGTTAATAGACGAACCCTCCGTTGTTAGTGCTTTTAAGGCATTACAAAAATTACATAACCAATGGAGGGAAACAGGGCCTGTACCCAATGAGGATAAAGAACCTATCTGGGAACGTTTTAAAGAAGCTACACGCATCATCAATAAAAATCATCAGGAATATTTTAAAGGACTTAAAGAGGAACAAAAAGAGAATCTGGCTAAAAAGGAGAAATTATGTGAACAAGCCGAAGAACTGGCCAATAAGGAGTTAAAATCACATAAAGAGTGGTCTGAACAAACCAAAGCAATTATTGATTTACAAAAAGTATGGCGCACGATTGGTTTTGCTCCTAAAAAGGACAACAATAAGATATACGCGCGATTTAGGAATGCCTGTGATAAATTTTTCGGTAAAAAACGAGAGTTTTATGCCCTGAATAAAGAATTACAAGAAACAAACCTTGAGAAGAAAATTGAGCTGTGTGAGAAGGCAGAACAACTGAAGGATAGCAATGACTGGAAAAAAACCACTTCGGCATTAATCAATTTACAAAAAGAATGGAAAGAAGCCGGCCCTGTACCCAGAAAACAATCGGATAAAGTATGGAAAAGATTCAGAGCTGCATGCGATCATTTCTTTAAACGAAAATCTGAATATTACGCGAACATAGATCAGGAATATGAAAAGAACCTTGAATTAAAACAGGCCTTAATTGAGAAAGTGAAAAATTATAAATTTTC
>JBNJFS010000038.1:0-15941 GCA_051747085.1 Bacteroidota bacterium
TTCGATATATCCTGAATATTTTATCAACACCTCAGCCGATTCGATAATTTCTTCAGTCCGGTTCGGAATTTTTTCAATCAGCTGTTTGAGGGGTGAAATATGTTCTTTGATTTTTTGAATAGAAATCTCGGGGCGCAAAACAACATCTACTAATTTGCGTTTTTGTTTTAACGGAGAGCTCTCTGTTTTTTGCAAAAACGGATTAATCTCCGGGGGTGAGACACTGTATGTTTTTATAAATTCAATCAGATCATCGCGATACTTAATCTTTTCTTTAAGTAAATCAAAACGGTGCGAAGGGACCAGTCCCAACCTGTGCCCCAGTTCTGTTAATCGTATATCGGCATTATCCTGTCGTAAAAGAATCCGGTATTCGGCTCGTGAGGTAAACATACGATAAGGCTCATCTACTCCCTTTATAATTAAATCATCAATTAATACTCCAATATAAGCCTGATCGCGATTTAATATAAATGCTGGTTGCTCCCGTATTTTAAGCACTGCATTTACACCTGCCATAAGGCCTTGTGCTCCCGCCTCTTCGTAACCGGTTGTTCCGTTAATCTGCCCGGCAAAGTAAAGGTTCTGAATATACTTTGTTTCAAGGGTATGGTTTAACTGTGTGGGGGGATAGTAATCATATTCGATAGCATATCCGGGACGATAAATTTTAACATTTTCCAGTCCGGGAATAAGCTTTAACGCTTTTAACTGCACATTCAGGGGCAAGGAAGAAGAAAATCCATTGATATAGTACTCATTGGTCTCAAACCCTTCGGGCTCCAAAAAAAGTTGGTGTTTGTCCTTGTCCGCAAAGGTCACAATCTTATCCTCGATACTGGGACAATAACGGGGTCCGATTCCTTCAATGACTCCGGTATAAAGGGGCGATTCCTTAAAACCGGTTTCTAATACACTGTGCACATCAGGATGAGTATAGGTGATATAACAACTTTTGTCATTCCGTGGTTTGTGGTCGTGCGTTAAGAAAGAAAACTGTCCTCCTTCCTCATCGCCTTTTTGTTCCTGCAGTTTGGAAAAATCAATTGTTCTGCCGTCTAGTCGTGCCGGTGTTCCGGTTTTCATCCGGCCTACCTCAAAGCCAAACGTCTCTAATTGTTCGGAAATACCTTTTGAGGGAGCTTCGCCTGCTCTTCCTCCTTCCACTTTTTTTCTTCCGACATACATCATTCCATTTAGAAAAGTTCCATTGGTGAGTATTACAGTCTTCGCATGAAACTGAACACCAAATTTTGTTTTTACACCTTTAACCGTTCCTTCCTGAATGATAAGTTCGGTGACCAAATCCTGCCACAAGTCCAGTTTTTCAATTTGTTCGAGAACTTTCCTCCATTCGGTAGTAAAAATCGTTCTGTCGCATTGCGCCCTGGGGCTCCACATGGCAGGTCCCTTGGAACGGTTAAGCATTCGAAACTGAATCATACTTTTATCCGTAACAATGGCAGAGTAGCCTCCCAGTGCATCAATCTCTCTTACTATCTGTCCTTTTGCTATACCGCCCATAGCAGGATTACACGACATTTGGGCAAACTTGGTCATATCCATTGTAATTAACAAGGTATTGGCACCCATACTTGCAGCAGCTGCTGCTGCTTCGCAGCCTGCATGTCCTCCTCCTACAACAATTACATCATAAGCTGGCAACATATTCTCTCTATTAAAATTTTCGGAAAATTAGAAAAGATTTTTCAATCTATCTAAATATTCATTTTCTTTTTTGCGCATTTCTGATTTTTGTTCATCCGTTTGATCATCATATCCTATAAGATGTAGTATACCATGAATCATGACGCGATGAACTTCGTCATTAAATGTAACACCAAACCTGGAGGAATTGTTTTTAACTGTTTCTATACTGATAAAAATATCTCCGTGGATGGTGTTCTCCTGCACATAATTAAATGTAATAATATCGGTAAGGTAATGATGAGAAAGGTATTGTTTGTTAATATTTAGCAGATAATTATCTGAAGTGAAAATAAAGTTTATGTTACCCGGATAAAATTTTTCATCTTTTATGGCGCTGAAAAGCCAGCTTTTTATGGGTTCTGGATGAGGGAGGGAAAAATCGATGTCTTCACTAAAAAATTGAAGTTCCATGTTAGGTTAAATCAAACTGAATCTCTACTTTTTGTCCGTTTTCATGGAAAAGAACATGATCGGCAAGATGGCGCATCAGATAAACGCCTCTTCCGGAAATATTTTCGATATTTTCAGGAATGGTTGGGTCAGGAACTTTTTGATAGTTAAACCCGGGGCCTTCATCCTGAATAAAAATGCAAATTTTAGATTCATCAATAGCAAAGGTAACGGTAACTTTTTTGCTGGCATCTTCCTTGTTGCCGTGAACGATTGAATTGTTAACCGCTTCGACTGTTGCAATCAGCATTTTCCCATATATTTCTGAATTTATTTGAGCTTCTTCAGAAACTTCATCAATCAGCTTTTCAATAATGTTAATATTTTCAATCTTCGATTGAATAGAAATGCTTTTTTCCATTTTTACATTTGTTATTAGCACATCAATTAAGGTCAATAAATGGGTTCATATTTTTTTTGTATACTTAATTATTGCTAATAAGTTTCATTTTTATAAATAAACTTTAGTAAAAATTTATTTTTAGGGTAATAATCTACTGGTTCGATAACCATTTTTCGGGATTTAAAACTTTTGTTTCTTCATAAACCCTTAAATGCAAAACAGAACTTTCATCGTCATTCTGATTATAATAAACATCTCCTAAATAATACCCTTTAGGGATGATGTCACCTTTTCGAACCCGCACATTAACCAAATTTGAATAGAGCGTTAAAAAATGGCCGTGGCGTATAATTATGGCCATGTTATTCCCCGGAACAACAAACACCTGGGTAACCTCTCCTTCGTAAACAGCTTTTACTTTTGATTCCTTTTGTGCACTAATATCAATTCCTTCATTATTAATTTTAATCCCTTTTAAAACAGGATGCTCAATTTCTCCAAAAGGTCTGATGATAATACCATTTTCCAATGGCCAGGAAAGATTTCCCATGGATTTTTTAAACCCCTCGGAAATAGCCTCTTCAGAAGCCGTTAATGCAGTTAGTTTTCTTTTTGCAGCTTCTTTCGCAATAATTTCGGCAATTTTCTTTTCCAGTTCTTCCCGTATCTTTTCTTTCGCTTTGAGTTCTTTCCGCAATTGACTTTCTTTCGAGCGTAAACGAGCAATCTCTCTGCTCTCGCGCATTCGTTCATTACTTAAAGAATTCTTTTCTTTCTCTTTGCTGGCTAACAAATCCTGTTTTTCGTTCTTCCTTTCTTTCAGGGATTCAATTTCATACTCCAGCGTTTTTTGTGTGGCAAAGATTAATGAGGCTTGTTTGCGTCTATACTTCGAATACTGTTCAAAATATTTGATTCGTCGATAAGCCTGGTTAAAATCTTCAGATGCAAGAATAAACATTAAACGATCATAACTGTTTCGGTTTTTATAAGCAAAATATATCATTTTGGCATATTCGCTTTTTAGTTTATTCAGATCGGATTCCAACTCATTTATCCGTTCGCTTTTTTCTTCAATAGATTTATCTAAATGATTGACCTGATTCGTAATATCCTGAATTAGTTGCTCTCTTAAGCTGATCCGTTTTTTTATGATTAACAGCTTATTTAAACCTGCAGATTTTGATTGTTGTGTTTGATCTAACAACTCGTTGGTCAGCTTGATTTCATTTTCCGTTTTTTGCTTTCTTTCTTCTAACTCTTGTCGGGTTTGACCAAACGTAAAGAAAGAAAAAAGCAAAAAAATTAGTATCAGGAAATATTTCATAGATGATGATTTATTAAATATTTTAAGGATAAATTTTCTGATAAGATTCCGGTACTTTTAACGTGATTTCCACCGGTTCTAATCGAATATCAGAAAAGTCTATATTCACTTGAATATTCTGATCCTTTTCATAAATAATGGATGATATATCCATCGGAATATATACATCATCAAATTTAGTATAATTTGAATAATCAATAGAAATTTTGGTTGGAAAATTATTGAAATTAAAATTTACCTGACGAATAAAATATTGCGCATTATCCACTTTATATTGGAGCGTTACATTAGAAGCTGTTTTGTTGAGCATGTAAAAACCACTATCACTTTTATAACTTTTTCGGGGATAATGCATACTTCGCAAAAACATTGAATTTACTCCCACTAAGGCATCCTGTAAATCTTTGTATTCAACAGGAATATGATACATCGAAGCAACAACAGAATACTTGCCGGCGATATAGTTTCGGTTTATCCGGTTAACAAAGCGAATAGAATCCGGCGTTATCAATGCACGAACAAATTCAATCCCTAAAGAATTAGAAAGGGAGATAAGCATCGCGCTATCGGGTTTAATTTTAAAATTTGCCCGTATTCTGTTGGTTTGTTCCTCATTTTTTATTTTGATTCTGGCACCATTGATGACAATTCCGCGGCTCAATAAGGTGTTTTGTGAAATATGATGATCGATTTCCTCCGGTGTAATCACCGTTACGGTTTTATCTCTGCCAATTTCTTTGGTTATATTACAACCTGTTAAGGAAATAACGGCTATTAAATAAATAAAATATTTAACTGTTTTTATAGGAAACATAATGATTTTATTCAATTTTTCCTTTTTCAATTTTTAAAAGCAATTCCTCATGGTTGCTTCCAAGATCTTTAGCTAATTTCCACTTTTTTAGCGCCTCTTCTTTTTCTCCTGTGAAAAAAAGAATATCCCCATAATGTTCAACTATTTCGGGATTTTCAAATCCTCCTGAATCATAAGCCTGTTTAATATAATATAAAGCATCCTGATATTTTTGTTGTTTAAATAATATCCAGGCATAGGTATCTAAATAGGTAGGATTATCGGGTTCTGCCTCAATGGTTTTTCGGCTTAACTGTTGAGCATATTCAAGTTTTTCTTCACGTAAAGACAAATAATATGCATAATTATTAAGTACATATAAATCGGAAGAATCATTTTTAAGGACCAATTCGTAATAATAATCAGATTTTTCATACTCATTTAATTCATTGTAGCTATCCGCCAGAGAAGTGTAAAAATCGTATTCGAGCTCAGGGTCATTATCAACATGTTTTAAGCCTTCTTTAAAAAGTTCTACCGCTTCGTATTGTTTTTCGGTTTGACTCGCTGAAATGCCCCTGAAAAGATAAAATAAGGGGCGTTCAGGAAAGCTGTCAATAGCAGTCGCAGAAAGAGTGTATAATTTATCAAAATTGTTTTGATAGCTGTAAATTGATAATAATTGTTCCCAAATGGCAGGATTGACTGAAAACCGGTCTACAATGTTTTTTAGCTCATCGCCTGCTTCGTCCAGCTTATTCATTCGTATCAGGTAGTCGGCATATAAGGTGTGTGATTCTTTATTTTCGGGATATACCTCTTTCAATAATAACAAATGCTCTTTAATCTGTTGAAAATATATATTAAGCTCCTGTGGTGTATTCAACATAGAGATAAAAACCCTCGCTTTTGATTGAAAATCAATATCCTGGTTATAAATAACTTTTCGAAGATATTTAAAAGCATTATCATAATCCATCTTTTTGCGGTAGAAATCAATAATTGAAAGCTGACCTAAAGAATTCGTGCTGTCTATTTCGAATAATTTATCATAATTTTCCTGGGCTTTGGAAAAAAGATTATCATTGGAATACATTTCTGCAATTATTCCATAATATTCAGGTTTATTCGGATAATGATCGATTAACTTTTTGATCTCATCATATGCTTTATTTTTTTTACCAATTTGTAGATATAGTCGCTGTTTGGTTATCGATAAGGTTTCGTTAATGCCTGTTTTTTGCTCAATGGCATTATACAACTCAATGGCTTTTGAAAATTGATTGGTTTCACGGTATAAAGCAGCTAAATTATAAGGAATTTCTAAATCTTTCTTATTGATTTCATATAATTTCTGATAAACGTTTATAGCATTTTCATACTCTTTATTGTTAATATATAAACGGGCTAATTTTAATTGAAACCATTTATTTTCAGGTTCTAATTCAGCTGCTTTTTTAGCATATCTTACAGCAACTTCATAATTCTCAATAATTTCGTTTATTTGTGAGATTTCAGACATGGCTGCTGCGCTTTCGGGATTAATTTCAAGACACTGGTAAAAAAGGGCTAATGCTGCATTTAAATCTCCTAACAGCTTTTTTCTGTTAGCCTCAATAAAAACATAATAATATTCCAGCTCCTCATTATCATCCAGCTCTTTGGTCATCTTTTTTATATCTGTTTGTGTTTTATGCTGAACAGAACATGATGTGCCAAACAAAATGATTCCAATAAAAATAATTAATACGGTTTTAATATTCATGTATCTATAATTTAATGACTATATCTCAGTAAATAACTCAAAAAAACAACGCGGAGGTTGTTTACAAATTGTATGATTAACATTTATTAAGAAAAAGTGTTCGTTACTTAACACCGGTACTTCCAAAACCACCACTGCCTCTTTTTGTTTCATTAAGCAGTTCAACCTCAATTAATTCAGCTTGTTCGTGTTTGGCAATAACCATTTGACAGATTCTTTCACCATTTTCAATGGTAACTTTTTCGTTCGATAAATTAATTAAAATAACGCCAATTTCTCCACGATAATCTGCATCTATGGTTCCCGGGCTGTTTAGAACTGATAATCCTTTTTTTAATGCCAAACCGCTGCGGGGTCTGATTTGCGCTTCATAACCAACGGGTAGTTCGATAAATAATCCGGTAGGTATGAGCTTACGCTCTAAAGGATTTAAAGAAACCGATTCTTTTAAATAAGCACGTAAATCCATTCCGGACGAATGATCGGTACTGTATCCGGGTAAAGGGTTCGTTGATTGGTTAACAAGATTAATTTTCATAAGTAAATGATTTTTTTTCTTTTAAAAATGCAAATCCAGCAAATGCCGTAATCATAATTGAAACAATGATATAATAAATGGTTTTATTATAAAAAATATTTAACCGGCTAAGGATAAACAATCCCAAGGCAATTAAAACATATAAACCAATTTTTTTCAGTTCATATTGAACAGGAAAAAATTTACGGCTAAGATAATAGGAAATAATTAACATGACGATATAACTTGCCAAACTTGCCAGTGCAGAACCATAGTAACCAATTTGAGGAATTAATATGATATTGGCAACAATCGTTATGATTGCTCCTGTGCCGGCTACTAAAATGCCGAATTTAGTGCGATCGGTAACTTTATACCAAATGGATAAATTAAATAATACTCCAAATAAAAGTTTAGCGAACAGCAAAATGGGGACCACTTTTAATCCTTCCCAAAAGTCTTTGTGAATAAAATGTTTTAATATATCAATATAAAAATTTACCCCTAGAAAAATAAGCAACCCGAAAATAATAAAATAGGTCATAACTTTTCCATACAATTCTTTTGCATCTGTACTATCTGCATATTTAAAAAAGAAAGGCTCGGCTGCATAACGGTACATCTGAATAAATAATACCATTAAAATAGATAATTTAAAATTAGCTCCGTAGATACCTAATTGTTCAACAGGATTGGGATGGTTTATCAGTTTTGGGATAAGTAATTTATCAATATTATCATTGAGCATTCCGGCTAACCCAATAAATAAAATGGGATAAGAATACTTTAGCAATCGTTTTAAAAGGGCAAAATCAAATTGCAATCTTACTTTGAAAATTTCGGATGTTAATAATAAAAAGGTAATGCCGCTGCTAATAAAGTTAGCGATTAAAACGTATTCGAGCACCAGGTCGGGTTTATAGATATGAGCAAAAAAGTTATCGGCCCCTGCCTGATAAAACTTTCGACAAACATACAGGTAAAACAGATTTAAAAAGATATTAACAGCAATTCCAGCGACCTTAATAATCATAAACTTAACCGGTCTTTCATCAATGCGTAATTTGGCAAAAGGAATAGCATTTATAACATCGAAAGAAATGATTAAAATAAAATAAATGACAATGCGGTAATTATCTATTTCAAAATAATTTGCCCACTGTTGCTTAAAAATTAAGGATAAGGCTAAGAAAATGGACGTTGAAAATAATATGGAATACAGACTGGTTCCGAGGACAGAATTATATTTCTCCTCTTTTTTGCTGGCAAACCGAAAAAAACCTGTTTCTAAACCATAGGTTAAGATAACCAGCAATATCGCTGTGCTGCTATAGATAAAAGTAAGCTTTCCATAAAAGAATTTGCCTAAAACGAGAGTATGTAGCGGAACAAGTAAATAGTTTAAAAATCGGGCCAGCATGTTGCTTAACCCATAAATTAACGTTTGTCCGGCAAGTTTTTTGATCTGATTCAAGGCAATAGTTTATTTATTCGTAACCACGTTTATTAAATAACAAATAACCAAAATTAAACACAAAGTAAAACTTCTTATCGTTTTTATCATAATAATTTAAGCTTAAACTTGCCGGTCCAAATAAAGTATGGTAGACTAATGTTGTTGAACCCATATAACTCATATGTTCATATTTAGCAGCATATTCAGCTTGTTTATTCTGTCCACTAATAATCCTTTGATAGGGAAACATGGCATATGCTTCAGCCCGTAAATGCAAATTATCCGATAATTTAAGGATCGGTTTAATTCCTAAAGCCATAAAGGAATGTGCCCTGTAATTTTCCAGAAACATTGTTTTACTGTGAGGTGTGGGTTGAAAAACATTTGCATTTAACATGGTAGCGGTATAATTACTAAAAAAATCAATCGTTGAATAAGACGCCTGGACAAAATAACCTAAATGAAAATGCTTGTTCAGCCTTAAATATTCATCTCTGAAAAACTGAATATTAAACCATTCATGCTTCTGTTGGATTTCATCCTGAATGGCTGAAGTAGATCCCGGAACAAAATTTTCTGTTCCTTTTAAATAATTAAAACTCAGGGTTTGATTTACACCCCGGGTAGGAAATTGTTTATAATTGAGTGTGTTTTCTTCAAAATTTATTTTATAGTTATAATAATCGAAATCCGTTAAATCATTTGTATCGGCTTTTAAAAATTCTATCGTCTGATAATATTCATCCGTGATAAAACCGTATGAAAATTCTCCTTTAACCAGAGAGTTTGTATTTACAGGGGTAGAAACTGCTAATTTTAAATTATTTTCATTTTGTATTAAATACGGCGGTCGCACATCTTCAAAAAAGGGATCTGAGCTGCTACTATAAAAATCCCATCGGTTCATGGTAAAGGAACCGGTAAAAGCAACAGGTATTCTTGAAGGGAAATCGGCCCGCGCCTGTAACATAACTGAGCTATATAATCGTCCAAAATAAATATTGGCATAAACTGATCGAGAAATTTTGCCTAATTGATTATATTGAAAACTTCCAAAGCCCTGGTTAATAGAGCTTGAAGATATGTTAGCTCCAATGCGTGCTATAAACCGGCTCTCTTCATCGATTTGCATTTTTAATTTAAACGACTCCGATTCTTTATCATAAAAGGCTTCGGGATAAATAGACGAAATAGTACCATCTGCCAGTAATTTAAAATAACTATGTTTTAATTCTCCAATAGTAAAAACAGAATCTTTGCTAAAAATAGTTTTGGAAACATATTCTCTTTCTTTACTATTTAATCCGGAAATGGAAATATCCTTAAAAAAGAGGGGGGGTAACTTATGTTTGTAGTTTTTTCTTTCATTGGCAAGCAAAACAGAATCTTTACGAATCGTAATAATATTTTTTATGCTGTCCATTAATGCATACGTTTCGTCATATCCTTTTTTGATAATCATTTGTGCTTTATCAAAATCAAGTAATTTTACATTGATAAACTTTGATTCGATTAAAATACCATTATCCGGTAATTGATAATTAACCTTATCCATTAACATATTTTCCAGTAAAACAACAACATTATCCGCATCGGGTTTAGGAGAATTATCGGCTGTCTTACTGCCAATAATAAAACCCGGATCAAAATCTTTAATCATCACATCTGAAGGAAAATTATTTTTCATTCCTCCGTCAAAATATAAGATACTATCTATTTCAACCGGCTTGAAGTAAAATGGAAATGTCATGGATGCTCTTACTGCGGAACCTAAATTACCCTCTTTAAAAACCTTGGCTTTATTATTATAAATATCGGTGCCGATACATCGAAAAGGAACAAAAAGGCTGTCAAAATCATAATCAGCTGCTGCATTGGCAGGACTAAATATTTGCATCGCCGCAAAGTCCATTTGGTGCGTAGGCACTAAATTACTGGGAAGTTGAGCTTTGGGAGTTGAGTCTTTCATATGGATTTTAATATTTACCATATCAGCAGCCACGGGTGATTTTTTAAAATAATAAATATAATCCCTTTCTATTTCACCAACAGCCCAGTTACGAAATTCATCGGACAACACCAGTTCTGTCATTTCTTCGGGTGAATAACCAATGGCATATAATCCACCTACAATAGCTCCCATTGAGGTACCGGTAACATAATCAACAGGGATATTATTTTCCTCTAAGGCTTTAATAACACCAATATGGGCTAAACCCTTAGCGCCTCCTCCACTTAATACCAATCCTACTTTTTCCTGTGAAAAAGTAAAAAACCGGAGAAAAGAAAATATAACCGTTAGGATTAAAATTTTACTTCGCATAGGTCAAATTTTAATTCTGAATAAATGTTACTATTTTTGCAAAGATATTTACTAAACAAAATTACGATGAAAAAAGTATTTATAGTTGTTTTTTTAGTCATTTTATTGACAAATGCTTGTGATATACCAATTAAAAAAGATAAAAAAACAACGCTTTATAAAATTGAGACCGAATATGGGGATATGATTTTTAAATTATATGACCAAACGCCTTTACATAAAGAAAATTTTAAAAAACTGATTGAACAGGAATATTTCGACGGCTTATTATTTCATCGCGTAATTGAGGGATTTATGATACAGGGAGGAGATCCGGACTCAAGAAATGCAAAACCCGGAGAATTACTGGGAAACGGAGGACCGGGATATACGATTCCTGCAGAATTTGTCGACACTTTTTTTCATAAAAAAGGGGTTATTGCAGCAGCACGCGAAGGGGATGACGTAAATCCCGAAATGCGTTCGGCAGGTTCACAATTCTATATAGTACAGGGAAAAGTATTTAGTGATGAAGATATTGAAGAGGTAGAAAACCGAATCAACGCGTCGCGCTTAAATAAGCTAATCACTCAATACATCAAAGAGGCAGAACAGAAAGCCTTCGATACCGGCGGAACCATTGATTATCCGGTAATTGTGAGGGAAGCAAGAGAAAAAGCAAAAAAGCAATTTAAAAAAGAAGGTAAGTATAAAATTCCTCCCTCTAAACGTAAAGTTTACCAGACCATTGGGGGTACCCCTCATTTGGATGGAGCATACACAGTATTTGGAGAAGTTGTTGAGGGTATAGAAGTAATTGATAAAATTGCGGCTGTTAAAACCGATGAAAACGACCGTCCGGTAAAAAATGTTAAAATGAAAATTAAAAAATTATAATCTTATAAATAATGATTGAAAAGATAAATAAGTATCTTGAGGAGAGCAAATCGTTTGTTGCAGAAAGTTTAGAAGATATTGAATCGTTTAGAATAAAATATCTGGGCAAAAAAGGGATCATAAACGATTTGTTTGCAGAGTTTAAAAATGTTCCACGTGAAAACAAAAAGGAGGTTGGACAAAAATTAAACGAACTTAAAATTTCGTTGCAAGAAAAAATTAATGAGCTTAAAACGGCTTTTGAAGAAACAACCGACAGTGGTTCTGATATAGATTTAAGTTTACCCGGTGATCCAATACCTGCAGGAACTCGACATCCTTTATCAATTGTGAGAAATGAAATTATTGATATTTTTAAACGGTTGGGATTTACTATTTCTGAAGGTCCGGAAATAGAAGATGACTGGCATGTATTCTCTGCATTAAATTTCCCCGAAGAACACCCTGCAAGGGATATGCAGGATACTTTTTTTATCGAAAAAAATCCTGATATTTTATTACGTACCCACACCTCGTCAGTTCAGGTAAGGGTTATGGAAAACTCCCAGCCTCCTATTCGCACCATTTCTCCGGGTCGTGTTTTCAGAAATGAGGCCATCAGTGCCCGGGCACATTGCATCTTTCATCAGGTGGAGGGTTTATATATTGATGAAAACGTATCGTTTGCCGACTTGAAACAAACGCTTTTATATTTTGCTAAAGAAATGTTTGGCGAACAAACCAACATAAGATTACGACCCTCCTATTTCCCATTTACCGAACCTTCGGCTGAAATGGATGTAGCATGTAACATCTGTCATGGTAAAGGTTGTAATGTATGTAAATACACCGGTTGGCTTGAAATTTTAGGGTGTGGAATGGTAGATCCTAATGTACTTGAAAGTTGTTCTATTGATAGCAAAAAATTTACAGGTTTTGCTTTTGGTATGGGTATTGAGCGAATTGCTATGTTGAAATACGGAATAAACGACCTTCGCCTTTATTTTGAAAATGATGTTCGCTTTTTAAATCAATTTAAATCAGCACGTTAAAAATTAATTGATGCGTTTATATAAAAACCCTGCTTTTTTTATAAGCAGGGTTTCTTTTTTATGATTAACCAAACTATTTATCCGGATTCAATTGTACTTCAGTACTCATTTTAACATATTGCCTGTAAACAAAACTTACTCCACAATATCGTTCTTCCGATAAATTAACGGCTTTATTAATTTTATCTTCAGGTAAATCATTACCCCAAAATTTATAAATTACTTTCATTTCATCATAGTGCTTAGGATGCTCATCGGTGTTATTTGCCACCACTTCAATACTGAAATCATCCAAATCAACGCGCATTTTTTTTAATATTGAAATGACATCCATGGCAGTACATCCTGCCAGCGCTAATAACATTAAAGGTTTAGGCCTGGGTCCCCGGTCTTTGCCGCCAACAGCACTATCCGCATCAATAACTATTTTATGGCCATTTAATTCAGTTTCAAAGGCCATTCCGTCTTTCCAATTTAAATTTAATGAAGTTTTCATATCTTTACATATTTTAATATTATACTATTTTTACAAATATACTGTTAAATAATATATTGCAAATTCTTAATTATACAACAAAAAAGTTAATTTTGTGTTGTATATCATTGAAAAAATATTATAAAATTAGTATTTATTTAATGATTATCAGACATATAGTACCGATGTAATCTGTTGTAATAATGAAAAATCGCGACCAAATACCATCATGCGAAAATTGCATTAACGATATTGATTCTATTTTTAAACATCTTTCTCCGGAAGAACATTTGAAAGTAGAGAAAGAAAAGGTTTGTAATTCATACAAACGCGGAAGTATTATTTATCATGAGGGCAGTAGAACGAATGGTTTTTATTGT
The DNA here is from genome assembly GCA_051747085.1 of Bacteroidota bacterium. GTDB lineage: Bacteria > Bacteroidota > Bacteroidia > Bacteroidales > UBA12077 > UBA12077. The sequence continues at coordinate 13,447 of JBNJFS010000038.1, forward strand.
ATAAACTCAGGTATTTTAAAAATCTATAAAACAGGTATTGACGGACGCGAACAGATTATTGCTTTTGCCAAAAAAGGGGATATTATCGGTTACCGTTCTATTTTAAGTAATGAATTAGCCTGCTCGTCGGCAAAAGTGATTGAAGATGCCATATTATGTTTTATTCCCGGCGAAACATTAATAAGCCTGGTAAAAACCAACGGCAATTTTTCTATGGCTATGATGCAACAAACCTGCAAAGAATTAGGCGAAGCGAATTCTTTCATTACCGATATTGCTCAAAAAACTGTGCGTGAAAGACTTGCTGAAGTATTATTAAACCTAAAAGAAATTTTCGATTTAGATGAAGAACAGGTATTGCAAATTTCTTTAACCCGTGAAGAATTAGCCAATATTGTGGGTACGGCAACCGAATCGGTTATTCGCCTTTTATCCGAATTTAAACAAGACCAATTGATTGATTTAAATGGAAGAAAAATAAAAATTTTAGATATCAAACGATTGGAAAAAATTTCGAATGCTTTTAATTAAAAAGGTTTTGCTGATCGCCTCGTTCCTGTACCCTGTTTAAATGTTTATACGCAAATGCTGTTGCCTCTCTCCCACGTGGTGTTCGCTTCAAAAATCCCTCTTTTATTAAAAACGGTTCATATACTTCTTCAATGGTACCACTATCTTCGCCAATAGCAGTTGAAATAGTATTAAGCCCAACGGGTCCGCCTCTAAATTTATCAATTATGGTTAATAAAATTTTATTATCCATTTCGTCCAAACCATGTTTATCAATATTAAGAGCCTTTAAAGCATATCGTGAAATTTCAATATCTATTTTTCCGTTGCCTTTTACCTGAGCAAAATCTCGAACCCTTCGCAATAAAGCATTTGCAATTCGTGGTGTTCCACGTGAACGCGACGAAATTTCGTCAGCAGCATTGGCTGCAACATCCACATTTAATATTTTTGATGACCGTTTAATAATTCTGCTTAAGGTATCATGATCGTAATATTCTAAATGTAAACTAATACCAAAACGTGCACGCAACGGACTGGTTAATAATCCTGAACGAGTGGTTGCTCCGATTAAAGTAAAAGGATTAAGATCAATTTGAACACTTCGTGCACTGGGTCCCTTATCGATCATGATATCAATTTTATAATCTTCCATAGCCGAATAAAGGTACTCTTCTACAACCGGGCTTAAACGGTGAATTTCATCAATAAACAAAACATCACCCTCCTCCAAATTGGTTAATAATCCGGCTAAATCGCCGGGTTTATCTAAAACAGGTCCTGAGGTTAGTTTTAAATTTACATTTAATTCATTCGCGATAATATTGGCAAGAGTTGTTTTTCCCAATCCCGGAGGGCCATGCAATAAAACATGGTCTAATGCTTCGGATCGCATTTTAGCCGCTTTTACAAATACCTGCAAATTTTCAACCACTTTAAACTGCCCCTTAAAATCATTAAAATTTAAAGGTCTGAGTTTTACTTCAAACTCCCGGTCGCGGTCTAAATAATTTTCTTCCCTTATATTAAATTCGTCCATGTAAATAAATTTCTCTGCAAATTTAACAAATCTATTGGTCGTTGTTATTTGTAAAATCTATTTTTACTCCGTTAATTTTATAAATTTTATTTTGTTTGTACTGCACGACTAAAAATAATTCTCCTTTTTCATCATATTTGGCCCAGTATCTTATTTTTTTCCCTGTTTCAAAATATTGTATTTCTTTAATATTACCATTGGGATGATAATAAACCTGTTTTCCATCAAGGCTTCCCTGTAAAAATATTCCTTCATTGGCTAATTCATGATTCGACTTGTAATATCTAAACCATTTCCCGTCTTTTAATCCCATAACATATTTTCCGGTTTCGGTTTGATCACCGATATCATAATTCCAGGTACCTTCCTTTTCACCCTGAATATAATTTCCTTTAGCTATTACAGTTCCTGAATCTGAATATTCTACGGATTCACCATCAGGTAATCCGTAAATATAAAATTCTTCTTTACGAAGCTGCCCGTTTTTAAAATACCATTTCCAACGTCCGGATAACTTACCGTTCGTATATGTACCGGTTTGTTCTATGTTTCCATTGGGAAAATAAAAAATCCATTTCCCGCTTTTTATTCCATTTTGATAATAACCTTTCGCTTTTATGTTGCCATCAGGATAATAATCAATCCATGTTCCCTGCTTTTTTCCATCCAACTGTACAATTCCTTCACTTATTAATTGATGATAAGCATCATAGGTTTTTGATTGTATAACATTTCCCTTTTTATCAAAATATCGATGAACTCCAATAGGTTTTTGATTGAAATAAGTTCCCTGAAAAATAAGATTCTCATTTTTATCAAATTTTTCTCTAACATCAATATCGGTGGTAAAATCATCGGTTTTTTCAATTAACTCCCCATTTTCATACTGTAAAGCATTGATTAAAAAACCATCTTTATTATAAATTTTAAAAACTCCATTCAGCTG
>JBNJFS010000039.1:0-15297 GCA_051747085.1 Bacteroidota bacterium
TTATTATATAAAGTGTTTGAGTTCAATTAATTTATTAAGTCAATGTCTTCAAATATTACAAACAAACGTATTAGTTTCGCTTCTACTAAAAATCAGTTACATTATCCTGATTTTCTAGAAGTACAGTTGAAATCTTTTAAAGAATTTTTTCAGTTAAATTCTACACCTGAAAAAAGAAAAAAAGAGGGTCTTTATCAGGTATTTAGTGAAAATTTTCCTATTACTGATACAAGAAATAATTTTGTATTAGAATTTTTAGATTATTATATCGATCCACCAAGATACAGTATCGAAGAGTGTATTGAACGTGGATTAACTTTTAGTGTACCCTTAAAAGCGAAACTTAAATTATACTGTACTGATCCCGAACATGAGGATTTTGATACAGTAATTCAGGATGTATATCTTGGAACCGTGCCATACATGACCGATAGAGGCTCATTTGTTATCAATGGAGCAGAACGTGTTATTGTTTCTCAGCTGCATCGATCACCCGGAGTATTCTTTGGTCAAAGTTTACACGCAAACGGAACAAAATTATATTCCGCAAGAATTATTCCTTTCCGTGGATCATGGATTGAATTTGCTACCGATATCAATAATGTGATGTATGCATATATTGATCGGAAAAAGAAATTACCCGTTACCACGCTTCTTCGTGCTATAGGTTATGAAAGCGATAAGGATATTCTTGAGATTTTTAATTTAGCGGATGAAGTTAAAGTTTCTAAATCGGGGTTAAAAAAATATGTCGGTAGAAAACTTGCTGCCCGTGTGCTTAAGTCATGGGTAGAAGATTTTGTTGACGAGGATACCGGTGAAGTGGTTTCGATCGAAAGAAATGAAGTGATTATTGATCGTGAAACAGTTATTGAAAATGAACATCTGGAACAAATTGTAGATTCCGGAGCCAAAACCATTTTATTGCATAAAGAAGATCAGAATATCTCTGATTATGCAATAATTTATAATACCCTTCAAAAAGATCCTTGTAACTCAGAGAAAGAAGCTGTTTTGCATATTTACAGACAATTACGTAATGCAGAACCACCCGATGAGTCTACAGCTCGCGATGTTATTGAAAAATTATTCTTCTCTGATAAACGATACGACTTAGGTGATGTTGGTCGTTACAGACTGAATAAAAAATTAAATATCGATACACCTATTGAAACCAAGATTCTTACCAATGAGGATATTATTCAAATTATAAAATATCTGATTGAGCTAATTAACTCAAAAACAGATGTGGATGATATCGATCACTTAAGTAATCGTAGGGTTCGTACTGTAGGTGAACAATTATCCAATCAATTTGGTGTTGGTTTGGCCCGAATGGCTCGAACAATAAGAGAAAGAATGAATGTTCGTGATAACGAAGTGTTTACCCCCATTGATTTAATTAATTCCAAAACACTATCTTCCGTTATTAATTCATTCTTTGGTACAAACCAGCTGTCTCAGTTTATGGATCAAACCAATCCACTGGGCGAGATGACTCATAAACGACGTATGTCAGCATTAGGACCAGGTGGTCTTTCCAGAGAAAGAGCCGGTTTCGAAGTGCGAGATGTTCACTATACCCATTATGGCCGCTTGTGTCCTATTGAGACTCCTGAAGGTCCTAATATCGGGTTAATTTCTTCGTTGTGTGTTTATGCTAAAATTAATGATTTAGGTTTTATTGAAACACCTTATCGAAAAGTAACCGAAGGAAAAGTTGATTTGAGCGGAAATGCTCTGTTCTTAAGTGCCGAAGAAGAAGAAGGAATTACTATTGCCCAGGCAAACGCCCCGATTGATGAACTTGGTAAATTTATTAATCCAAGAATTAAGTCGAGGCTGGAAGCTGATTATCCATTAGCTACTCCTGAAGAAGTTGAATTGATGGATGTTGCTCCCAATCAAATTGCATCTATTGCCGCCTCATTAATTCCATTTCTGGAACATGATGATGCAAACCGTGCATTAATGGGTTCAAATATGATGCGTCAGGCTGTTCCTTTATTACAACCTGAAGCTCCTATCGTTGGAACAGGTCTTGAAGAACATGTGGTAAATGATGCAAGAATACAAATTGTTGCTGAAGGAGAAGGTGTTGTAGAGTATGTCGATGCTGAAGAGATTGTTATTCGTTATAACCGAACAGAAGAAGAAAAGTTTGTTAGTTTCGATGATGATGTAAAAAGATATCGACTTCCTAAATTTGCCAAAACAAATCAAAATACTTGCGTTAATTTAAAACCGATTGTTCGTAAAGGACAAAAAGTAGTCGATGGTCAGATTTTAACTGATGGATATGGAACAGATGATGGTGAATTAGCCCTTGGACGAAATCTTAAAGTGGCTTTTATGCCATGGAAAGGATATAACTTTGAGGATGCTATTGTTATCTCTGAAAATGTTGTAAAAAATGATGTCTTTACATCTATCCATATTGATGAGTATTTACTTGAGGTACGTGATACTAAACGTGGATTGGAAGAGTTAACACCGGATATTCCAAATGTTAGCGAAGAGGCTACCAAAGATCTTGACGAAAATGGTTTAATCCGAATAGGAGCTCATGTTAAACCCGGTGATATTTTAATTGGTAAGATTACACCAAAGGGTGAGTCTGACCCATCGCCGGAAGAGAAATTGTTACGAGCAATTTTTGGTGACAAAGCAGGAGATGTAAAAGATGCATCGCTTAAAGCTTCACCATCATTGCAAGGCGTAGTAATTGATAAAAAGCTGTTTTCAAGAGCATTAAAAGATAAGAAATCGAAAAATGCTGATAAACTTGAACTTGAAGCAATAGAAAAAGAATTTGGACTGAAAGTAGAACAATTAACCAATAAATTAATTGATAAATTATTCATTCTTGTCAATGGAAAAACATCGCAGGGAGTAAAAGATTATTACAATGTTGATGTTATTCCAAAAGGAACGAAGTTCACAATTAAGATGTTACAGGATATAGACTTTATTAATGTTAATCCTAATAAGTGGACTACCGATAAGAGTAAGAATGAAATCATTAAAAAACTATTACATAATTATATCATCAAACGCAAAGAAATTGATTCTCAATTGAAGCGTAAGAAATATAATGTAACCATTGGCGATGAACTACCAACAGGTATTGTTCAAATGGCGAAAGTTTATATAGCCAAAAAACGAAAAGTTACTGTTGGGGACAAAATGGCCGGGCGACATGGTAACAAAGGTATTGTTGCAAGAATCGTACGTGCCGAAGATATGCCATTCCTCGAAGACGGAACTCCAGTTGATATTGTTCTAAACCCATTGGGTGTACCTTCAAGGATGAACCTTGGACAGATTTACGAATCGGTACTTGGTTGGGCCGGAAAGAAACTGGGTGTTAATTTTGCCACGCCTATTTTCGATGGAGCGTCACTTGAACAAATAACAGAATATACCGATAAGGCCGAAGTTCCTGCGTATGGTAAAACTTATCTTTTTGATGGTGGAACAGGTGAAAGATTCCATCAACCGGCAACTGTTGGTATAATTTATATGCTTAAATTAGGCCATATGGTCGAAGATAAGATGCACTCTCGTTCCATTGGACCCTACTCATTAATTACTCAGCAACCATTGGGTGGTAAAGCTCAATTTGGAGGCCAGCGTTTTGGTGAGATGGAGGTTTGGGCACTCGAGGCTTTCGGTGCATCTAATGTATTGCAGGAAATCCTTACCGTGAAATCGGATGATGTAAACGGAAGAGCTAAAGCTTACGAAGCGATAGTTAAAGGAGAACCAATGCCTATGCCTGGTATACCCGAATCGCTCAATGTATTGTTACATGAGTTAAGAGGATTAGGTTTAAGCGTAAATCTCGATTAGATATTTTAATGAATGTTGGGAACTTATCCCAACATTCATATGTTTTTATTATTTTATATACCATTTAATTTTCAATATATGTCATTCAGAAGAGATAATAAGGTAAAGAGTGATTTTACAAAAATCTCTATAGGTTTAGCTTCTCCGGAAGAAATTCTAGAACGTTCAAGTGGAGAGGTTTTAAAACCTGAGACTATAAATTACAGGACCTATAAACCCGAGCGCGATGGATTGTTTTGTGAAAGGATTTTTGGCCCTGTCAAAGATTATGAATGTCATTGTGGTAAATACAAACGAATCAGATATAAAGGAATTGTTTGTGACCGTTGTGGTGTTGAGGTTACGGAGAAAAAAGTTCGAAGAGAGCGAATGGGACACATATCGTTGGTTGTTCCCGTAGCTCATATTTGGTATTTTAAATCATTACCAAATAAAATCGGATATCTTCTGGGACTTCCAACCAAAAAACTGGATTCAATAATTTACTACGAAAGATATATCGTTATTAATCCGGGTATTAAAGCTGAAGATGGTGTTAAATACCTTGATTTCCTAACGGAAGAAGAATATCTTGATATTTTAGAGACTTTACCCAAAGAAAATCAATATTTAGATGATTCAGATCCGAATAAATTTATTGCTGACATGGGCGCTGAAGCTCTTTACAAATTGTTAGAACGAATTGATTTGGATGAATTATCTTACGACCTTCGTCATAAAGCTAATACTGAGACTTCTCAGCAACGTAAAAACGAGGCGTTAAAAAGACTTCAGGTTGTGGAAGCATTCCGTGCTTCTAAAGGTATAAACCGTCCCGAATGGATGGTTGTTAAGGTGGTGCCTGTAATTCCTCCGGAATTACGTCCGCTTGTTCCTCTTGATGGCGGAAGATTTGCTACATCTGACCTGAATGACCTCTATCGAAGAGTTATTATCCGAAATAACCGGCTCAAACGATTGATCGAAATTAAAGCTCCTGAAGTTATTTTACGTAACGAAAAACGTATGCTTCAGGAAGCGGTTGATTCATTGTTCGATAACTCAAGAAAATCAAATGCTGTAAAAACAGATTCGAACAGAGCACTTAAATCTTTAAGTGACAGCTTGAAAGGTAAACAAGGTCGGTTCCGTCAAAACTTATTAGGTAAACGTGTCGATTATTCAGCACGTTCGGTGATTGTTGTTGGACCGGAATTGAAATTACATGAATGTGGGTTACCTAAAGATATGGCTGCCGAACTCTACAAACCTTTTGTTATTCGAAAATTAATCGAAAGAGGTATTGTAAAGACAGTAAAATCAGCGAAAAAAATTGTTGATCGAAAAGATCCTGTAGTTTGGGATATTTTGGAAAATGTACTTAAAGGACACCCTGTAATGCTAAACCGTGCCCCAACTTTGCACCGTTTAGGTATCCAGGCTTTCCAACCAAAACTAATTGAAGGTAAAGCGATCCAATTACACCCGTTAGTTTGTACGGCATTTAATGCCGACTTTGATGGTGACCAAATGGCTGTTCATTTACCCTTAGGAAATGCAGCAATTCTTGAAGCTCAAATGTTAATGCTTGCTTCGCACAATATTCTTAATCCGGCTAACGGAGCTCCAATTACAGTACCTTCTCAGGATATGGTACTTGGATTATATTATATTACAAAGCAAAGACCCGGTGTAAAAGGAGAAGGCTTAAGATTTTATTCTCCTCAAGAGGTAACTATTGCTTATAACGAAGGAGCAGTTGCTTTGCATGCAAGTATAAAAGTTAAAATTGATAACGGATCTGAAAATCAAATGATTGAAACTACTGTAGGGCGAGTTATTTTTAATCAGTTTGTTCCTAAAGAGGTTGGTTTCATCAATGAGTTATTAACAAAAAAATCACTTAGAGATATTATTGGTACAGTATTAAAGAAAACAGGTACCGATGCAACATCTAAATTTTTAGATGATATAAAAAATCTTGGTTATCAAATGGCATTCCGTGGTGGTTTGTCCTTTAATCTGGATGATGTAATTATTCCCAAAGAAAAGCAGATTCTTGTTAATGATGGATATGAGCAGGTTGAAGAGGTGTTGAATAATTACAATATGGGTTTCATTACTAATAATGAGCGTTACAACCAGATTATTGATATATGGACTCATATTAATGCTAAGTTAACGCAGACATTGATGAAAAAGTTGTCAACCGACAACCAGGGATTCAATTCTGTATATATGATGCTTGATTCCGGTGCGAGGGGTTCTAAAGAACAAATTCGTCAGTTATCCGGAATGAGGGGATTGATGGCAAAACCGCAAAAATCTGGTACTTCAGGTTCTGAAATTATTGAAAACCCTATTCTTTCAAACTTTAAAGAAGGATTATCCGTACTTGAGTACTTTATTTCTACTCACGGTGCTCGTAAAGGTTTAGCTGATACAGCCCTGAAAACAGCCGATGCTGGTTACCTTACCCGTCGTTTGGTTGATGTGTCACAAGATGTTATTATTACTGAAGAAGATTGTGGTACTTTAAGAGGATTGGTAGCAACTGCCATAAAGAAAAACGAAGAGGTAGTTGAAACATTATTTGAAAGAGTACTGGGTAGAACAACGGTACACGATGTTTACCATCCACTTTCAGGCGAGCTAATTATTGGTACCGGAGAAGAGATTACAGAAGAAATTGCCAGGAAAATAGAAGAATCGCCCATCGAGCAGGTGGAAATTCGTTCGGTATTAACCTGTGAATCCAAAAATGGAGTTTGTGGAAAATGTTATGGTAGAAACCTTGCAACCGGTCAAATGGTTCAAAAAGGAGAAGCTGTTGGCGTTATTGCAGCCCAATCCATTGGAGAACCAGGTACACAGCTTACCTTAAGAACATTCCACGTAGGGGGTACCGCTTCGAATATTGCAGCGGATTCAAGTGTTGTGGCAAAATATGATGGTACTGTTGAAATAGACGAGCTAAGAACCGTAGAAAAAGAAGAAGAAGGTAAAAAGATTGATATTGTAATTGGTCGGTTGGCTGAAATGCGTATTATTGATAAAAATACAGGAATTGTTCTTTCTACTCATAATATTCCTTATGGTTCCAGACTTTATATTAAGAATGGAGCCAATGTTAAAAAAGGAACCATGATTTGTGAGTGGGATCCATACAATGCCGTAATTATCTCTGAAGCCACCGGGAAACTATCTTTCGAAAACCTTATCGATGGAGTTACTTTTAAAGAGGAATCGGATGAACAAACCGGTTTTAAAGAAAAAGTGATTATTGAAACCCGTGATAAGAAGAAGAATCCTACAGCCAAATTAATTGGTGAAGATGGAGAAATCATTAAAACCTATAACCTTCCGGTTGGAGCACATATAAGTATTGAAGACGGACAGGAAGTTAAGTCAGGTGAGATATTAGCGAAGTTACCAAGAGCCGTTGGAAAATCAGGGGATATTACCGGAGGTTTACCACGAGTTACTGAGCTTTTCGAGGCAAGGAACCCGTCTAATCCGGCTGTTGTTTCTGAAATTGACGGAGAGGTTGCTTTTGGTAAAATTAAACGGGGTAACCGCGAAATTATTATCAAATCGAAAACCGGTGAAGTTAAGAAATATCTTGTACCGTTATCAAAACAAATTCTTGTACAGGAAAATGATTACGTTCGGGCCGGAATTCCATTATCTGATGGAGCGATTACACCTTCTGATATTTTGGCTATTAAAGGGCCAACAAAAGTTCAGGAATATATTGTGAATGAGGTTCAGGAAGTGTATCGATTACAGGGTGTTAAGATTAATGATAAACATTTTGAAGTAATCGTTCGTCAGATGATGCGTAAAGTAATCATTGAAGATCCGGGAGATACTAAATTCCTTGAAAAACAAGTGGTTGACAAGTGGATGTTTATGGATGAGAATGACTGGATTTATGATAAAAAAGTGATTAACGATCCGGGGGATTCTCAAGTTTATAAAGCAGGACAGATTGTTACAGCCCGAAAATTGAGAGACGAAAATTCAATCCTTAAACGTAAAGATTTAAAACTTATTGAAGCGAGAGATGCAGTACCTGCAACATCCAGCCAGGTATTACAAGGTATTACCAAAGCCGCACTTCAAACTAAGAGTTTTATGTCTGCTGCCTCGTTCCAGGAAACAACTAAGGTTCTTAACGAAGCTGCAATTCACGGTAAAGTAGATAAACTTGAAGGATTGAAAGAGAATGTGATTGTTGGACATAAGATTCCGGCAGGTACAGGATTGCGTGATTATGAAAAAATTATTGTTGGTTCAAAAGAAGAATACGATAATTTAATGTCGGCCAAAGAACGTGAATAAAACTTGCACAAAATAAATATAAATCATGGAAGACGATAAAAAACAACGTAAAGGTCAAATAAACATTGATTTAAAAGAAGATGTAGCGCAGGGTGTTTATTCAAATCTAGCTGTTATTACTCATTCAAGTGCTGAGTTTGTGCTTGATTTTGTTAGGGTAATGCCTGGAATCCCCAAAGCGGAAGTTAAATCACGGATTATTCTTACCCCTGAACACGCAAAACGTTTTTTTCATGCATTGAAAGATAATCTTGAAAAATTTGAAAAAATGCATGGACCTATAAAAAACTCTGATGGTGGTGGACCATCTATGCCGATGAATTTTGGCGGGCCCACTGCTCAAGCATAAAGATGAATGTATAAAATAAAAAACCATCTCTGCTTAGAGGTGGTTTTTTTTGGCTATAATACCGGAGAAAATAACCTTACAATAGATTCTTTTAACCTTACTCGTAGTGGACGGTTTTCCCATTCTTCTAAGGTTATTTGTTCACTTTCTTCCAGATCTTTTAAAAATTGATTTCTGATTTCAGTGTTAAATTCATGATCATAAATAATTGCATTGACTTCAAAATTATAATCAAAACTTCGATAATCCATATTTGCCGAACCAATGATACTTAAATTTTGATCAATAAGTAAAGATTTTGCATGCACAAACCCCTTTTTGTATCGGTAAATTTTTACTCCCGAAGCTAACAAATCATAATAATATGTATTTGAGGCAGAATTTAGTAACCAGGAATCAGACGCTTTGGGTACCAGTAAACGAATATCCACGCCACTTAATGCTGCTTGTTTTATCGCAGTAATAATTCCTTGATTGGGTATAAAATAGGGGGTGGTGATAAAACATTCTTTTTCTGCATCAACAATTGCTTTAAAATAAGCAGTCATTACCGTTTCTCTTAATAAGTCAGGACCACCTGAGATGATTTGAACTAATTTTCCGGGGCTTTTTTTATCTACCTGTGGGAAATATTCAGTATTGTAAATTAATGTCTGACCTGATGAAAACTGCCAATCGAGCAAAAAAATATATTGCAGATATCGAACGGATGGACCCTTAATTTCCATATGAGTGTCACGCCAATACATTGTTTTCTTACGTGTAATATTATTATGATACTTATCGCTTAAATTTAAGCCTCCCAAAAAACCAATTTTGCCGTCAATTACAACAATCTTTCGATGATTTCTATAATTTATGCGATTGGCCATATAGGGGAAATAGGTCTTGTAAAATGGATAAACCTCTATTCCGGCTTCTTTTAGGGCATTTATGCTTTTATTCTTTAAATGACGTGAACCAAAATCATCATAAATAATTCGTATTGCAACTCCTTCTTCTCGCTTTTTTAGTAATATGGATTTTAACTGCTCAAATAAGATTCCGTTTTCGATGATAAAATATTCGATGTGAATGTGCTCTTTTGCATTTTCTAAAGCGCTGAATAAGTGCGGGAATTTTTGCTCACCATTGATTAGTAGTTTTAATTGATTGTGTTCTGTAAGACCAAAATAATTGTCGTTTAAAAGCATCTTGGCCAGCAGGGCTTTATTGTCAAGCTCTTTTTGATGTTTACTGATTAACTCTTCGGAATGGATTTTTATTTGTTTTTTTAATTTACGGATAAAAGATCTGTCGGAATCTTTTTTAGCTTCAAACATCTTTTTTTTGCGGTAATCTCTTCCCAAAAAGAAATATATTAATAATCCAACTCCGGGTAAAGCTAAGAGTAAAAGAATAAGTGCTGAAGCCCTTATCGGATTCCGGTTTTCGAGTAAAATAACTATGGAAACAATAATTGAAGCAATAACGATGATTAAAAATAATAACTGACTAATAATGTTTATATTAGAAGTAATAAGAGATATTGGTTGCATTTATTTTAGTTTATTATTTAAAGCTAAATTTATGCAAAATACTTTTTTTCTCAAATTTAACCTGACGTATTCATAAATTTTATTAACTTTTTCATGAATGAAAGGAAGTAATTTATCCATAAAAAAACTCTATTTTAAAATTTAAGGAGTATTAGCCTTTAAGAATAATTTTATTGTAATATTAAGTTCAACGTGGGCAAACTAGTGGAGCTAACTAAATTACATAGTATAAAATCTATAAGATGAAAATTCTCCAAATGATATAATAAATACCCACTGCGGTTAATACTATTAAACCTGTCCAGGATAAAAATCGTAACCACCTTTTTGGCTTGTACTCTTCGGTTACATTTTTACTCATCACTACTTTAAAGTTTAAATATCCCAAAACCGGGGCGGTTAAAAATGATAATGTAGTGGCCAAATCCACTAAAAAACTCATTCCTTTTAAAAAGAATAAGAGGATGAGTATTGTTCCGGAAAGCAGTATTATTAACCACATCCATGATAACCAGTTCCAGTTGTCCGAAGTATTCTTTTTTAATTTTGGAAACAGCAGTTCGGTGGTTGGTTTTAAAACCCGGGGATAAGCATCTAAACAGGTTAACGTTGTGCTCGACATGGTGGTTAATGCGGCCACTGCAATAAAAATATATGCCCAACTACCCAGGTTATTTGTAAATAAATGAATGAGCTGCCCGGCAAATACCGTCCCGTTCTCAGAGAAAGTATTCCCAGAACCATACATTACCAATGCCCCCAGCGATAAAAATCCTATGGATAAAATCGATGTACCGATATACCCGACATTAAAATCAAACAGGGATTCTTTAACCGATGGAATATGGTTGCCTTGTTTTCTTTTGGCTACCGACCAAAAGGAATGCCATACGGAAATGTCAATGGCTGATGGCATCCAACCGGCAAATGCAATTAATAGGGCCAGATCTCCAAAACTCCAGTTAAAAGTAGCAGAAAATTCCGGATTGGGATTAAATCCCCGGGAAGAAGCAGAAACAACAGCTATAATGGTTGATAATGCCAATAAGATAATAATGAATTTAATGATTTTATCTAAAAATGAATACTTCCCAAAAGCAACAATGATGGTTGCTATCGTTAAAATAATTACCGACCAGGTAATCATACCAAATGTATTTGGAAAAACAAAAGAAAATAGTCCCGCAGTAACAGCCGTTATGGCTGCCTGAAGCGTAAACATCGTGGCAATAGTTAACAACAGATATAATATAACAGCCCATTTTCCTAATCGTTTGTATCCATGCAGTAGACTTTCACCCGTTGCAGATGCATATCTTGGGCCAAACTCGAAAAAAGGATATTTCAATAAGTTGATGAGTAAAATAATACCCACTAATTGAAAACCGTAAATAGCTCCGGCGCGTGTAGATTGAACTAAGTGAGATACACCTATAGCAGCTGCTGCCCACAATAACCCCGGGCCTAAAGATTTAAGGGTGCTTCTGAAATTCATTATATTGGATAATTACAAAAATTAATGGATAATGATTATTAACCATAAAATTAGAAAAACTAAACGAATTTTTTGAGAGAAAATAAATTGGAATCGGAACATATATATTCATGAAGTAAAATGTTGATAATTTGAAAGCATATTGTTGATAGCTAATTATCACTAATTTATTTAAATAGAAATTTTTAGTTATGTTTGTTCAGTTTTTTAAAACCCGGGAGATAAATTCTAAACTTATTGTATGTATATATTTGCATAATTATTAGTAAGTTTGGTTTCTTGTTTTGTAAAACAACTATTTTTATATTTGCCCACTTGTTAATGAAATTGGTTTTTAGATTATATTGGATTGATTGAGTCTTTTGAAACCCAGTATATTGAAATATAGTATTTTTACTTGGAGTACGAATAGTACATTTTTTCGAATCACAATAATTATTAAAATAATAGAATTGTTAACTTAAATAGTAATTAAATGAAAATTCTAGTTTGCTTAAGTAATGTTCCGGATACTACAACAAAAGCAAAGTTTGTAGATGATAATACAGCTTTTGATACCACCGGAGTACAATGGATTATTAATCCCTGGGATGAGCTTGCATTAACCAGGGCAATTCAATTAAAACAGGATGCTGCAAATTCGATTGATAATATAACGGTAATTACTGTTGGCGGGAAAGATGCCGAACCAACCATTAGAAAAGCATTAGCTATTGGAGCCGATGATGCAGTTCGAATTGATGCAGAACCAATAGATGCATATTTTGTTGCAGCACAAATTGCTGAGTATGTTAAAAATAATCCGCACGATATTATTTTTGCAGGTATTGAATCGAGTGATTATAACGGATCTGCAGTGGGTGGTATGTTAGCAGAATTCTTAGAAATTCCTTCTGTATCAGCTGTTTCTTCAGTTGATTTTGAAAATGGTGAACTTACGATTACTCGCGATATTGATGGCGGACACGATCAGGTGGTTTCAGAACTTCCGGTTGTAACGATAGTACAAAAGGGTATTGCTAAAGAACCCATGATTGCAGCAATGCGTGGAATTATGATGGCCCGTAAAAAACCTTTAAATGTTGTTCAACCTATTGATGTTGAGGCTTTAACCGAATTTGTAGAATTCGAGTTGCCAAAACCTAAACCTCCTTGTAAAATGGTTGAACCGGAAAATGTTAAAGAGTTGGTAGATATGCTTCAAAATGAGGCCAAAGTTCTTTAAAATAAATAATTAATCATTCAGAATTTAATAAAATAAGATATGTCAGTATTAGTATTTACAGAAAATTGGGATGGGAAATTTAAGAAGTTATCCTTCGAATTGGTTTCCTATGCAAGCAAAGTTGCAGAAATGCTAAATACCCAAACCGTAGCATTATCAATTGGTGATGTACAGGAAGATGAATTGAAAAAATTAAGCAACTATGGCGCCGATAAGGTGGTTGCTGTAAACAACGATCAATTAAAGGTATTGGATAATCAGGCTTACGCTTCTGTTATTGCACAAGTTTCCGAAAAAGAAGATGCTAAAGTTTTGGTTATAGCTCATAATAATATGGGTAAAGCGCTGGCTCCCAGGTTGTCCGTTAAACTAAAGGCCGGACTTGGCTCTGCGGTAACAAAATTACCCACAAGCGTTGAGCCGTTTACTATTTATAAAAAAGTATTCTCGGGAAAAGCTTTTTCTCATGTTGTGCTTAAATCAGATGTTAAGATTTTAACCATGGCACAAAACTCGTTCGAGTTAATTGAGAATGCTAAAGATGCATCAATTGAACAATTTGATGCACAAATTGGAGAGATAAAAACACAAGTTAAGGATGTACAAAAGCAAACAGGACAGTTACTATTAACCGATGCTGAAATTGTTGTTTCTGGTGGTCGCGGAATGAAGTCGCCAGAGAACTGGGCTCCAATAGAAGAGCTTGCAGGTCTGCTTAATGGTGCTACTGCTTGTTCACGCCCTGTATCCGACGAAGGATGGCGTCCGCACGAAGAACATACCGGACAAACCGGTAAAATTATTGCTCCTAATCTTTACTTTGCTATTGGTATTTCAGGTGCCATTCAGCATTTGGCTGGTATTAGTGGTTCAAAATGTATTGTGGCCATTAATAACGATAAAGATGCTCCAATTTTTGAGGCTGCTGATTACGGGGTTGTTGGTGATGCACAAAAGATATTACCCGAATTGATAAAAGCAATAAAAGAACTTTAATTAAAGGAATCATATAATATGAGTATAGCACAAAGACAAAAGCCTGAAAAAATATCTTTTGTCTTTGTGCTTTTTTATAGATCTAAGAATCTGATTTGATGATTAATACAAGCTGCCATTAATAATAATAATTTGTTTTATACCAATTAATTTTTATTTTGGCATCTTATTTTAAAAAAATTGATATACTAATAAACTTAAAAGAACTATGATTAGTAGTATTATTTTTGTTTTATTGCTGGCAGCAGCAGTAGCATTCTTTTCCCGGAATATTAAAAAGATATCAAGGAATATAAAACTTGGAAAAGATGTTGAGATTAAAGATAACAGAAAAAAAAGATGGTGGCTGGTACTAAAGGTTGCTATCGGGCAATCAAAAATGTTTGGATTCCCGATTGCTGCTATTTTGCATATTTTTGTTTATGCAGGATTCATTCTGGTTAATATTGAAATGATTGAGATATTTATTGATGGTATTGCCGGTACACACCGTGCATTATCATTTACAGGCGGTTTTTATCCTGTAATTGTTGGCTTTTTTGAATTTTTTGCGCTTCTGGTTATTTTTGGTTGTTTAATATTTTTAATCCGTAGGAACATTCTTAAGACCGATCGTTTTTGGAAACCTGAAATGAAAGGTTGGCCTCGATTAGACGGAAACATCATTCTTATTACAGAGGTTGTTTTAATGTCATCGATATTTTTTATGAATGCTTCTGATGCAATATTGCAAACAAGAGGTGTTGAACATTACGATAAAGTTGGGTCATTTTTCTTTAGCTCGGCTTTAATACCTCTGCTTAGTAATTTACCTTCCGACACTTTAATTTTTATTGAGCGGTTGTGCTGGTGGTTGCATATAGTTGGCGTATTTTTATTTTTAAACTATATCCCTTATTCAAAACATTTTCATGTGTTTTTATCATTTGTAAATGTATTTTATTCTAAACTCGATCCTACCGGTAAAATTGCTAATATGCCTTCTATAACCAAAGAGGTGAAAAGCATGTTATCAGGTGAAGAGCCACCCGTAGAAGAGGGAGAAGAAGAAGTTGCTTTTGGTGCACATGATGTAAGACAACTTACATGGAAACATTTAATGGACTCGTATACATGTACAGAGTGTGGGCGATGTACCAGTGTTTGCCCGGCAAATATTACCGGAAAAAAACTATCTCCACGAAAACTGGTGATGGATGTTCGCGACAGACTCGAACTGTTGGGTAAAAATATCGATAAAAACGGAATGGATTATACCGATGATAAATCATTATTCGATTATATTACGGCTGAAGAAATATGGGCATGCACCACTTGTAATGCCTGTACCGTTGCTTGCCCGGTGAATATCGATCAGGTATCGCTGATTTTGGAACTACGGCGCTATATTGTAATGGAGCAGGCAGCATCTCCGGGCGAGCTGAATGTGATTTTTAACAATATCGAAAATAATGGAGCACCATGGCAATTCTCACAAGACGATAGAATGCTTTGGGCCGAAGAGCTTTATATTAATGAA
>JBNJFS010000040.1:0-15003 GCA_051747085.1 Bacteroidota bacterium
GGCTTTATTTAACCTGCTAATTGCTTTATGGACCATGTTAATTCGATCTTCTGTTTCAGCGTAAGTTTCACCCTCAGTAATATGAATGGGCATTTGAGGAGTTGCTTCTTCAACATTTTTCTTGTCTTTTTTAAATTGTGCAATGGCTGTATTCAAAGCCACCCGGTACATCCAGGTTGAAAATCTTGACTGATGATTAAATGAAGGATACGACTTCCATAACTGAGCTAATATATCCTGAAATAAATCCTGCCGGCATTCACTGTTATCACAGTACATTCGAGCAACTTTATGGATTATCCCCTGGTGTTTTTCAATGAGCGAAATAAATTCCTTTTTTAATTTTGAATCATTCAAACCTTTAATAATTGGATTTTTGATTTGTTAGTACTAAAAAAAACGAATTTATTACAAATTCTTATTTTTTTATACTTAAACGTATTAATTAATATCCAACATACTGATTAAAGTAAATAAAATTTTAATTTCGTTGATATTTTAAAAAGTATTTTTTGAATAGAATTGATCTAATGCTAAAAAGCAATGCAACATATCCTAATTGAGAAAGCAAGTGAAAATAATTTAAAGAATATAAGCTTAACCATTCCTCATTACCAAATAACCTGTATTACCGGAATTTCCGGATCCGGAAAATCTTCATTGGTATATGATGTTATTTGTAAAGAAAGCCAGCGCCGGTATTTCGAATCATTTTCTTCGTATGCCCGCCAGTTTTTAGCTAAAATGAGCCGCCCTGAGGTAGATCGAATCGAGGGGTTGATGCCGGCCATTTCTGTCGACCAAAAAACGGTCAGTCGTAACCCCCGTTCTACCGTTGGAACGATGAGCAAAATTTATGATTACCTGCGTTTACTGTTTGCCCGTTTAGGGAAAAAATCCGAACAATTTTCGAATATTCAATTATCACGAAGCCTGTTCTCTTTTAACAGCCCGGAGGGTTATTGCCCGCATTGTAAAGGGCTTGGCGTTGAAGACCAAATTGACCCGGAATTATTAATTAAAGACCCAACGAAAAGCTTACGTGAGGGAGCCTTAAAAATAACCACTCCATCGGGTTATACCATTTATTCACAAGTTACCATCGATGTGCTCGACAGGGTTTGCCGCTCCGAAGGGTTTAATGTGGATATCCCATGGAATGATTTAACGGGTGAACAAAAAAATATTATCTTTTACGGAAGTAATAAAATCAAAATCCCATTTGGTAAACATACGCTCGAATCGCGCATGAAATGGAGCGGAATTACTGCCAAACCACGTGAAGAAGGGTATTATAAAGGGATTATACCCATCATGGAAAATATTTTACGTGTGGACAGAAATCCAAATATTCTGCGATTTGCCAAAACCGTTAAGTGTAATCAGTGTAACGGCAAAAGGCTTAACATCAGAGCGCTTTCGGTTACTTTTAACCAAAAAAATATTGTGGATTATAGCGCTTTATCCATATCCGGTTTAAGAACATCTGTTGAAAACATTGCAGTAAACAAAACCGAAAAAGAGGTATTTCTACCGATAAAAAATAAAATCATTGAACGCTGTTCTATTCTCGAAGAGCTTGGATTAGGCTATTTAACCTTCATGCGCGAATCCACAACCCTTTCGGGTGGCGAAGCACAAAGAATAAGATTGGCCACACAGGTTGGTAACGGACTACGCGGAATCTTATATATCCTGGATGAGCCTTCTGTCGGGTTACATCCGAGAGACAACGAACGGCTGATAAAAATTATGAAACGGCTGCGTGATCAGGGCAACACCGTTTTGGTTGTTGAACACGATAAAGAAACCATGCTCTGTGCCGACCGTATTATTGATGTTGGACCAAAAGCAGGAAAAGATGGAGGAAAAATTTTATTTGACACTGATTTAAATCACCTACAAGAAGTTAAATGTGCCGAGAGTGAAACATTAAAATATTTAAATAAGAACTCAATTAAAAATAACTCCCCAAAGAAACTAGAAGAAAAATGGTTAACCGTAAAGAAAGCAAAACTTCATAACCTTAAAAATATCAATGCAGATTTTCGTTTACATGCATTGAATGTTGTTACCGGAGTTTCAGGTGCCGGAAAATCCACACTGGTTTTTGAGGTCATTGGAAAATATGTTGAGAAGAAGCTTAATCACGAAAAAACAGATGAATTAGAAGTAAACAGGATTATTGAAGATACGCCTGTTCAGAAAATAATTGAAATCAATCAAACGCCCATCGGGCGAACACCGCGAAGCAATCCGGCCACCTATACAAAGTTGTTTGATTTGATTCGCAAATTATTTGCTTCGTTGCCTGAATCAAAAAATAGAAAATGGAAATCGGGGCATTTCTCTTTTAATACCCGGGGCGGAAGATGTGAAACCTGTCAGGGTGCCGGGATCATTCAAACCGGAATGCACTTTTTAGCCAACATTGAAACCACTTGTGAAACCTGCCGGGGAAAACGCTACGATGATGAAACACTGAAAATAAAATATAAAGGAAAAAATATCGCAGATATTCTTGAGATGGAAATTTCAGGCGCCCTAACATTTTTTAAAGATGAACCAACCATTCATCATTATCTTAAAACGATGCATGATTTGGGACTGGGATACCTGGCATTAGGGCAATCGGCTACTACGTTATCCGGTGGCGAAGCGCAACGATTAAAATTAGCTGCCGAGCTGGTAAAACCTTCGAAAAACCACACCCTTTATCTTTTCGATGAGCCTACCACCGGACTTCATCCTTACGATGTTTCCATCCTGTTAAAGGCATTGCAAAACCTAACTCAAAAGGGGCATACCGTTATTGTCATTGAACACGACGAAGGAGTAATAAGGTATGCCGATCATATTGTTGATTTAGGCCCTGAAGGAGGTGATTATGGTGGTGAAGTAATTTTCTCCGGAAGTTTTAATGATTTATTACGCTCTAAAAAATCGTATACTGCACAGGCATTAACAAAAACCAAGAAGGCTAAGCAACCGGAAGAAAAAAAGGAGCTGGAACAAATCATTAAAAATCCTATTGAATTAAAAGGAGTTCGAACACACAACTTAAAAGAAATTGATGTTAAAATTCCCATAAATAAGCTAACAGTAATTACCGGAGTTAGTGGTAGCGGAAAATCTTCATTGGCTTTCGATACGCTTTTTACCGAAGGTCAATTGCGGTTTACCGAAAGCTTTTCTACGTATGCAAGAAGTTTAATCCAACAAAAGCCCCGTCCTGATATGGTGGAAAGTTTAGGATTAACGCCAACTATTGCCATTGACAACAAATCGATTACACGCAATCCAAGGGCTACCGTTGGAACCATTACCGGTTTATACGATTTATATCGATTATTATATTCCAGGATTTCAAAAGACCCAAAAGGAAATAAATGCACCCTGCTTTCCAATCATTTCTCATTTAATCATCAGGCGGGGTCATGTCCTGTATGCAATGGTTTAGGCATTGAATTAACCTGCGATCCAGAACGGTTAATTTCCCGGCCCGAATGGCCATTAAAAAATGGTGCCATGAACGGTAATAAAACCGGACGATTTTATGGCGACCCGTATGGCCAGTATATGGCTATCCTTGATAATGTTGGGTTAGAGCAAAAAATTGATTTTTCAAAACCATGGAAAGATTTAAGTAATAAAGCCAAAGAAATCGCTTTATATGGAACCGGCAATAAAAAATATGAGGTAGCCTGGAACTACAAACGGAAAAACAGGGAAGGCATTCACCGGTTTAAAGGAAAATGGCCCGGACTTATTCATTATATTAACGATGAATACGTTCGAAAACATGACAAGCAAGGAGGTGCTGACGTAACCGCTTTAATGAAAGAAATAAAATGCCAAAATTGCAATGGTTCAAGATTAAACAAGGAAGCGTTAAAATACCGGGTTGCCGGTAAGAATATTGCAGATCTTGCCACGCTGGAAGCCACTGAAGCGATTCTTTTTTTCAAGAACCTGAATAAGTTTTTGTCAAATTCGGAGCAACGCATAAGTACAGAAATAATACGTTTATGCGAAGAAAAGTTAAGAGCCATGAAAAATATCGGGTTGGGCTATTTAAGCATTCAACGTGGAACTACAACCTTATCCGGAGGGGAAGGAAGAAGATTACGATTGATCGCTCAAATCGGTGGCGAATTAACCGGAATAACTTATGTTCTGGATGAACCTACCATTGGTTTGCACTCAAAAGATACACAAAACCTGATTAAACTATTACATCAGCTAGCAGAAAATAACACCGTTGTGGTGGTTGAGCATGATGAGAACATCATAAAGTCGGCACATCATATCATTGAATTAGGCCCTAAGGCGGGTGATAAAGGCGGAAGATTAATAGGTGAAGGCAATCTTGAAAAATTCATAAAAAACAATAAAACGCTAACAGCAAAATACCTGCAGAAAAATTATTCATTCGAAATCCAAAAATCCAACCTGGAATTAGATTTTAAGTTACAAATAAAAGGAGCAAATGCCCACAATCTTAAAAATTTAGATTTAACATTACCCATCAACGGATTAACGGTTTTTTCAGGAGTTTCCGGAAGTGGGAAATCCAGTTTATTGTTTGATGTAATTGCTCTATCAGCCCATAAAAAAAGAGCCATAAATTGCAAATCTATCCGGGGATTTGAAGCATTTGATACCATTCTAACCATGGATCAAACACCTGTAGGAAACAACCCGTTAAGTACACCGGCAACATTTCTTGGCATTTATGATGAAATAAGAGAACTCTTTGCATCGACAAAAGTTGCTAGAAATCTAAATCTAAAAAAAACACACTTTTCCTTTAACACAAAGGGCGGAAGATGTGAAAACTGTAAAGGGCAGG
Organism: Bacteroidota bacterium; assembly: GCA_051747085.1. Taxonomy (GTDB): domain Bacteria; phylum Bacteroidota; class Bacteroidia; order Bacteroidales; family UBA12077; genus UBA12077. Next base: position 4,853 of record JBNJFS010000040.1, read on the forward strand.
GACAGTTAAAAATTGCGATGGATTTCCTCTCGGATGTTTGGATCCCTTGCCCAATATGCGAAGGAAAAAGGTTTAGCCGGGATATACTGCAAGTGAAGTGGAATGATTTTACCATTGCTGATATACTGGAATTGACAATACACAAAGCAGCAGAAATATTCGCTTCTGAAGAAAAACTAAAAACATCATTCCAATTGTTAAACGATTTAGGATTAGACCATCTCAAACTGGGTCAGTCAGCAACTACACTTTCCGGCGGTGAAGCTCAACGATTAAAGCTGGCCAAAGAATTAATCAAACAAAACCATAAAAAATGCCTGTATTTATTTGATGAACCCACAACAGGCCTCCATTTTTATGACATAGAAAAACTATTAAAAGTATTGATAAATTTGCGTAACCTGGGGCATACGCTTTATATTATTGAACATCACCCCTGGTTATATAAAGCAGCTGATTACTTAATCGAACTAGGCCCCGAAGGGGGTGATAAAGGAGGATATTTAATGACACGATAAATTCTGTGCTCTCAATTTCTTTTAATCAAAAAATACTCATTTATCATTCCTGTTTAAAGGGAAATTAATTCTTTACATACTATTTGTTTAAAATTTGAGTTATTTTAGCAAATAAAAAAATCTATTTTATCTGTGACGAAAATAAGAAGGAGTTATTTTTTTTGTTTATTGATATTGTTTTTCCTGGTGGGGTGTTCAACACAAAAAAATACCGGATTAACCCGGTTTTATCATGCATTAACCACAAAATACAACATCCTTTTTAACGGAGGCGAAAGTTTTAAAGAGGGGGTTAAAAAATACCGGGAAAATTATCAGGATGATTACTCGAGAATTTTACCCATATTTACTTATGGCGATGAAGAAATAGCAGCCGGGTTAAAACCCCAAATGGACCGAACGATTGAAAAATCGAGCAAGTCTATAAAAATGCACTCCATAACGGCCAAACCCGATCAGGGAAAGGGCATATTGTCATCAAAAGATAAAGAATTTTACAATAAAAACGAATACAATATTTTTATTGATGATGCTTACCTGTTAATGGGAAAGGCATTTTTCTACCAAACAGAATACCAGAGTGCCATACAAACCTTTAATTACATTATTAATCAATTTAAAGATAAAGAAACACGTTTTCTTGCTTACAATTGGTTAGTCAGGGCAAATGTCGAGTTAAGCGATTTTCGAGAGGCAAAAGAATACTTAGACCTGATTTTAACCGATATTGAATATCCCGAAGACTTAACCTACGAAAGAAACTTAACGGCAGCAGACTTCTATCTTAAACAAAACATGGTTAAACAAGCCGAGCCATTTGTTGAGGAAGCCCTGAAAGAAGCCAAAAAGAAAAAAGATAAATTACGACTAACATTTATTCAGGCTCAGATTAAAGAAGAACTTAACCAGTTTAACGAAGCATCGAAATTATACGAGAAAGTCATTAAAATGAATCCGCCCTATGAGATGACCTTTAACTCAAAAATAAAGAGGGCTACACTTTTTTCAGGTAGCGAACGCTCGGGGAGAACCATTGAAGCAGAGCTTTTAAAAATGCTTAAAGACGAAAAAAATGATGAATATCAGGATCAAATCTATTATGCATTGGGGCAATTAGAAATAAATCGGAGAAATATAAATGAAGCTATAAAATATTATCAATTATCTGCACAAAACAGTATGGGTAATAGAAACCAAAAAGGATTAACCTACCTGGCACTGGCAAACACTTTCTTCGATCAACATAATTACATGGAATCTCAAGCCTACTTCGACAGTGCTATGGTATCGCTTGATCCTGAATTCCCAGACTACAGAGCATTGGCAAGAAAAAACACCTATCTATCCAAACTGGTTAAAAATCTAAAAACAGTACAACACCAGGATAGCTTACAAAAGGTAGCTGCCATGAGCGAAAGTGAACGAAAAAGATTTATCCAACAAATTATTCAACAACGTAATACAGAAGAAGCCGAAAAACAACGCAGAGAAAGAGGGCGCAATAACCAGGAGATATATCCGGGAAATCGTAATCGCAACGATGGATTAAATAATCAAAGCGGCAAATGGTATTTTTACAATCAGGATGCAAAAAGTTTTGGAGAGCCTGAATTTAGAAGAAAATGGGGAGACAGAAAGCTGGAAGACAACTGGCGCAGATCCAGTAAGCAATTACTAGGCATTGAACAAATTAACCAGGATGAACTCAGCGATGAAGTTCTTGACCCAAAAAAAGGACTCGATGAAAACAAACCCGAATATTATCTTGTTGAATTGCCTCTAACAGATTCTGCAATGCAGGTATCGCATAAAAAAATACAAAATGCGTTGTACAATTTAGGCGAAGTTTACCGTAATGATTTAAAAGATTATTCCCTGTCAATTGATGCATATAAAGAATTAATCGATCGTTATCCCGAAAGTGAATTTAAGGTTGCTGCTTATTACGGTTTGTATAAAGTTTACCAGCAACAAAACAACCAAAGTCAGGCCAACATATATAAAAATATGATTATCAGGAATTATCCTGAATCAAAACATGCTAAAGTACTCCTCGACCCTAATTATTTTAAACAATATGAAGAAGAAGAACAGAAAAAGAAAAATGATTATACACAAACGTTAAATCTATATAAAAACAAAAAATACAGAGAGGTTATCCAACGCAGCAATCAGGCGCTTGAAGAATATAAAGATACCGAATATGAGCCTAAATACAGGTTTGTCAAAACGCTCTCGATGAGCGAGTTATATGGTGCCTCATCCATAAAAAAAGAACTGGAAAAAATTATCGATGAATTCTCTACCGACCCTGTGGCTAACTTGTCTGAAGAAATGCTAGCCACTATCCGTGCTAACGAACTAAAACAATTTAGTGAAAAAGATGAGACAAGTCAGGGTAATGAAGAAAAAACCGATGATGCCGCAGAACAAATCACTCAGGAAAAACTGAAAGAAATTGCAGAAATTTATGACTATAATCCTGAGAGTAAACACTTATTGGGTATTGCTATCAATAAATCAGCAGATATCAATCAGCTAAGATTTAATCTCATTAACTTTAATCTCGATTTCTTTATTCAGGAAAATTATGAAATCGATAATAAAAGCCTAAACGAGTTTGTTGAAATTATTCTTGTTAAGCGTTTTGACAATGCTCAAAAAGCAAAAGAATATCATAATCAGTTTAACATAGAAGAAGAAACTATTTTTAGAAATATAAAATCAGATGAATTTCAGCATTTTATTATATCAGAGAAAAATCTTGAAAAACTTTTCGAAGAAAAATCTGTCGGTGATTATTTAATATACTTTAGAAACAATTATCCCGATTAATTTTAAATAAGTTTTTATAATCATTATTATTTGTTATTTTATGAATTGCATTTAAAATTTTTTATGCCCATGAAGCAGTTAAAGATACTTTGGACCGATGACGAGATTGATTTATTAAAACCTCATATTATTTTTCTTAAAGAGAAAGGTTTTGATGTTGTAACTGCCAGTAATGGTGACGATGCGATTGAACTGGTAAGGAACCAAAATTTCGACCTGATTTTTCTCGATGAAAATATGCCCGGATTAAGCGGATTACAAACATTAAACATTATTAAAGAAGAAAAACCCGCGATCCCGGTAATTATGATTACCAAAAGCGAAGAAGAAGATATCATGGACGAAGCTATTGGTTCAAAAATAGCTGACTATTTAATAAAGCCGGTAAACCCAAAGCAAATTCTATTAAGCATAAAAAAAAATACGGATACCAAACGATTGATTTCTGAAAAAGCCGTTTCATCTTACCAGTCTGAGTTTGGAAAAATTGGAATGCAAATTTCAGATGCTAACTCTTTTGGCCAATGGGTTGAGCTATATAAAAAACTTGTTTTCTGGGAGTTGGAGCTTGAAGAAAATAAGGACTCAGGTATGCAGGAAGTATTCCAAATGCAGAAAAGCGAAGCAAACAAGGGGTTTGGTAAATTTATTCAAAAAAATTACGCATCCTGGTTTTCCGAAAAAAAAGAGTCCAAGCCAATACTTTCACCTAACCTGTTTAAAGATCGTATTTTCCCGGCAATGGATAAAGGTGAAAAAGTGTTTTTAATAATTATTGACAATTTCCGATACGACCAATGGAAGTTGATACAACCTTTAGTTAGTGATTACTTTTTAGTAGAAAACGAGGAGTTGTATTGCAGTATATTACCAACAGCTACACAATATTCAAGAAATGCAATTTTTGCAGGGTTGATGCCTGCTGAAATTAGCCGTTTATATCCTGATTTATGGTTAGATGATGAGGAAGAAGGGGGAAAAAACTTAAGAGAAAAAGAGTTGTTTGAAAAACAATTATCAAGATTTGGTAAAAAATACAAATACGCTTACGAAAAAGTAAATCAGCTTAAAAAAGGGGAAAAAATTGTAGAAAATATTCAGGATCTTCTAAACAACCAGCTCAACATCCTGGTTTATAACTACATCGACATGCTTTCGCATGCCCGTACTGAAATAGAAATGATACGAGAGCTTGCAAATGACGAACCGGCTTACCGATCGCTCACTTTATCCTGGTTTAAACATTCGCCATTATTTACATTAATTAAAGAGTTACAAAAAGAAAAAGTTAAAATTTTTATCACTACAGACCACGGAACGATAAGGGTTAAAAATCCCGTTAAAGTAGTGGGCGATAAAAACACATCGACTAATTTACGTTACAAAAACGGGAAAAGCCTGAATTACAAGTCTAAAGAAGTATATGGAGTGCCAAATCCAGAAAAGATTCATTTACCCAAGTCACATATCAGCACATCATACATTTTTGCTTTAAATAACGACTTCCTGGCCTATCCAAACAACTACAACTATTACGTGAAATATTATAAAGACACATTTCAGCATGGCGGAATATCAATGGAAGAGATGATTATCCCATTTATCAAATTATCTCCCAATTTTTAATTTTTTTTGCTACCTTGCATATATGAACTCATTAGTGTTAAAATCATTATCAGATTTAAATGTAGTGGCCGAGAAATTTTTGCGGCTCATACAAAACAAAAAGGTATTTGCATTTTTTGGCCCTATGGGTGTAGGAAAAACAACTTTTATTAAGGCTTTATGTAATGAGTTGGGGGTTGTTGAGATTGTTACAAGCCCTACTTTTGCTTTAATAAACGAGTATCAAACCAGCAATGGAAATACTATTTATCATTTTGATTTTTACAGAATAGAAAAAATTGAAGAGGTATTTGATTTTGGTTATGAAGATTATTTTTTCTCTGGAAATTACTGCTTTATAGAATGGCCGGATAAAGTTGCAGAAATTTTACCCGAACATGTTGTGTTTGTTCAGATGGTAGAAAATGAAGATGGCAGTCGCACCATAAATATCCACTAAAGAAACCATCCCCAAAATATCCCTGTTAAAAATACTTGATAATGCCCCAAAAAAATACTATTTTGGGCTTCTTCAATATTACTATTAATCAGAATGCCTTATGTCGGATAAAAAAGAACAAAAAAACTATTCTTTTGGAAATACAGGCCTGCTCCCACAAGAAGAGATGCTTGAAATTGGGAAAAAAACTGAAAAATTAGTTATCGGAATCCCGAAAGAATACAGAAAATATGAAAGTCGTGTAGGATTAACTCCCGAAGCAGTTGAGCTTTTAGTAAATAACGGACATGAAGTAATTATTGAAAACGATGCCGGTGTTGCGGCCAATTATTCCAACAACGATTATAGCGAATGTGGTGGACAAATTGCTACTAAAAAATCAGATGTTTATCAATGCGATATTATTTTAAAAATTGCCCCCCCCACCATTAAAGAACTAGAACTATTTAAAACCAACCAGATTCTTTTTTCATCGCTTAACTTCTTATCACAATCTGAAGAATATATCCGTAAATTGATGCAAAAAAAGATAACGGCCATATCTTTCGAAGGACTAAAAGATAAAGACCACTGTTACCCGGTTGTTCGTTCAATGAGTGAAATTGCCGGAACCACATCAATACTAATTGCTGCCGAATATTTAAGTAATGTTCACGAAGGAAAAGGTGTATTGCTTGGCGGGGTTACCGGAATTACATCCACCGAAGTTCTAATATTAGGTGCCGGAACAGCGGCCGAATATGCTGCAAGGGCAGCTCTTGGACTCGGGGCATTTATTAAAATATTCGACCGCTCTATTACCAAGTTGAAACGATTACAAACCAACCTTTCACAGCGCCTGTTTACTTCTGTATTTCATCCTAAAGTAATTGAAAAACATCTAAAGTCTGCCGATGTGGTTATAGGGGCTGTTCATTTTGGAGAAAAAGGACCTCAACATTTTATTAGCGAAGATATGGTTAAAAAAATGAAAAAGGGAGCTGTTATTGTTGATTTAAGTATTGATCAGGGTGGATGTATTGAAACATCCGAATGTATGATTCATTCCAATCCGGTATATACCAAACACGGCGTTATTCATTATTGCGTTCCCAATATTGCTTCACGAGTGGCACGTACGGCATCCATTGCCTTAAGCAATGTGTTTAGCCCTCTTTTATTAAGCATTGCCGAAGCAGGCGGGATGAATAAAAAGATGAAAGACGACATGGGATTAAGGCATGGTGTTTATATTTACAATGGCATATTAACCAACTCGCGTATTGGAAATTATTTTGGAATACCATCTAAAGATATAGATCTATTGATGGCTGCTTTCTAGAAATAAGCACGTAACTGTATACTCCCTGTATGTATTGTTTTGATGCTTTCAGAAAAACGCCCGTTGTACATCAGGTTTAATTCCAGGTATCCACCCAGTTTACGCTGAATAGAAACATTCCATGTGCCATTATTACCCGGCTTTAACCCATCAAGCATTTCGTATGCCAACGAGGTATTGCTGTCTTCATTATAGCCTATTTTTATATAATTAGCCTGCATTAATATACTCCCTTTTTGCGTAAAAGTATAATTAATCTCTGCTCCCACTTTATGCGAGATACTCTTTTCCATAGCCTGAGTATTTTCTTTCTCGGAATAGCGGTAATTTAATTCCATCTTCGTTTGAAACCCTGGCTGGTACTGAATCTTCAATTCATTATGCGTAATGTCTAATTGATAATTTTTAGCACTAAAAAATTCCGAAAAATATTCTTTGGTTCCTACTTCAAATTCATTCTGCAAGGTGAAAGCTGAAATAAAATTCCAACGAACCCTGATTCCGTTTTGCATCCTCTTTCGCTCATCAAAACCATTTGTTAGCAATGATATGTTTTTATTTTGCTGATAAATATAATCTATTCCAAAACTTGTATTGGACCGATTAAAAGAAAGTGTGTTTCTAACATTTTGGTTTAAATGCACCAGGGTCGAATCGTTATCAGAAAAGGCAAAAGGATTTAAGCTTTGACCTATATCAGTATTGGTTGATTTTCGATTCATTAACACAGCCAAACTGTTTGAGAATTTTGATAATGCCTTCTGCAGGCCATCTTTATCTTTCCAAATCGTTTCGGGTCTGATATTTAAAACCTGACTATACTCATTTTTATAGGTTTTTATATATTCATTCCCGGGCGTATATATCCTGATGTAATTCGCTTCATCCCGAAATTTGGCCACCTCAAACTCATCCAGCTCTGCAATCGAATTATTATTATAATCAGTCCATGTGTAAGTACCCTGCCCTTCTGCTACTCTCAGGTACGAATATTCTTTTTTGGGTTCAAGCCCCGAACCGGCTTCGTAAAATAACGATGAAGTAACAGCCCCTTTAAATAATCGGAATTTATAACTTACTCGCCCGGTAATCGTGTTTTCTTCAGTATTGCTGGTTAAAGAAGAGTCCAGAACTTTTAATTTCCGGTAGTTAATATTGGTCTTTAAAATGCTTGCCGGATTTTTCAGTAATCCGAATCCTAATTGAAAATCTTCCGACTGCATAGCCCTGTTCAATTGATTATCTTTAGGCAATAAATCGTTCCTTAACAGGTATCCTGCGTTAAACTGATTTACGGCTGAATCGGAGTTCTGGATATAAAAACGGTACGAAGAAAAATTAAAGCTGTTGTTTAACAAACTGTCCGTCTGCACATCAACCCATTCGTTATGTTCCAGCTCATTTTCAAAACCAATCTTTAATATGCTAAATGATTTAGAAATTTCTGTTATATATCTGATAAACCGGGTTTCTTTTTTTTCAGACTTTGTATTAAGCAAGCTTGAATTCAACCGGAATTGATATCCCGATTTCCGGAGTGAGGTATTTAAAACATTTCGTAATCCCTCGTATTCGCTTTTACTGTTAAGCAAAGCAAACTGGTACTGCCCGTTAAAATATTCTTTGTGCTTGTAATGAAGTGTTAAATCAGCAAAATGTTCGTCATTAAAAAACGGAGATTCTATGTTCCAGTCCCTTTCAAATTCAACGGGACGAAATCGTTCTATTTCTGTAAAATTCTTATTGATTAATTGATAGTTTACGGCTGCAGTTAAACGATTTTTGAGGGTATCGGCATTCAATAATGATTTCTCCACGTTTAATTTTAATGCATACCCGACATTATCGGTGTTATCTTTCTCCGAAAAAGTATTCCTATCATAATTGCTTACAGCAATTTCAAAAAAAGAATGAGCGGTGTTATTAATCCTAAAATCGCCACCCACATTAACCATTTGTTGCTTTTTGGGTGAAACCAACAACCTCACAGGCTCATAGTTACCTTGTGGTACTCCTTCTACAGGTGCTACCCAGGTATAAACTTTCCCGTTGGCACTGCTTTTCGTTTGTATGTAGTTTCCTTGTTGTTCTCCGGTAAAACTAAATCCTACCCGGTAAAAAGCCCTTTCGGGATGAGTCGAATATTTGTAAATCTCATAATTTATCCCATCTACTATCGTATCTGTTTTTTCGTAAAGCACATAATCATTTCTAAAATCAACACTGTCGACATAAGGAACAAATGCATCCTGGATATTATCTCCCACTTGTGCCAGCGTTTGCTTTTGTTCTTGTGTTAAGTCCTGGTTTAAAGGTTGGTTTTTACTATCCTGCTCTGAATAAACATTAAGCCAAAATTTTCCCTTTTCGTTCCTATAAGTGTTACTACTATACAGCATAAACCGGGCATAATTTTTTTCTGAGTACTCGAATTCCACAGTAATCCTGGAGTTTTTAGTTATAGGCTTGTTGGCGGTAAACGTAACTTCTCCTGTATTATAATCAATCGTATAGTCATTCTCTTTTCCACGAACCTGCAATTTACCATCGATATAAACTTTTTCTGTCCCTGCCAGCACAATAATAAACTGTTCGTTTTCACAACCTGTTAGTTTATAAGGACCTTGATTTCCTTCCTGCCCCTGAAATTTTTTAAGGCAGAGTTTTCCTTTGGAAACGGCTCCACTAACAGTTGTTTCCAAAACATTTGATGCTTTTTGTTTTCCCTGAAATTTAACATTTAAAAGCCCTCCCTGCGCTTTTTTATTCACGTTCATATAATATCCCACCGGCCTGGATATCTCAAAATCGCCGGCTACAAGTTTAAACTTCTCGTTATATAATTGAATAAATACTTTATCAAAATCCTGAATCTGCTGAGAGCTCCCCTCGGGTTGTACCGGAATGTTTTCATCGGAAACAGCAGCCAGCAGGTTCATATTGTCACCTATTTTACCATCTAACTGTAAGCTCAGCCTTGAGTTAAGTACGGCATTCTGATTATTGCCTATAGTGATTCCACGGGATATACTACCCCGTTTATCCAGTTGATTATCGGTAAAAAAATTGAGATTTGAATAGGACAAATCACTTTCTGACTTTAGCATTACCGGTCCGGCAAGCTCAAAGTCACGCTGCTTTCGGTGATACCATGTCGAAGAAAAGTCGATAGGAAACACCCTGTAAGTAACAACCATTTGTTTAGTATCCGAAGCCGGTTTGGGAGATACTATAAGCAAAGATTGTGCATAATTGAAACGATATAATGTGTCGGGAAATATTTTATTCTGAGTAGACAAAATAGCTGAACCCGGGATAATACTTAAGGTATCTATTTGTATAGTATCACTTTTAAGCGTAATCGTTTTCGTGCGTAAATTACTATAATTTTGAGCATAAGAACTCAAAGAAA